>NZ_JBVJCT010000054.1:0-3505 GCF_055588305.1 Streptomyces sp. NPDC042002 | reverse complement strand
CGGCCCCCCCCCTCGGTTTTTTTCCCACGGCCCCAAGGGAGGGGCCCAGCGTGATCTCTCCGTCAAGAACACAACCCCCCCCCCCCCCCCTCGGTCCCCGGGAAGAAACCCCCCCCCCCCCGTGACCCGGGAAGGGCCCGTCCTAGGCGGGCCGCTGAAGCACCGTCATGCTCCGGTCGACCAGGGTCAGCCGGTCACCGGCCTCCACCTTCGCGCCCGTACCCGGGCGGACTCCCTCCGGGAGGGACGTGTCGACGACGACCTGCCACTGGCGGCCGTGGTCGACCGGTACGACGAAGTCGAGGGACTTCGGGGACGCGTTGAACATCAGCAGGAAGGAGTCGTCGGCGATGCGCTCCCCGCGGGCCCCCGGCTCGGAGATCGCGTTGCCGTTGAGGAAGACGGACAGCGCCCGGGCCTGCGCGGACCCCCAGTCGCGCTGGGTCATCTCCTGGCCCTCCGGGGTGAACCACGCGATGTCGGAGAGCTCGTCGTGGGTGCCCTGGACGGGCCGCCCGTGGAAGAAGCGCCGCCGCCGGAAGACGGGGTGGTCCCTGCGCAGCCACACCATCGCGCGCGTGAAGTCGAGGAGTTCGGAGCCGTCCTCCGGCCACGGCACCCAGGCCAGCTCGCTGTCCTGGCAGTACGCGTTGTTGTTGCCGCCCTGGGAGCGCGCGAACTCGTCGCCGTGGCTGAGCATGGGCACGCCCTGGGAGAGCATCAGGGTGGCGATGAAGTTGCGCTGCTGCCGGCCCCGCAGCGCGAGCACGGTCTCGTCGTCCGTGTCGCCCTCGGCGCCGCAGTTCCAGGAGCGGTTGTGGCTCTCGCCGTCGCGGTTGTCCTCGCCGTTGGCCTGGTTGTGCTTGTTGTTGTACGACACGAGGTCGTGCAGCGTGAAGCCGTCGTGGCAGGTCACGAAGTTGATGGAGGCGAGCGGACGGCGTCCGTCGTCCTGGTACAGGTCGGACGAGCCGGTCAGCCGGGACGCGAACTCGGCCAGTGTGCGCGGCTCGCCCCGCCACATGTCCCGGACCGTGTCGCGGTACTTGCCGTTCCACTCGGTCCACAGGGGCGGGAAGTTGCCCACCTGGTAGCCGCCCTCGCCGACGTCCCAGGGCTCGGCGATCAGCTTCACCTGGGAGACCACCGGGTCCTGCTGGACCAGGTCGAAGAACGACGACAGCCGGTCCACCTCGTGGAACTGCCGCGCCAGCGTGGCCGCGAGGTCGAAGCGGAAGCCGTCCACGTGCATCTCGGTGACCCAGTAGCGCAGCGAGTCCATGATCAGCTGGAGCACGTGCGGGGAGCGCATCAGGAGGGAATTGCCGGTGCCCGTGGTGTCCATGTAGTAGCGGGGATCGTCCGCCAGGCGGTAGTACGAGGCGTTGTCGAGGCCCCTGAAGGAGAGCGTCGGGCCCAGGTGGTTGCCCTCGGCCGTGTGGTTGTAGACCACGTCGAGGATGACCTCGATGCCCGCCTCGTGCAGCGCCCGGACGGCCGACTTGAACTCCAGGACCTGCTGGCCCCGGTCGCCCCAGGAGGCGTACGCGTTGTGCGGGGCGAAGAAGCCGATCGTGTTGTAGCCCCAGTAGTTGTTGAGGCCCATGTCGACCAGCCGGTGGTCGTTCACGAACTGGTGTACGGGCATCAGTTCCAGTGCCGTGACGCCCAGTTCCGTCAGGTGTTCGATGATCGCCGGGTGGGCGAGCGCCGCGTAGGTGCCGCGCAGCTCGTCCGGGAGCGCCGGATGCCGCATCGTGAGGCCCTTCACGTGGGCCTCGTAGATCACCGTGTGGTGGTACTCCGTACGGGGCCTCCGGTCGTCGCCCCAGTCGAAGTACGGGTTGACCACGACCGACGACATGGTGTGCGGCGCCGAGTCGAGGTCGTTGCGCTTGTCGGGCGACCCGAACGGATAGCTGTACACCTCCTCCCCCCATTTGACGGAGCCGGCGATCGCACGCGCGTACGGGTCGAGCAGCAGCTTCGCGGAATTGGCGCGCCGGCCGTGCTCCGGCGCGTACCGCCCGTGCACCCGGAAGCCGTACCGCTGTCCGGGCATGATGCCGGGCAGGTAGGCGTGCCGGACGAACGCGTCGGTCTCGCGCAGTTCCACGGCGGTCTCGGAGCCGTCGTCGTGCAGCAGACACAGCTCAATACGGTCGGCGGCCTCCGAGAAGACCGCGAAATTGGTACCGGCACCGTCGTACGTGGCACCGAGTGGATACGCCTCGCCAGGCCAGACCTGCATGGATATGACTCTTCCAGTAGTGCCGTGCCCCTGGGGGCGAGTCCGAGCCGAGTCTCCCCGAAAGTGATGGAACCTCCTATGACTTACACCCCTCTTACCCCGCGACCAGGCATATCTCGTATGCCGAACCAGTGGGACTCAAGGCGACTCCTGGGGACATAGGGGGAGTAGGGGGAAATGTGCGCAAGTTAGTGCACCGCCATCTGGGCAAGGTGGTGGCAGGTGCGGCCATCGCGGTGGCCGGGACGGCCGTGATGATCGGTATCACCCTTCCGGGGTCGGCGGGGGCCGACGAATCGAGCGGGGGCCTCGGGGCCGGCGGAACCGGGCAGCAGGCGGCGCAGGACGGGCAGGGCGGCGCGGTTCGGCCCGGCGTCGTCGAGCGGGCGCCGGCCGAGGGGGAGAAGGGCAGGGGCCGTGACCCGCTGACCGACGACGAGATGAAGCGCGTCGAACAGATCGCGGTGAACCGGCAGCTCTTCGATTCCAGCGAGAACGTCGAGGGCGCGCGCGGACCGCAGCGCATCGGCGTCGACCTCGCCGAACCCGAGACGGCCGAGCTGGACGACCCGAACGCGCCACGCCGGGCCGACGTCACGTTCTACGACTACAAGGACGACACGCTCGTCACCAAGACCGTCGATCTCGGCACCGGGAAGGTCGAGCGGACGGGCGTCCAGCACGGCGTGCAGCCGCCGGTCAGCCGCGACGAGATGACCGAGGCCGCCAGGCTGCTGATCGCCGACCCGCTCGGCGCCGGCCTGAAGGCCGACTTCAAGGACGCCACCGGCAAGGAACTCACCTCGCCCGGCCAGCTGGTGCTCAACAGCATGGTCTACCGCGCGACGCCCGGCGCCCAGCCCGCCGTCCTCGCGGCCTGCGGTGAGCACCGGTGCGTACGGCTCTTCCCGAAGGCCAGGAACGGGCCCTGGATCGACAGCCGCGACCTGGTGATCGACCTGAGCGCCCGCAAGGTCGGCAAGCTCGGCTGAGTGCCGCATCTCTCTCCTTCCCTCCTTTTCAGCTTTACGCAAGGAGTCACTTCTTCATGCGCGTCAACAGAAACAGCCGTGCCCGCAGCCGGGTGGCGGTGGGCCTTTCGGCGCTCGCCCTGGCCGTGGGGGGGGGGGGGGGGGGGGGGGGGGGGGGGGGGGGGGAGGGAGGGGGAGGGGGGGGGGGGGGGGAAAGAAAAGAAAGCGAGAGAGGGGGGAAAGGAAAGGGGGTGGGTGCTGATGACCAAAGAAAAGCCAAAAG
>NZ_JBVJCT010000053.1:0-45025 GCF_055588305.1 Streptomyces sp. NPDC042002 | reverse complement strand
CCCCCCCCCCCCCCCCCCCCCCCCCCCCCCCCCCCCCCCCCCCCCCCCCCCCCCCCCCCCCCCCCCCCCCCCCCCCCCCCCCCCCCCCCCCCGGGACCGTATGCGTGCGCCGGCAGGGCTCCGAGGTGAGCTTGTTCCGCTTTGACGGACACCATCGGCGTGGTGGTCGGGCCGCGATGGGCGCCGACTGTGTGGGCGCTGTCCGGCCGACATACCGCACAGCAGGTGGACCGGTTCGCCGAAGGACTTCACCCCGTGCCGCCGCGCCCCTTCTGGCCGTGGGCCCCCACGCGTTTCCACGTCGCCCCAGGGCTTGTCCCGCACATCTCGGACGAAGGTGACGACAACTCCAGCATTTGGGTCGGCGCCACCCACCACAGCGCTCCCGCCCCGCTGGCCGACGTCGCGGTGGAGTGGGCCCAGTTCGACGGCTGACATCGCGTCCCAGCCCGGTTGCCTCCATCACCGGACAAGGGGCAAGAGACCGTCATGAGGCTGTGAACGCTGCTTGATGATCCCCGTCAAGCCGTGTTCACAGTCCTCTTTGCGGCCGACGCACCTCGCGGGATCAACGCTGTGAAGGGCGACCATGCGGGCACTGCGGGCCGGTACGGTCCTGGAGGCCATTTCACGTGGCTGGCCCGAACGCTGTCATACGGAAGCCACCACCTCGCCGGCCATGACCTGGGGAGGGCTGGGGAGCAGTGACGCAAGGTTGTCCCGCACGAAGTCCGCAGCCCTCGAGATCGATTCCTCGGCACCGGCCTGGTCCTGGAAGACGCTGGTCGAGACCATCACTCCGTCCCCGGCATCGATCCAGTAGTAGGCCACGAAGCCGGAGACCTGGCGCATGAGCGCCACGAACCCCTCGTTCACGAGGCGTGCCGCCTCGGCCGAATCGGTCACCCCTTCGTACCGCCGGACTGTTGCGTACATCGGCAAGCTCCTCACGGCGTTCTGGGTTGGTCCTCTGCTGAGACGTCGTACCCCTGCGGCGGCTGCCTGGCTCATGAGGCGTCCGGCAATCACCTGAAGGGCCGCCTCGGGTGATCCGAACGGCGGCCGCCGGCCCGGACACACAGCCCTGCGCATGTCTGCCACGAGACGGCATCGACGTGGAGCAGAGCAGCCTCGGCCGGTGGCTGCCCACAGCACGGAAGAGGCTGTGAACGCGGCATGACGATCCATGTCAGGCAGCGTTCACAGACCTTTCTCGCGAGGTGGCGAAGCCTGTGCACAGGGCTTCGTGGTGTCTGTCCAATTCCGGGGTCCACCGTGTCGGGGTACGTTCGGTGTTCGGCCCCGTCAGCGAGCCTTTTCAACCTGGCGGGTCGGCAGGCGAGTTGGCGTGGGCGCGGTGGCCAGGAAAAGACGAAGCTCCTGGTAGGCGAGTTGTCCGCCAAGATCGACCTGTCCGCCCGGAGCTTCACGTGTTTGTCGACCCGTCGGGGATCGATCTGTTCAGCGCGGCCCTGCGCTACCTGTCCGGCCTACTCGCCGCTCGGCGCCGGGAGCGCGGGACGCGGTGGCGCCGGCTGACCTGCGGCCGACAGGCCCTGCTCGCCCTGGCCCACCTGCGGTGCGGACTCAGGGGGCCAGCACAACCCTGCCGAACACCTTCCCCGCGTCCATCTCGCGGTGGGCCAGCACCGCCTGGTCCAGCGGCAGCACCTCGTGCACGACCGTGCGTAGGTCCCCGCGCGCAGCATCGGCGAACTGGGACGACCTCACGTCCTGCCTGCTGGGGCCGGGCACGGTGTCGGAGCTGAAGGTGGCGAACGACAGCGACCTGCGGAAGGCGTCCATCAGCCGCATGCCGAAGTCCGCCGGCGGCTGCCCACCGACCACACCGACAGCCACATACCGCCCGTTGGAGTTCAACTTGTCCAGGAAAAGGGGAAGCTGGGGACCGCCCACGACATCGATCACCACGTCGAAGCCCGCCGGTGCGTCCGGGCCGCCCTCGCCGGAGCGGTGGAGGACGTGGGTCGCGCCCAGGTCCCGCAGGCGGGTGCCACGCTCCGCCGATGAGGTGGTGACCGCCACCGCGCCCGCGCCGCCCCTGGCTGCGAGCTGGACGGCCGCGATTCCGATGCTGCCCGCCGCACCGCGCACGAGCACCGTCTCACCGGGCGTGAAACGGGCCCGGTCCAGGGCGAAGTGGGCGACCACGCCGGAGCCGCCGAGAGTCACCGCGTCTGCGCCGGTCAGGCCGTCGGGCAGCGGAAAGACGTCCTCGACCGAGGCAACGGCCTGCTCGGCATACCCACCGGACAGGCCGGTGAACGCCCACACTCGCCGCCCGATCCACGAGGCGTCCACGCCCTCTCCCACCGCGGTGACGCTTCCCGCGACCTCGCTGCCGAGGAGATGGCCCTCGCGGAAGCCGTAGGCGGCGAGCGTTCCCCGGCGGATCACAGCGTCCACACCGCCTACCCCGATGGCCTCCGTGGTGAGCCGCACCTGCCCCGGGGCAGGAACGGGCACGGGCAAGTCGACGACCTCCAGGCCGTCGGGATTTCCGAACGTCCTGATCACGACGGCTTTCATCTCTGCTCCTCGGGTCGGTGGATGAACGGGTCGCAACTGCTGCGGCCGTGGGCGGCGAGCCGGCCCCACAGCCGGGGCATCACCGGCAGAGTGCCGGGACGGGGAGGCAGCACCGCCATCGGACCGTAACGGACGCCCCCGTCCGTTTGGCTAAAGTGAGAAACGATGACCGGCCACTTGCCTCAGACTCTGCGCTCCGACGCCCGCGACAACCGGGCCCGCATCCTGGACGCCGCCCGCGCGGTGTTCGGCGAGGAGGGCCTGAGCGCGCCCATGCGCGAGGTCGCCCGGCATGCAGGCGTCGGCCCCGCCACCCTGTACCGGCACTTCCCGACCAAGCAGGCGCTGATCGCAGAGACCTTCGCCGAGCAGCGGCGAGCCTGCCACGCCGCCGTCCACGACGCCCTCACGGACACGGACGCGTGGCACGGATTCCGGAGCCTGGTCGAGCGGATCTGCGAACTCCACGCGCACAGCCGGGGATTCGCCGACGCCTTCACGACGGCCTTCCCCGAGGCCATGGACTTCGCCGCTGACCGGGAGCGGACCCTGCACGCGGTCGCCGAACTGGCCCGCCGTGCCCAGGAGACCGGCCGGCTCCGCCCCGGCTTCGTCGTCGACGACCTGATCCTCATGCTCATGGCCCACCGGGGCGTCCAAGACGCGCCGCGTGCCGCCCGGGTCACAGCCTCCCGCCGCTTTGCCGCCTACGCGATCGAGGCGTTCCGCGCCGCACCAGAGACGGGAGCCCCTACGCCTCTGCCGCCAGCACCACGCCTACAGCTCGCGCGGTCGCCCAGCACGCCGTAAACCCGCCACCGGTGGCTCGCCGACCTCACCGAACACGCCACCGGCGAAGGAGAGCTGCACCTGTGCGCGATCAAGGACGTCGTCATCAAGAGGATCGTCGGCTGCTCCATCGACGCACGGATGAAGTCCCGCCTCGCGGTGAACGCCCTGAACAATGTTGTCGTCCGGCTTAGAGGGCGTCTCACGTGGCAGGTTTCGCGAGCTTCTTATAGCAGGTCAGGGCAGCGGCCAGGCCGAGGAAGGCGAGGAAGTGCGAGCCCTTTCGTTCGTATCGGATGGTCAGGCGGCGGTAGCCGAAGAGCCAAGCGATCGACCGCTCGATCTTCCAGCGGTGCCGACCAAGGCGTTCGCCGGACTCGATGCCTGGCCGCGCGATGCGCGCGACGAGCCCACGCTCGCGTAGCCAGCTGAGGTGTTCGGCGGAGAAGTACGCCTTGTCCGCGCGGAGTTTGACGGGCCGGCGCCGCCGTGGTCCCCGGCGGGACCGGACGGTGGGTATGCCGCGGATGAGCGGCTTGAGGGCGAGACTGTCGTGCATGTTCGCACCTGACACGGCGACGGCGAGCGGGATGCCCTGGGCGTCGGACAGCACGTGCAGCTTGCTGCCCTTCTTGCCGCGATCGACCGGGTTCGGCCCCGTCAGCGATCCCCCCTTTTGACGCGAACGGAGGCCGCGTCGACGATCCCCGAGGTCCAGTCCACCTCGCCCCGGACCCCGAGTTCGTCCAGCACCGCCCGATGCAGCCGACGCCACAGGCCGACCTCGGTCCATACCGTGAAGCGGCGATGCGCGGTGGTGGAGGACGTGCCGAACGTCGGCGGCAGATGCCGCCAGGCACAGCCGCTGGTCAGCACGTACACCACTGCGGTGAACACGGCCCGCTCGTCACGCGGAGCGGTCCCGCCACCTTGCGGTCGAGCCGCGAACGACGGCAGCAACGGGGCGACCAGCTCCCAGAGTTCATCAGGAACCAGACGCTTCGACAGATCAGCACTCACGGCAGGCATCATGCCGCTCGAACATCAAGTCACGTGGGACAGCCCTCTACGCCTTGACTGATGAGGCCGATCTGGCGGCCCGCTCGATCTTCGCGCAGTAGGCGGTGCGGGCGTCCTCATCGATCTGCATCTCGTGTTCGGGGCGCATCCCGGTTCGGCCGTCGACGCCTTCGCGCAGGATGTCGGCGTGCCCCGCATGCCGGTTTGTCTCGCCGAGGACGTGCACCAGGATGGCGAACAGGTTCGTGTTGGTATAAGGCTCCGGCCACCACGGCACGTGGCCGGGGGCATCGAGGGCAAGCTCGTCGATCGTCGCGTCTGAGTGTTCCCACGTGCGCCGGTAGGACTCGATGATCTGATCGCGCGCCTCGCCCTCAGCCGCCCACAGATCGCTGCCGTCGTGGTCCCGCCACCGGGGCAGCGGTTCCGGGGACGGCCGGTCGAAGACCTCGCCGAAGTACCTGGCCTCGACGCTGGCCACGTGTTTGACCAGGCCCAGGAGGTTGGTCCCGGTCACTGTCAAAGGTCGGCGGGCGTCGTATTCGGACAGGCCGTCGAGTTTCCAGAGCAGCGCCTCGCGGTCCCGCCGCAGTCTCCCGTGCAGGCTGTCCTTCGCGAATTCATCGATCATGCGGCATGAGCCTGCCATGGGTTACTCGTGGCCTCAAGATCCCGTACGTGGACCGCAACGACCGGCAGAGCCGAAGCCTGGCCATGGCCACTGCCCTGAGCTACTCAAGAAGCTCGCGGAACCTGCCACGTGAGACAACCTCTTAGACACATTGCCGGCTGCATTCTGTACATCGATCGCGGGTCGCAGTTCCGGTCACGGAAATTCGTTCGGGCGCTCGACGGCCACGAAATGGCTGTTTCGGTGGGAAGGGTCGGGGCGGCAGGCGACAACGCGGCATGGAGTCCTTCTCCAGCCTGCTGCGGAAGGACGTCCTCGACCGCCGTTCATGGGTCACCCACCAGGACCTGCGGATCACGATCGTGACCTGGATCGAGAGGACTTGCCGCCGACGCCGCCGACAAGCCGCACTCGGCAGGCTGACCCCCGTCGAATGCGAAACCGTCATGATCACACCGGCCCTCCAGACCGCGTGACCGACCTGTCACCGAAACCTGCACCAGGCCCGTTCATCGTCCGAAGGAACAATGCAGTGCACCGGCCTTCATCGCGGTGCCGGTGAAACCCGACAGGCGACGGGTCGATCCGGGCTACTGGGTAGTGGCACATGCCCCACTACCCAGTAGCTGCTTCCGCACCGGGCCGCCCATGGGCCGTCCGAGGGTGGCCGACGTCGACAGACGACGCCATCCGACGACAGCCCCGCTCATGATCAGCGGTGGCGCACAGCACCCTGTGCAGGTGTCCACCAGCACAGGTGAGTTGAGGAACGTCTCAGTGCGCAGCAGTGTCATAGAGCGCTGCTGCGCGCTTTGTACCGGCTGGCTGTGTGTTCAAGCAGCTTTCGGCATGCCTCCGCCATTTCTTCCAGCAGATCGTCATCGATGCCGAAGTTCACAAGGACACCACCGTTCGAGGTGGGCATCGCGCTGCGGATTTTCGCGGCTCGGAGACTGGGCCAGAAGCGGCCGTGGGCAAAGCCGGAGGCCACACGCCACAGTGCTTGGGTTGGGGTAGGTTCAAGCCCGGCGCCTGCGGCGGCCTCGTAAATGATGCTCGTGGCCTCTGGCTTCGTCAGGCTGGGCAGGCCGAGGGCCAGGGCCAGTTGCTTGACCTCTTCCCGGCGCTCCGTTCCGGTCTTGCCACCCGGCCTCGGGACGTAGTTTGTGTCTCTCTCGTGCTGGGCGCGGTTGCGGAAGTCTTCAGCCCACAGGGAGAGCACCCGGTGGCGACGCTCATCGCGGTTCTTGCCCGCCAGGAGCCATGCTGCGGTGGCGAAGTTCTCAAGGGCCCCGCGCAGCAAGGTCCAAGGGCTGTGCAGGTCAACCTGCTGCGCGACGGTGACGAGCTGCGTGAAAGCCTCGACATGAGTGAGGCCGGCCGAGAAGGAAGACTGGACGAACTTGGCGGCACCCCGCGGTCCCAAGGGCTCGTCGTCCTTTGCCAGACTGCTGTGCTCTGCCGCGTCGGGCAACAACAGGAAGTGATTGTCCACTCGGTAGACGGCGGCTGCGTCGAAGAGCGGGGCGAGGTAGGTGAAGCCCTCCCGGCCGGTCGCGGGCGCGTTCATTTCGTCACCGTACGCCGCTTGTGACGCGTCACGCCTTACGTTTTCCATGCCCGCTTGTCTGGTCTTGCATCGCGTGATTCGTAAGCGTCGCCCGACTCGCAAGGCCACGAGCTGGGCCCGCTCTGGGCCCTCCGAGGACGACGGACAACGACCATCAACGCCCCTCTGAATGCAGGTCAGTTGGCATGCGCACCGCGCTGACCAGGACCGAAAGGCAGGCCCGCCAGACCCAGGGCAAGAAGAAGTGCAGACCGGGAGCGGTCTCTGACATCGAAGGAAGCGACCTTCCTGTACGACCAGCCCACGAAGAGTCCTCGAAAGACACGTGAAGTGAGGGCCGGTGCGTCGTCGCGTGGCGCCACCGGCCCGCCCGAATTGGGGTAGTTGGCGTTGTCGGTTACATCGACAACACTGAACGCGCCGAGCCGGAGGGCGTCCTCGTCGGCGCTCCAACCGCCGGGATGGCTCGTCGCCGGAGTGGACATGGACGTCTGCGCCTTGCTTCGCCACCAAGCCAATTCCCCGGGCACGTCACAATGCACCGGTGCCGGCGCCGAGTTCTGAACCGAAGCGCTCAGCAAACGCCGTGCCTCCTGTTCAGGCACCGCGCCGACGATCCGCACACCTGTGACGCTCAACTCCGCCTCCTGCTGCTCTTCCACCCGAACTCGGTCATGTCTCAGCCGTCGGCGTGACCATCGTCCGTGTTGCGGGTCCACAGAGAGAGGTCACTGCTCGTCGCCACGGCGATCGTCCGGCCGGAGGGGGAGAAGCCGGCTGATCGGAATGTGGAGTAGTTCGAGTGGAAGATGTGCCACCACTCCTCTCCGTGCGGACCCGCGTGGGGGAGCCCGCCGTCGACTGACAGCAGGACCCGATCGTTCGGCCAGGCCGGGGTGACGACTTCCAGAGTCCAGCCGTCTTCGGTGGTGGTGTGCAGCCCGCCGCCGAAGAGCCCGGCGATGCGTACGCGGCTTCCGGTGATCGGCCCCAGTCCGGGGCAGGACAGGTCGGCGACTGCGTCGGGGGTGCTGTGCTCGGGAGCGGGGTCGCGGTCCCTGGCGATCTTCTCGCCGGTGACGGCGTCGAAGAGACCGTGCCCGTCGTGCGAGACAACCATCACCAGATCGTGGCCCGTATCGGGGTTCGTCGCGAAGCCGATCCCGAGCAGTCCGCCGACAGGAACGCCGTACTCGTAGGCGAAGACGGGCCGCCAGGGTGCGGGCGCGGGCACCACAGGAGCCGCGAGAAGCCGGTCACGCATCGCCCGCTGGTAGTCCGAGAGCTCCGACTCATGCTCGGACCGCCCGACCGGGGGCGTCTCCTTCGTCCACTTCATCACCGGACCATGATCCAACCTCGACAGGCCAGCCCTGAAAATAACCCCGGCCCACTGCCCAGCCACAGGCTCATGCGGTCTGAACGCTGCTTGATGATTCATGTCAAGCAGCGTTCACAGACCCTTTCGTGTGGCGGTGTCCAGGACTCCGTACGCCTCCATAGAGCCCCCACTCATCCAGGCCGGAGTAAATCAACACGGTGCGGCACGAGGGGGCGGAGAGGGACTCGGCCTCTCCCTCGTACAGGGCGACCAAGGAATCGTTGCCTCTCCACCAGGTGTCCGTCATCCCCGCCCGGTCCGATCATGAACGAGTAGGGGTTGCACACCGGTGGGTCCCTGCCGGGTACAGCCCCCCTCGTCCGGCGAACCCTCTGGAAGATCGGAGTCCAGATACCTGGGTCCACCGTCGTAGTGCGGAGCCGGAGGTAGCACGAGACCTCCCCAGCGCTCCTGATACTCCTCCACACGGTCGGTCTCCACCGACGGGACGCCGAGCGCGAGCCACTGCTCCGCAAGCCGGCCGACCGGCGGCACGTCGATCCTGATGCCGTGCGCGGTGACGAACGACCGCGCTCGACGCGTCAGTCCATCGAGTACGGCGTCGCTGAGATGTCGCTCCATGCGCCGGACGCTACTTGACTCGCGTCGGCAACTGCCTGCCGCCTGCGGCGGGCGTGGTCCGTCGCATTGAGCAACGGGTCGAAAATCGGTGGTCACCTGACCTGGCCGAGCCCACGCTGTACTCCATGGAAGAACCGCTCCGCATGATCCGCGCGCTCCACACGGCGTCCACGATCACCGTCTACCAGGCGTACTCCCCTGAGATCGGACTGCCCGCCATCCGAGACGGCCGTTTTCCGGCCGCGTGGAAGCCTGGCCGCATGACGTGGATCAAACCCAGTTTCATGTGGATGATGTACCGCTCCGGCTGGGGCACGAAGGAGGGCCAGGAGACCGTCCTCGCCGTCGAGATCACCCGCGACGGCTTCGACTGGGCGCTGCGCCATGCCTGCCTGTCGAGTTACGTCCGCGGACTGCATCCCGACCGCGGCACCTGGCAGCGTGACCTCAAGCGCGCACCGGCCCGTGTCCAGTGGGATCCCGAACGCGATCTGCACCTGCGTCCCCTGCCACACCGCTCGCTGCAACTGGGGCTCTCAGGTGAGGCATCGACGCGTTACGCGGATGAGTGGATCGTGTCGATCAGCGACGTGACCCCGCTCGCCCACGAGATCCACGCACTCGTCAGGGACGGCGAACTGGACTCAGCTACCCGGCTGCTCCCCCAGGAGCAGGGATACCCCGCCGGTGAAGAACGGCTGGCCCACCTGCGCCCCTGACCGGCAGTCCGGGCACAACCGCCGGCATCACCCATGGGTCACATGGCAGCACAGGTCTGTGAACGCGGCATGACGATCCATGTCAAGGCGCGCTGACAGACCTTTGTCGGTCTCCGATTTTTGCTTGTTCTTGATCCGGTTTCTACCTCCCCCGTAATCCGTCTCTCTAGTGTCGTGAGGTTGGCATGTGCACAGAGTGCAGCACCGAGAAGTGCCGCTGAACGTTGGAAAGTTACGGGGGTCCCATGTCCGATCTGGCGAAGGAAGCCGCGTCGATGCACAAGGCGGCGTCGGGGCTGCGGACAGTGGGGCATCACACGGCGAAGCCGCTCGCGGACTTCAAGGAGCAGCAGCACGATCTGAAGGCGCTGGGGGCGTTGGGGTCGTTGCTGGGTGCGAAGGGTGAGATAGAGAGGGGCATGACCACTCTGTCCAAGCTGACGGGGCAGTTGGAGGAGGAGTGGGAGGTGGAGGCAAAGCTGATCGGTGAAGTGTCGGACACCTTCGATCTGTTGGACCTGCTGCTGGCGGCGCGGACCCGAGCGAAGAAGGGCTGAGGGGCGCGCTGCCATGGTGGATCTGAACCCGCTGCACTACGTCAACAAGTTCAACCACATGTTCGGCGACAGCATCGCCAGTGGTCTTGAGTTTCTCGGGATCTCGGATCCGGCGGTTGATCCGGACGGGGTGCGGGAGATCGCGAAGAAGTGGCGTCATCTGGCCAAGGGGCTGGACGACGCGACCTTGGCCGCCGAGCGTGCGTTGTCGGGCGTGACGTGGGAAGGGAAGACAGCCCAGGCTTTCCACAAGCGGTCGAAGAGTGCCCGTAAGAGTGCCGGCGAGATGGCGCACTCGTTGCGGGAGGGCGCGAAGGCGCTGGACGACTTCGCGGACAAGGCGCACGAGCTGCTCTCCGAGATCGGTGTGATGCTGGCGGAGATCGCCGAATTCGAGATCGCGGGCCTTGCGCTGTCGATCCTGACGGCTGGTGCTTCCGAGGTGGCGTCCACGCTGATGGCCGGTGAGCGGGCATTGAAGGTGGTGGCACTGGTCGGACGGATCGAGGAGGAGGGCACCGCGCTCGGCTCGGTGGTGCGCGGCGTGCTGGAAGTCATCCGGGGCGTGGAGCGGGCGCTGAAGACGCTCAAGGAGATCCGCGGGGTCGCCGAGGTGGGGAAGATGGCGGCCGAGGGCGCGAAGTTCTCCGCGTTCGACACCCTGCTGAAGGATCCGGGAGCCTTCGAGGATCCGGACAAACTGGCCGGGATCCTGACCGAGGGCGCGCTGATGGGCATCGGCTTCGGCGTGCTCGGCAAGGCGCTGGGCAAGGGGTTGAAGGCGTTGAAGCCGGCCCAGCTGGCCGAGCTGGCCAAGGGCATGAAACTGAACTGCGCGGCGTTCGATCGCCTCAGGCTGAACCCTGGCTTCGACAAGCTGCCTGCGTCGATCCGCAATACGGTCAAGAAATTCGTGCGGGACCCGATCGACGTGGCCACCGGCGACATGTCCCTGCCCCGCACCGACGTACGCCTGCCCGGCGTCCTCCCGCTGATTCTGCAGCGCACGCACATGTCCTCGTACCGTTGGGGCGGTTGGTTCGGCCCCTCCTGGGCCTCCACCCTCGACCAGCGCGTCCAGGCCGACGAGACCGGCCTCGTCTACGCGACCGCCGACGGCGCCCGCCTGTGCTTCCCCCTCCCGGGCAGCGGGGCCGACGAGCCTGTCCGCCCGGACATACCCGGCTCGCGTCTGACCCTGTCCTGGGACACCGAGACCGACGGCGGCATCCGCATCACGGACCCCGACACCGGCTTGGCCCACGTCTTTCACAGCCCCGTCCCGGCAGCTGGCGACACCGCCGTCGACCTGCCCTTGCAGTACATCCAGGACCGCAACGGCAACCGGATTACCATCGAGTACGAAGAGGGTGACATCCCCCGAGCGGTGGTCCACTCCGGCGGCTACCGCATCGCGCTCGACCACGACCACTCCCGTATCACCGGCCTGCGGCTGATCGACCACGCCCACCCGGACCGGCCCGGCACGACCCTGCTCGAGTTCGCCTACGACGAGCTGGGCCGTCTGTCCACGGAGACCAATTCCTCCGGCCTGGCGATGCGTTACACCTACGACATCGAGGGACGCATCACCTCCTGGACCGACCGCAACCACACCACCTACTGGTACGAGTACGACCACCAGGGCCGCGTCACCGCCACCGGCGGGACCGCGAACGCCCTCGCCTCCACTCTCGCCTACGACACCACGACCCGCACGACCCGCGTCACCGACTCCCTCGGCCACACCCGTGTGTACGAACACAACCAGGCCCTCCGCCTCGTCCGCGAGACTGATCCTCTCGGTCACGTCACCACGCAGGAATGGGACGCCGGGTACCGGCTGACCGCTGTCACCGACCCGCTCGGCCACACCGTCCGATACGCCCACGACGAGGGCGGACGTCTCGTATCGATCACACGTCCCGACGGTCAGGAAACGACCACCGAATACAACGACTCGGGATGTCCGGTGGCCGTGGTCGTGCCGGGTGGCGCGGTATGGCGGCAGGAGTACGACGAGCGGGGCAACCGTACTGCCGTGACGGACGCGTCCGGCGCTGTCACGTGCTTCTCGTACGATGATCACGGGCGCTTGACCGCGCTCACCGACGCACTCGGTGCGGCCACACGCATGCGTTGCGACGCGGCTGGACTCCTTCTGGCGGTCACAGATCCCTCCGGCGCGATCACACGCTACGAACGGAACTCCTTCGGCCGTGTGGTCACCGTGAAAGACGCGACCGGCACGACCACACGGCTGGATTGGACGGTCGAAGGGCGACCTCTCCGGCGTATCCTGCCGGACGGTGCCGTCGAAACGTGGGCGTACGACGGCGAAGGCAACTGCATCAGGCACACCGATCCCGTTGGCGCGGTCACCTCGTTCGAGTACACGCATTTCGACCTCGTCGCCGCGCGCACCGGCCCCGACGGAGTCCGCCACGAATTCGTCCACGACAGCGAGCTGCGCCTCGCCCGCGTGCTCAACTCGACTGGCTTCGAATGGAATTATCACTATGATTCCGCGGGCCGTCTCGTCTCCGAGGTCGATTTCGACGATCGCACCCAGAGCTACACCCGCGATTCCGCTGGCCGCCTCCTGAGCCGAACCAACGCGCTCGGGCAGACGGTGCGCTACGAACGCAACCCACTGGGCCAGATGATCCGCAAGGACGTCGAAGGTCAGGTCACCACGTTCGCCTACGCGCCTTCCGGCCGCCTCGTCAACGCCACCGCACCGGGTACCACGCTCTCGCTGGAACTCGACGAACGCGGCAAACGCCTGTCGGAGACAGTGAACGGCCGTACCCTGCATCACGCGTACGACGCCTTGGGCCGCCGCACGCACCGCACCACACCCGCAGGCGCCACCAGCACGTGGACCTTTGACGTGACCGGGCGCCCCGCCGCGCTCACCGTCTCCGGGCACGCGATCGGTTTCGTGCGTGACGAACTCGGCCGTGAGACCGCTTACCGCTTCGGCGAGACACTCGCTCTGGCGCAGACGTTCGACGCGGTGGGTCGGCTCACCGAGCAGAGCCTGGCCACGGACGCGGGCGTGATCCAGCACCGCGCCTTCTCGTACCGCCCGGACGGCGCCCTGACCCAGATCGAGGACCCCGACCGCACCCGACGCATCGACCTCGACGCTGCGGGCCGCGTCACCGCTGTCCGCGCCGAGAACTGGACAGAGCGCTACGCCTACGACGACGCCGGAAACCAGACGTTCGCGGATTGGCCCGCGACTCATCCCCATCATGACGCCACGGGGCAGCGCGTCTATACAGGCACCCGCATCACCCGCGCCGGCAATATCCGCTACGAGCACGATGCCGCGGGCCGCATCGTGCTGCGTCAGAAGACCCGCCTGTCCCACAGGCCGGACACCTGGCGTTACACCTGGGACGCAGAGGATCGTCTGACCTCCGTCGTCACCCCTGACGGCACCCGCTGGTGCTACCAGTACGACCCGCTGGGGCGACGCATCGCCAAACAACGCCTCGCTGCCGACGGCGAGAGTGTCCTTGAGGAGACCGTTTTCACCTGGGACGGACACACTCTCTGCGAGCAGACCACCCAGACCGGAGGCCGGCAGCATCCGGTCGTCATCACCTGGGACCACAACGGCCGCCGCCCCTTGGCCCAGACGGAGCGAATCGTCGACGCCGACTCTCCGCAGAGCGTTGTCGACCAACGCTTCTTCGCCATCGTCACCGACATCGTCGGCACCCCGACCGAACTCGTCGACGAAACAGGGGACATAGCCTGGCGCGCCCGCGCGACACTCTGGGGAACCACAACCTGGAACACCGACGCGACGGCCTACACGCCGCTCCGCTTCCCCGGCCAGTACTACGACCCCGAAACGGGCCTCCACCACAACTACTTCCGAACCTACGACCCGGAGACGGCCCGCTACCTCAGCCCCGATCCCCTCGGGTTGGCCCCCGCGCCCAACCCGGTCACGTACGTCCACAACCCGCACACGTGGATCGACCCCATGGGTCTCGCGCCGGAATGCGGCGAGCCTGTCGGGCGCACATTCGACGAGCAGAAGGCCCGTGCGTTGCGGGACGCCGGAATTCCCGAAGGAGCCGTACCCCTCGAAGTCGACAACTTCGTCCCAGCCACGACGCCGGAATGGCAGGGCGCCAAGCAGTTGATGGGCGAGGACCACCAGCCCGTCTACTACACGGAGGAGGTCTATGAGCATCCGAACGGGGAGGACCTTATAGTTTTCCAGGACCACTGGTTCGGCCATCAGAAACCAGGAGAACCCGGCTACCAGCCCTCGCATGTCCATGTGAGGCCGTTCGAGGACACGCGCAACGGGCAGGTCCCGGGCTGCGAGGAGCATTACTACTATGACCGTTGAGAGATTTCTCGTTGATCCGGAGCCGCTGCGGTCACTCTATGGCCGCGTTCCGGACCTGATCGGTATTCGGATCCGATCGATCAACCTGAATCGGCGGGGTCCCGCGGTGACACTACGGGTCGACCTGCCGTCCTTTCCCGAAACAGCTCCTCGGGAATGGATCGACGCGGGCCTGGACACGGTGCAGTGCCAATTCCAGTTCACGGCAGTGGAGGGAATCTCCCTCACCGATTGGACACCGCCGGTCTTCGGCAGCGTCGAGACGGTTCCGTGGGGGACAGAGCGACGTATGCGCGTGACTGCCAGGGGCGGAGGACTGTCGCTGAACTTCACCTGCAGCGATTCCGTGCGCGTCGCCCACGTGAGCGCGTTCAGGATCATGGAGAGCGGATCCGATGACGGGGTCCATCTGTTCATGAGCAAGATCGACGCCCGACGGCACAGTTCTCTTCCCGGTACCGAGGACAGGACGTTCTATGAGCGCTGACTGGTCGCGTCTCCTCGCGTCCCCCGAATACTTGGGGGACCTGTACGACCGCACCCCGCCTCCGGCCGGCTCATGCGATCCCTTCTACGTGCACATCGACGAACGCGGGACCTCGGTGACCCTGGGGTTCGACACGCGGATCCTGCCGGTGAACGCCCCCGCGGAATGGCATGAGAAGGGGTTCAACGCCTTCGAGTTCCACCTCGTCTTCGAAGGAGTGGAAGGGCTCCGGGTCACTGGCTGGAATGCCGCTGCCGCCGGAAACATCGGTATGACCGCCCGTGAGGGAGTCTTCGAGGTCGTCCTCGGATCGGCCGAGTCGGGAATCGCCTTCCGTGCTTCCACGGCTCGATTGGCCAGGGCCCGCGTGTATCTCGCCTCGGGCAGCATCTGAACCTGAGCGCATTCGGCCACGGCGGCCCGGCGCACAGCCCATGGGGAGCAGACCTGCGGCTCTGACGGCGGCCGGGACCGGGGGCAGAGGGGAATCCTGCCGCATGAGCCTCCAGCAGAGCCCTCAGGCCGTCAGACGCCGCAACTGGTCCAAGGCCGGCGGGTACGGCCGCTCCTCGGGCAACAGCGTGGCGGCCCGGCCGAGTCCATCGGCCCGGACCAGGGAGTGTATTTCGCGGGCGAGCGGCGTCACGTCGCTGATCTTGATGATCCACTCGTCGGCGTACCGGGCCGCGGCCTCCCCCGCGAGGCCGAGCTGGAGCGAGCGGTACGGCAAGGGCCGGCAGACGCAGGTCCCGCTCGGGGTCCCACTGCACGCGCGCGGGCGCCCGCTTCAACTCCCGCTTCCAGGTGGCCTGGTTTCGTGCAGCGAGCGCACGCGGTGCGACAGGCACGCGTTCCGCAACGCCCACTCGAAGCCGGCACGGCTGATCTCGACGGCCAGAACAGTCTCCTGGCCCTCCTTCGTGCCCCAGCCGCAGCGATACATCATCCACAGAAAGCTCGGCTTGATCCATGTCAAGCCGCGTTTACAGACTTGTGCGGCGACGGCCCAACCGTCCTGTGCCGATGCGGAGCGACTGATTCGCATAGCTCGCACGCGAACGAACAGCATTAGCGTGCTTCCGCGGCGAAGAACGGGGGGCAGAGTGAGGACATGGTGGCTCATGCGCAGAGACGTTCGGGTCGGTGAGCTTCGTGAGTATGGGGTCGACCAGCCGACGTTCTTGTGCCATTTCGTGCCCGGGCCGGGCTGGGAGGCCGTCAGGACACTGTTCGAGGCGTGGGCGGCTGTACAAGGACCTGACCCCGACGGGCGTAGGAACGCGGAGGCCGTACGTCCGCTGATGGCTCTGGGACTGACCCTGCATCCTTCGGACGGGGGCGCGCCGCTGACGTGCTTCAGAGGCTGCATCGTGCGTATCTACGGGGACAGAGCCCGCCTTCGCCGCTGACCTGCAATGTTCGAATCTGTCCGGCCGGGTGCTGACAGAGGGCATCTGAGGCATGTCCCGGGCCGGGCGCAGCAGGGTCGGCCCCCAGTCAGTCGGCCGCTGGGATCAGCCCGACCCGGTAGGCGAGGACGACCGCCTGGACCCGGTCGCGCAGGCCGAGTTTGGCCAGGATCCGCGAAACGTAGGTCTTGACCGTCTCGGGGGTGATGAACAGCGCCGTGGCGATCTCCGCGTTCGACAGCCCCTCGGCGATCTGCCGGAGCACGTCGAGCTCGCGAGGGGTCAGCGCGCCTACGAGGTCCTCTCTGGCCTTCCGGGAGGTGTCGGCCGGCCGCAGGTGTCCGGCGAAGTGACCTATGAGGTCGCGGGTGACGGCGGGCGCCAGCAGGGCCTCGCCCCGGGCGACCGTACGGATCCCGTTCACCAGCTCCGCGGGAGGAGCGTCCTTGAGGAGGAAGCCGCTGGCTCCGGCCCGCAGCGCGTCGTAGACGTAGGCATCGACGTTGAACGTGGTGACGACCAGCACCTTCGGCGGGAACTGGGCATCGGGACCGGCCAGTTGGCGGGTCGCCTGGATACCGTCGAGCAGAGGCATCCGGATGTCCATCACCACCACGTCGGGCCGCAGCCGCCGTGCGGCCTCCACCGCCGCGTGCCCGTTCTCGGCCTCCCCGACGACGTCGAGGTCGGGCTGCGCGGAGAAGATGGTGACGTAGCCGGTCCGCACCAGTGCCTGGTCGTCGCAGACGAGGACTCGGATGGGCTGCGGCGCATCGCTCACGGGGTCACTCCTGAACGGGCTGGGACGGAATCGTCGCGCGGACCTCGAACCCGCCCTCGGGCCGGGGTCCGGCCTCCAGTTCACCATCGAGCATCCGCACCCGTGCACGCAGCCCGGCCAAGCCCCGTCCGCCCGTCGGGCCAGGCTTCCGCGGGACCGGTACGGTCGCCGGGGCGGCGGCGGGTGCGCCGGTCGTCACCTTGATCTCGACGTGCTCCTCGCGGTGCCGGACCAGGACGTGTGCCGGCTGCCCGGACGCGTGCTTCATCGTGTTGGTGAGCGCCTCCTGCACCACGCGGTAGGCGGCCAGCTCCACGTCCACGGACCGCGCCCGCCGCTCGCCCTGCTCGCTGAACTCGACCGACTGACCCGACCTGCGGGCCTGTTCGACCAGGTCGACCACCCGTCCCAGGGTCGGGGCACGGTCCGCACGCGCCGGGTCGGCGACCGCGGACTCACCGGTCGCCTCCAGCACACCGAGCAGGTACCGCAGCTCCGTCAGAGCCCGGCGGCCGGTGTCACTGACGGCCGCCAGTCCCTCCCCGGCCCGTTCCGGCGCGGACGTGAGAAGGAACTGCGCCGCGTCGGACTGGACCACCATGGCCGTCACGTGGTGGGTGACCACGTCGTGCAGTTCGCGGGCGATCCGGGCCCGCTCGGCGGCCGTGGCCACCTCGGCGGCCAGCCGCCGCCGCTCCACCTCTTCCCCTCGCCGCATGCGTACGGCACTCCCCACCAGCCAGATCGCGGCCAGAGTCAGATAGAACGCGAGATAGTCCGGGATCTCCTGTGGTGAGCCGAGGTGGTGCAGGACGACGGCCAGTACGACGTAGGCCGCACTCGCCGCGACCCTCACAGCGCGGCGCAGGCCGACCTGGTGGGCCCCGGCGGAGTACAGGGCGAGATACAGCCCCACACTCCCGAACGTCGTCGCGAAGCCCAGCGACTGGTGCACGGCGAACGCGCCCGCGATGACGGCCAGACAGGTCGCGGGCCACCGGCGGCGCGCTGCCAGCGGCAGGGCCTGAGCCAGGGTCAGCCCGACGCCCAGCGCGTTCGCCGGCCGCTCGGGCAGATCGCCGATCTGCCCTCCGATGTTCGACAGGGTCGGCACGAAGGCCAGCAGGGTGAGCACCAGAGCAAGGACGCCGTCCTTGACGGAGGCGTCCCGTCCGCTCCACCAGTCACGTAATGCCCGAAGGGGCGGGGGACTCCAGAGCGCCTGACGGGACATCACTTCCGTTTCCTCCAGTCGGCCTGTCTCAGTGCCGGGCCCGCCGCCGGGGCAGCAGCCGGCCGTTCCGGTGGGCGAGGACGGCCATCGGGACGGTGATCAGCACACCGAGGACGATGGGCACGATCGACGTCTCCAGGCCGAAGCCGTCGCCGGTGAGCAGGGTGGAACCATGGACGTCGACGGTGTACAGAGCCTCGGGGGTGTGTCCGGAGACCGGGACGCCGAGCAGTTGCTCGACAGTGTTCCAGGCGAAGTGCAGTCCCACGACGAACCAGATGCTACGCCGCCACAGGAACGCGGCACCGAGCATGACACCGGCCTCCAGAGCGATCGCCACCACGCTCCGCCCACTGGCCCCCGGAGCCCCCAGGTGGGCGACGCCGAAGAACAACGCGGTGATCGCGACGGCGGCCCGGCTGCCCCACAACTGCTCCAGAGCCTGCAGGGCGAGACCGCGGAACAACAGCTCCTCGGTGACCGAGGCGCCGATCTGCACCATGACCGCGGACCACACGACCGACACGAAGCCGTTGCCCGCCCAGGAGAAGGAGTAGCCCCCGAAAGCCGTGATCAGGAGTGCGGACACGAGGATGAAGCCCAGACCGATCGCGCCGCCGAGCAATGCCTCCCGGGCGGCCCCGCGCCGGGCTATCTCCGGCGTGGAACGTCGTGCGACGAAGCGCATGACCGCCCAGTACACGGCCACCGCGGCAGCCGCTCCCAGCGCCGGCACCGGGCCGGGGCCCGTCGCGGTCAGGCCCGAGACGAGACCGACAGCGACCATGCCCGTCAGCATCCAGCCGAGTGGAGATCGAACGATCCGGCCGAGACGGCCGCCCCAGCCGTCGCCCTCCTCGTCCGGGCCGGAGCCTGTGTCGTGCGGTGCGGTGGACGTCGTGTCCATCGTGGCCTCCCCCTGTGGTGGTGGTCGCACCGGTGGCGACCTGACAACCACGCTAGGGACGCGCCGACTTCCGCGAGTCACCCCCACATGGACAGTCCCTGTAGCTCTCAAAGGGGATGCGCCGCCCCTGTCTGCCTGCCTGTCCAGGACGGGTATCGAGTCGTGATCGATCTGGCGGACCGTTCCGCGCCATGGAGCGGATCCGGTAGCGCATCCTGCATGAGGCGGGTGCAACTGAAGCGCGATGAAGGGGATTTCGTCGGGCGGTACCTGCCGATGGGCAGGCACCGCCCCTGTCCCGAGCTACCCGCACAACGATTGAGCGGTTCCTGGACCCGGTCAGCTCACGGGACATTTCGCTGGCCGTCGCACAGCGGATCACTGTCCGCGATCTCTGTGGCAGGGCTTCGTAGTCTCGCGTCAGGCGGCGGTGCTGCATGATCCACATCATCCTGTCCCGTTTCTACCCGGTGGGGGAACGCCCCTCTCAGCCGGCGGCCAGGCCGATCTCCGGTGAGCACGCTGGGTAGACGGTGATCGTGGACTCTGCGTATGCCACATTGATCGGCATTGAGTGAACGGCCGAAGCCCCAGCGACTTGTCATTCCTCGATCGAAGTCGGCGCGAGCACGGTCTGGTCCCGGTGGAAGGTGTTCTCACCGAGGCGCCGCGAGCAGCTTGCCGTTGAGCAGGCCGTGGGTGGTGCGGACGGCGGCCGCCGACCAGGCGGCCAGCAGCAGGGCGTACAGGGCGACGGCGAGCGTGTCGAAGGCGGCCAGGCCGGTGTGCCGGGCCAGGCTCTCCGCGCCGGTCACGCAGGTCCCCACCGGGAAGGTGAACGCCCACCAGGTCATCGCGAAGCCCATGCCCTGGCGGCGGGCCCGTACGGCCATCGCGACGGCCAGCGCGAGCCACAGCAGCGCGAAACCCAGCACGGGGACGCCGTAGAGGACCGCGAGGAGCGCGAAGCCCTGGTCGTACGGGGCGGGCACCACACCGGGCGCCGCGTCCGCGAACTTGCCCACCGCGGTCGTCGACTGGCCCAGCGGGCCGAGCACCAGGAAGAGCGTCGGGGTGAGCGCGAGCGGCAGCGGGCCCGCGGTGACGAGCCGGGCGAAGATCATCGGCAGCATCACGAGGGTGGTCAGCAGGCTCATGCCGAACATCGCGACACAGGCGAGGAGCAGCGTCTCCCGGGGCTGTCCGGCCGGCAGGTGGGGAACGAGGAGCGGGCCGAGCGCGGCCGACACCATGGGGGCGACGATCGGCAGCAGCCACACGGGTGACGCCTGTCCGGGCTCGATGCGATGCCGTACGACCATGAGGTACGGGACGGTCACCGCGGCGGCGAGTCCGATCAGTGTCCCGGTGACGAACAGGACGGTGTCCACGGCGACCGCCGCCTGCATCCCGATCCAGTCCCGGCCGACCAGCAGGGTGCCGGCGCCCACGGCGAGCAGGGCCATCGAGAGGCAGCCGTAGAAGGGGGCCATGGCCGGGTCGAGGAGATGGGCGCGGGCCTGGTCGCGGTGGTGCGTCCAGTGCAGCGCGCGGGCGGCGAGCAGCGACACCAGCAGGGTGAGGGAGAGGGCCCAGACGATCGTGCAGGCGGTGCGCAGGCCCGGCACGTTCCCGGGCAGTCCGGCTCCGGCCGTGGCCACGATCGCGGTGCCCATCACGGAGGCGTACCAGTTCGGGCCGAGATGCCGGACCGCGGCGACGGCGCGGTTCCCCGGGACACGGGGGGTCTTCGTGTCGGGGACGGTTCCCGCCTCATGGGCGGACAGGGGCTGGGCTGCGGTGACCATGGCACCACGGTCGCGCTCGCGCCGGCTCCCCACCAGGGAGTGCGCGCCTATGAGGGCATAAGCTGGCTTTATGAGCAGCGGCGCTGAGGACCGGACATGAGCAGCGGTGCTGAGGGCCGGCCCGGCGTCGGGATCGCGCACCGGGTGCCCGATCTGGGCGCGCTGGAACTGCTGCTGGCGGTGGCGCGCCTCGGCAGTCTCGGCCGCGCCGCACGCGAGCTGGGGATCACCCAGCCGGCGGCCAGCAGCCGTATCCGTTCCATGGAGCGGCTGCTCGGGGTGGCGCTCGTCGACCGTTCGCCGCGCGGATCCCGGCTCACCCGCGAGGGGGCGCTCGTCACGGACTGGGCGCGACGGGTGGTGGACGCGGCCGAGGCGTTCGACGCCGGGGCGCAGGCGCTGCGGGACCGGCGCGACTCTCGGCTGAGGGTGGCCGCGAGCATGACGATCGCCGAGTATCTGCTGCCCGGCTGGCTGATCGCCCTGCGCGCGCAGCGCCCCGACACGGCCGTGTCACTGCTCGCCGGGAACTCCGCCGGTGTCGCGGAGCGGCTCCTCTCCGGCGAGGCGGACCTCGGCTTCGTCGAGGGGCTCTCGGTGCCGTCCGGGCTCGACGCGACCGTCATCGCGCACGACCGGCTGATCGTGGTGACGGCGCCCGGGCATCCCTGGGCGCGTCGCCGCGCGCCCCTCGCCGCGGCGGAGCTGGCCGCGACGCCGCTCATCCTGCGGGAGGAGGGATCCGGCACGCGTCAGGTCCTCGACACCGCGCTCGGCGGGCTCGCCCGCCCGTTGATCGAGCTGTCCTCGACGACGGCGGTCAAGGCTTCCGCCGTCAGCGGCGCCGGGCCCGCCGTCCTGAGCGAACTCGCCCTCGGCGAGGAACTGTCCGCCCACCGGCTGGTGAGCATCCCGCTCGCCGACGTCCGGCTCACCCGCGCGTTGCGGGCCGTCTGGCCGACCGGACACCGCCCCACAGGCCCGGCCCGCGACCTGCTCTCCCTGACGCGGGGGGCTGCCTGACCGCACGGTGACGCGGGGCCGCCCGACCGCACGGGCCCTGTTCGACCCCTCCGCCCCTACCCGACCCGTACCCAGGGGCGCTGCCCCCGGACCCCCGCTCCTCAAACGCCGGAGGGGCTGAATTCAGGCCCCCGTTCCTGAGCGCCGGAGGGGATGATTTCAGGGCCCCGGTGCGGGACGGGGTCAGGACGCCGCCGCTACCAGGCCCCGTACAACCCGCACGTCGTCGCCCATCTCCGGGTGCCACTGGACCCCCAGTACCCAGGCGGGGCCCGGGAGTTCGATCGCCTCCACGGTGCCGTCCGCCGCGTGCGCGGAGACCGCGAGGCCCTTGCCGAGGCGGTCCACCGCCTGATGGTGGTACGTCGGCACAGCGCACGGCTCCGGAACGAGACCGGCGTACCGCGTCCCCGGTACGGGGGTCACCTCGTGGTGTCCGACGACCCCGGTGTCCTTCACATGCCCGTCGAGATGCTGGACGAGCGTGCCGCCCAGGGCCACGTTCAGGAGCTGGTGGCCCCGGCAGATGCCCAGGAGCGGCGTGCCGGAGTCCAACGCTGCGCGGATCAGGGCGAGTTCCCAGGCGTCGCGCTCGGGAGCGGGCGGGCCCGTACGCGGGGAGCGCTCGGCGCCGTAGCGGGCGGGGTCGACATCGGGGCCGCCCGCGACGACCACCGCGTCGAGCCGGGCGACGGTCTCGACGGCCACGGCCGGATCGTCCGGCGGCAGCATCACGGCGAGTCCGCCCGCCCGCTGCACGAGCCGCGGATAGCCGGCCGGCAGCAGCGCGGCCTCCAGCTCCCACACGCCCCAGCGCGCCCCGGCCTCCAGATACGTACTCACACCGACCAGCGGCCTGCCCACGCGCTTCTCCCTCGGATCCAGGTCGCCACGGCGCCCAGGGGACGTCAGTGGAACGGCGATGGGAACTTCAATGGAAAGGTCTCATACCTTTGCGAGGCGGGGGAGGGAAACACAGGGAGACGCAAGTGCCCCTCGCGTCACAACCCGCTCACGCCAGGAATCCCCGCAGGAGCGCCGCCGTGCCCGCGCAGTGCTCGCGCATCATCTCCCGCGCGCCGTCCGCGTCCCCGTCGAGGACCGCCTCGACGAGGGCGGTGTGCTGGCGCTGCGAGTGCTCCAGATTGCGGACGAGGAGCGGGATGCAGTCGAGCAGGTCGTTGACGGAGGCGCGGACGGCCGCGTACCGCGCGGTGAGCGAGGGGGAGCCGCACAGTTCCGCGAGGGTGAGGTGGAGCATGGTGTCCAGGCGCCGGTAGTCGGCCAGCGGGGCGTCGTTCGTCCGGGTGAGCGCCTCGCGCAGCCGGCCGGCCTGCTCCGCGTCGAGCCCGTGCGACGCGCACAGCCCGGCCGCACCCACCTCCAGGACCTCGCGGAAACGCAGCACGTCCTCGATGTCGACCGCTGCGACCCGGCGGCGCAGCTCGTGCTCACCGGGGGTGGCGGTGCGCGCCAGCACGAAGGTGCCGCCGTACCGGCCGCGCCGCGACTCGACCAGGCCCTGGTCCTGGAGCACCTTGAGGACCTCGCGCAGCGTCACCCGGCTGATGCCGAGCCGCTCCGCCAACTCCCGCTCCGCGGGCAGCCGTTCACCACCCGGCACCAGGCCGAGCCGGACGATCTGGAGGATCTGCTCCAGCGCCTCCTCGAAACCGTTGCCCGCCCGCACCGGCCGGAGCACCGGCGTCAGCCGGTCGTCCGCCCCACGGTCGGGTTCCTCCCTCGTCATCCCGTCGCGCCCCCTTCCCAAGCAATGGTTCTCCGCAATACCTTATGGCTCTCGGCTGACCCAAGGAGGCTTTTCCGGTGGCAGACCGCACACCCCCGCTCTCCGTCGAAGAACTGCGCCGTCTCGTCGAGGCCGGTGACATCGACACGGTCGTCCTGGCCTTCCCCGACATGCAGGGGCGGCTCCAGGGCAAGCGGTTCGCCGCGCGCTTCTTCCTCGACGAGGTCCTGGAACACGGTACGGAGGGCTGCAACTACCTCCTCGCCGTCGACACCGACATGAACACCGTCGACGGATACGCCATGTCCTCCTGGGACCGGGGCTACGGCGACTTCGCCATGCACCCCGACCTCGGCACCCTGCGGCGCATCCCCTGGAACGAGGGCACCGCCCTGCTCATCGCCGACCTCGCCTGGAACGACGGCTCCCCGGTGGTGGCCGCGCCCCGCCAGATCCTGCGCCGCCAGCTCGAACGCCTCGCCCAGCTCGGTTACACCGCCCAGGTCGGCACCGAGCTGGAGTTCATCGTCTTCAAGGACACCTACGAGCAGGCCTGGGACACCGGCTACCGCGGACTCACCCCGGCCAACCAGTACAACATCGACTACTCGGTCCTCGGGACCGGACGCGTCGAGCCCCTGCTGCGCCGCATCCGCAACGAGATGCAGGCCGCGGGCCTCACCGTCGAGTCCGCCAAGGGCGAGTGCAACCCCGGCCAGCACGAGATCGCCTTCAAGTACGACGAGGCCCTGGTCACCTGCGACCAGCACGCCGTCTACAAGACCGGTGCCAAGGAGATCGCCTCCCAGGAGGGCGTCTCGCTCACCTTCATGGCGAAGTACAACGAGCGCGAGGGCAACTCCTGCCACATCCACCTCTCGCTCGCCGACGCCGACGGCACCAACGTGATGGCCGGCTCCGCCCAGGACCCGGGCGGCATGTCGGAGGTCATGCGTCACTTCCTCGCCGGACAACTGGCCGCCCTGCGCGACTTCTCGCTCCTCTACGCGCCCAACATCAACTCGTACAAGCGCTTCCAGCCCGGCTCCTTCGCGCCCACCGCCGTGGCCTGGGGGTACGACAACCGCACCTGCTCGCTCCGCGTGGTCGGCCACGGCCGCTCGACGCGCTTCGAGAACCGGCTGCCCGGCGGTGACGTCAACCCGCACCTGGCCGTCGCCGGCCTCGTCGCGGCCGGCCTGTACGGCATCGAGCAGAAGCTGGAACTGCCCGAGGCGTGCTCCGGCAACGCCTACACCTCCGCGTACGCGCACGTCCCCACCACGCTGCGCGAGGCCGCCGAGCTCTGGGAGAACAGTGCCATCGCCCGAGCCGCCTTCGGCGACGAGGTGGTCGAGCACTACCGCAACATGGCGCGCGTCGAGCTGGAGGCCTTCGACGCCGCGGTGACCGACTGGGAGCTGCGCCGCTCCTTCGAACGCCTGTGAGGACCCCCTTGTCGCACCCGTACACCTCGCACCTGTACACCTCACCCCCGTACGACCACGAACTCCAGGTACTGAACCCCGCCACCGAGGAGGTCGTCGCCACCGTCCCGGCAGCCACCGCCCAGGACGTGGGGGACGCCGTCGTACGGGCCGCGAAGGCGCAGGTCCGCTGGGCCGCCCTCGCGCCGGGCGACCGTGCCCGGCTGCTGCGCCGCTTCGCGGCCGTCGTCGACGGCCACATCGAGGAGCTGGCCCGTCTGGAGGTCCGCGAGGCCGGCCACACCCTCGGCAACGCCCGCTGGGAGGCGGGCAACGTCCGTGATCTGCTCGACTACGCGGCCGGGGGAGTGGAACGGCTGACCGGCCGCCAGATCCCGGTCGCGGGCGGCCTCGACATCACCCTCCTCGAACCGCTCGGCGTCGTCGGGGTCATCGCCCCCTGGAACTTCCCGCTGCCCATCGCCGCCTGGGGCACCGCACCGGCGCTCGCCGCGGGCAACGCCGTCATCCTCAAACCCGCCGAGACGACCCCGCTGACGGCACTGCGGCTGGCCGAACTCGCCCTGGAGGCGGGCCTGCCCGAACACCTCTTCCAGGTGCTGCCCGGCGCGGGTCCCGTCGCGGGGGCCGCACTCGTCGAACACCCCGGCGTCGCGAAGATCGTCTTCACCGGGTCGACGGCCGTGGGCAAACAGGTGCTGGCGAAGGGCTCCGCCCTCCTCAAGCGCGTCACCCTCGAACTCGGCGGCAAGAGCCCCAACATCGTCTTCGCCGACGCCGACATCGAGGCCGCCGCGGCAGCCGCCCCGATGTCCTTCCTCGACAACTCCGGCCAGGACTGCTGCGCCCGCACCCGCATCCTCGTCCAGCGGTCCGTCCACGACCGCTTCCTCGAACTCCTCGCCCCGGCCGTCGAGTCGGTCGTCGTCGGCGACCCGTCCGACGAGCGGACCCAGATGGGCCCGCTGATCTCCAGGGCCCAACTGGAGCGCGTACGGGCCTACGTCGACGCCGACGGGCCCGGTATCCGGGGCAAGGCCCCCGAGGGCCCCGGCTTCTGGTTCGCGCCCACCGTCCTCACCGGCGTCGAGCCCGACGCGCGCGTGGCCGTCGAGGAGGTGTTCGGCCCCGTCGCCGTCGTGCTGCCCTTCGAGGACGAGGCCGACGCGATCCGGCTCGCCAACGCCACCGACTACGGCCTGTCCGGCTCCATCTGGACCTGCGACGTCGGCCGCGCCCTGCGCGTCTCCCAGGCCGTCCGGGCCGGCAACCTGTCCGTCAACTCCCACTCCAGCGTCCGCTATTGGACCCCCTTCGGCGGCTTCAAGCAGTCGGGAATCGGCCGCGAACTCGGCCCGGACGCCCTCACCGCCTTCACCGAGACCAAGAACGTCTTCATCAGCACGGAGGGTCCCGCACAGTGACTTCAGACACCCCTGAGACCATCTGCCGCCGCCTGGTCGGCCGCACCGCCGTGATCACCGGCGCCGCCAGCGGCATCGGCCTCGCCACCGCGCGCCGGCTCGCCTCCGAGGGCGCCCACGTCGTCTGCGGCGACATCGACGAGCAGCACGGCAAGGCCGTGGCCGAGGAGGTCGACGGGACCTTCGTCAAGGTCGACGTGACCGACCCCGAGCAGGTCGAGACGCTCTTCAGGACGGCGTACGACACCTACGGCTCGGTCGACATCGCCTTCAACAACGCGGGCATCTCGCCGCCGGACGACGACTCCATCCTGGACACGGGCCTGGAGGCATGGAAGCGCGTCCAGGAGGTCAACCTCACCTCCGTCTACCTGTGCTGCAAGTCCGCCATCCCCTACATGCGCCGCCAGGGCAGGGGCTCCATCATCAACACGGCCTCCTTCGTGGCCCGGATGGGCGCGGCGACCTCCCAGATCTCGTACACGGCCTCCAAGGGCGGTGTACTGGCCATGTCCCGTGAACTGGGCGTCCAGTTCGCCCGGGAGGGCATCCGGGTCAACGCCCTGTGCCCCGGCCCGGTCAACACCCCGCTTCTGCAAGAGCTGTTCGCGAAGGACCCCGAGCGGGCCGCGCGCCGGCTGGTGCACATCCCGCTGGGGCGGTTCGCCGAGCCGGACGAGATCGCGGCGGCCGTCGCGTTCCTCGCCAGCGACGACTCCTCCTTCGTGAACGCCACCGACTTCCTGGTGGACGGCGGCATTTCGGGCGCGTACGTGACGCCCCTGTAGGCCGGCCACGGGTACGGTCCGCGGGCGGGAGGCCCGGTCGTGTCCGACCTCGCGGACCCCGTGTACCGCTCGTCCCGGCACGTCCTAGAGTGCCGGGATGAGCATGACGCCTCCGCCCGGCTGGTACCGCGACCCGTCGTACCCGCTCGTCGAGCGCTGGTGGGACGGGGCCGCGTGGACCGACCACCGGCGTCAGCCCGAGGTCTCCCAACAGCCCCTCATACAGGACCGGTCGCCCAGCGGTGGCGGCTCCGGCCGGGCCAGGGCCGTCGCGCTCGGGACGGCCGCCGTCGTCCTCGTCGCCGCGATCGTCACGGGCGCCGTGCTGCTGCGCCACGACGACAGCGGCGGCGAGGCCGCGACACAGACCACGCCGGCCGCCGCGTCTCCCACGGAGACCGACGGTCCGTCCCCGTCATCGGCCGGCGACCCGTCCGTCGTCACGGACGAACTCGACGGCATCACCTTTCCGGTCCTCGACGGCTGGGCACGGCCGCAGTACGTCGTCGACCACGACACGGTGCTGACGACCCCGGGCACCTACGACTGTCCGGGCGACCCCGGCCTGTGCCGGCACGGCCGGGTCGTCTCACGCACGGCCACGGCCACCGACGTCACGTCCCCGAGGGCCCTCGCCGAGGGGGACATCAAGGACGCCGCCGACAGCACGTACGGCCACGACGCCGTCGGCAGTCGCCCCTTCCGGGGCGTCACCTCCCACCGACTGGTGAAGTCCGGCTCGGTCGCCGTCGCCGGGCGCGCCGGATACCTCGTGCGCTGGAAGGTCAAGACCGGTGTGGGGCCCGGGGGTTACGTCGAGTCGCTGGCCTTCCCGTCCAGTGTGGGCTCGCAGTCCCTGGTCATCGTCCGCTTCGCCTTCGACGCCGGCGCCGACGGGCCGCCGCTGTCCGACATGGACCGGATCACCGAGGGGATCCGGTCGGTCGGCGAGAAGGACGCGGGCGGCGGTGTGGGCAGCAGCATCGGCCCGTCCAAGTGAACGGTGACCACCCGTCCGGGTGACCGGCGTCCCGGCCACCCGGCTCCCCGGCCACGAGGAGCGGGCCGTCCCTCAGCATCAGAGGAAGGTGTGGCCCTCTCCGCGATAGGTCGGGACGGTGGCCGTGACCGTGTCGCCCTCGACGAGGTGGAGCGTGTCGAACCGCTCGCACAGCTCGCCGGCCTTCGCGTGCCGGAACCACACCTTGTCGCCGATGAGCAGATCGTCCGCCGGGGAGCCGAGCAGCGGGGTCTGCACCTCGCCGGGACCCTCCTGGGGGTCGTACGACAGCCCCTCCGGCAGATACGGGACGGGCAGCCGGTCCGCGCCCGCGGCCCCGGAGGCGGGGTATCCGCCGCCCAGCACGGTCACCACACCCACGCCCGGCCGGCGCACGACGGGCTGGGCGAACAGCGCGGCCGGGCGTCCGCTGAAGGACGTGTAGTTGTCGAAGAGCCTCGGCACGTAGAGCCCCGACCCGGCCGCGATCTCGGTGACCGCGTCCTCGGCGGCCGTGTGCTGCACGCTGCCGGTGCCGCCGCCGTTGACGAATTCGAGGTCCGGCTCCACGGCCCGGACCGCCCGGACGACCTCCGCGCGCCGCTCGGCGAGCTCCTTGCGGGCGGTGGCCTGCATCAGCCGTACGGCACGCGAGCGCAGCGGCCGTCCCGAGATCGAGTCGCCGACGCCGGCGATGTGACCCTCGTACGCCATGATCCCCACCAGTTTGAACCCGGGGGCGCGTCCGATGGCACGGGCCATGTCGGCCACCTGGGCGGGGGAGTGCAGCGGCGAACGCAGCGCTCCGACCCGGACCCGGCCGCCGAACAGCTTGAGCGAGGTGTCCAGTTCCAGGCAGACCCGCACGACCTCGGTGCCACCCTGGCGTGCCTCGTCTATGAGACGGAGCTGCGCCGGGTCGTCGACCATGACGGTCACCGCGGCGGCGAGCTTGGGGTCGGCCGTCAGCTCGGCGTAGCCCTTGCGGTCGGCCGACGGATAGGCGAGCAGGACGTCGTCGAAACCGGACCTGGCCAGCCAGATCGACTCGGCGAGGGTGAAGGACATGATCCCCGCGAAGCCGTCCCGGTCCAGGACGCGTTCCAGGAGGGTGCGGCAGCGGACGGACTTACTGGCGACACGGATCGGCTTGCCGCCGGCCCGGCGGACGAGGTCGTCCGCGTTCGCGTCGAAGGCATCCAGGTCCACGATCGCGACGGGGGCGTCGAGGTGAGCGGTGGCCCGGTCATAGCGGGCCCTGTCGGCGGCACGGGCAGTCATGAGCGAAGACTGCCAGACTCGATTACCGCAGGGTAGGGGGACGTTCCGGGCAGATGCCCCGGCGCCTCGTACTGGTTCCCTCCGGACGCGCGTCAACCCGTAGAGTGACGCGGACGCAGGGAGGAACGACCTTGCCCCGGCGGGCCCTGCCCGGGGTGACGGTCCACCGGTGCGGGTATGCGTGCCCGTGGCGAACCTCTTGCGCGCATACGAAACGGCTCGCCGAGTTCTGGGGCGGCCGACAGCCCGGTACGAGGAAACGGGGGGTGCATGAGTACGGAAGCGCGGCGTGCCTCGAATCCCCAGCGCCCCACCCCTTCATCTGCCGGGACCCCGCCGGTTTCCCAGCCCCCACCGCCTCGGGTTCCGCCGGTTCCTCCGGCTCCGGCGACTCCTCCAGTTCCGTTGACTCCCCCGGTTCCGTCGGTTCCTCCGGCTCAGGCGGCCTGGTCCGCTCGGACGACTTCGTTCGACGGACCGACTTCCTCGAAGCCGCTTCGGTCGCCCGAGCCGGCCCTGTCGGGCGGGGAGGACTGGTCGGCCGAGGATCCCCCGCCGATCACGCTGGGGTCCCCGTCCGTGTCCGGGCAAGCCGCTTCCGACCGCGCTCCGGCGGTCCCGCCGCGCCCCGCGAGCCAGCCCCGGGGGGCGGCTCCGTCGGTGCCGCCCCAGCCTGTCGGGCCGCCGTCGACGCCGGAGTGGCCCGGTTCGCCGGGCGGACGGTCCTCGGTCGGAGGCGGGTTCGGATCTTCCGGCGACGGTTCCGCGCCGACGTCCGGGCCAGGACCCGTACGGGCCTCGGGGGTGCCTTCGCCGCCGCGTTCCTTCGACTTCTTCGACATGTCGACCGAAGCGGACGAAACGTCGGGTACGACGAACGGCTCAAGGTCCGCTTCACCTTCCGAGCAGGGGCCCGCTTCCTCGGATACGTCAACGCCCGCGCCTTCCGGCAGACCGACGTCCAGCATGCCGGGGGACACCTCGCCCGGCACGCCGGGGTCAGCCGTGCCCGGTGCGCCGAGGTTCTCCGCGTCTGCCGCGCGGGGGTCAGTCCCGACGGGTGTGCGGGAGTCGGCTTCGCCCGGCAGGCCGGGATCTGCGGCGCCCGGTGTGCCGGGGAGTGCCTCGTCCGGCGTGGAGGGGTCGGCTTCGCGCGGTGGGCCGGGATCTGCGGCGCCCGGTGCCACGGGGCCTGCCTCGTCCGGCAGGGCGACGTCCGGCGTGCCGGGGTCAGCCGTGCCTGGTGCGTCGAGGTTCTCCGCGTCTGCCGCGCCGGGGTCTGCCGCGTCCGGTGCGACCGGGGCCGCCTCGACCGGTGCGCGGGGGTCGGCTTCGCGCGGTACGCCGGGATCTGCCTCGGCGGGCACGCCGAGGCCTGCCTCCTCCGGCAGGGCCGCGTCCGCCTCGTCCGGCGTGCCCGGGCCAGCCGCGTCCAGTGCGTCGCGGTCCGTTTCGCCCGGTGCTCCGGGATCTGCCTCGCCTGCCGCGCCGGCGTCCGTCTCGCCCGGTAGACCGTGGTCCGCCTCGTCCGCCGGGGCGGGGGCAGGCGCGTCCGGAACGACGACCGATACCTCACCGTCCGGCGCGCAGCTCCCGGTGACGCCGTCCACCGCACCGCGCAGGACGTCGGAAACCGTCTCGTACGGCTCCGCGGCACCCCTCTCGGAGCGCCCGGCCCCGCCGTCGGCGGCCTCGGAGCGCTCCGCGCCGGACGCCGCTCCGCAGGGTCCCGCATCCGCCTCCCGGCGCTACCCCCAGCTGCCCCCCGAGGCGCGGCCGGAGTCGTCGGCCCCGCCGCCCCCCGCGGCCTCCGCCCGCTTCCCGGACGCGCCGCCCGCGTCCGCCGAGCCGGCGCGCCCCGATGCGGCGCCACACGCCGCCGGACCGTCACGGCCCGGCGGGACGCAGCGCCCTGGGCAGCGCCCCGCCCGGCTGTCGCACCCCGCCGCGCCGCAGCGCCCGTCCGAGCCTCGGGGCGCCTTCGAACCTCCGCGCTCCACCGAGTCTTCGCGGTCCTTCGAACCTCCGCGCCCCGAGTCCTCGCGGTCCTCCGAGCCCCCGCGTGCCTTCGACCCCTCGTACCCGTCCCAGCCCCCACGTCTCACCGAGTCCCTGCGTCCGTCCGAGGTCGCTGCGTCCACGCGGGCCGGAGTGGCGGGGCAGGTGCCCGTTTTCGGGGAGCGGCTCGCGGAGGCCGGCCGGGGGTTGCCGGCCGGGCGGGGCGAGCAGCCCGCTGTGCCCGCCGCCGCACCCGCGTCCGCGCCGGCAGCGCCCGCCGAGGGAGCTCCGGGTGTGGAGCGCCCCTTCGTGTCGTTCGGGGAGCCCGAGACGTACGACGGTGACACCGCGCGGGCGCGTCCGCTCCGTGGGCGGGCCCGGCCCCGTACCGTGGCCGCCGCTGCCTGTGTCGTTCTCGGACTCGGGCTCATCGGCGGTGCGGTCACCGGGAGTTGGCTCACCGGCGACAACACGGACGGACCCGGTTCGCCCGGCGCCTTCGCGGCGGCCGGAGAACTCTGGCACAGCGTGCCCGTGGACCGGCTCTTCCCGCCGACCGTGCGCGGCGACGGAGCGGGCCCCGGCGGCTCCGACCGCACCTGGACACGGATCGCCGTCGCCCCGGACGCCGGCTGCAAGGACGCCTTCGACCCGCTGTTGCGCCAGGCCCTCGCTCCCGTCGGCTGCCTGCGGCTGCTGCGTGCCACCTACGTGGACGCGACCCGGAGCCATGTCACCACCGTCGGCCTGCTGTTCGCGAAGGCGGACGCGGCGGGCATGACCTCCTTGAAGGCCCGCTTCCGCAAGGAGGGCCTGGAGCGGCGCACCGACCTGCTGCCCCGCCCCTACGCGGCGAAGGGCACCGCCGCCGAGGGCTTCGGCAAGACCCAGCGCGCCTCCTGGACCGAGTCGGTCCTCACGGACGCCCCCGTCGTCGTGTACGCGGTCTCCGGGTTCGCCGACGGGCGCGCGGTCGCCACCCCGCAGCCCGCGGCCGACGCGATGAAGCCGGACTCGACCACGGCCGCGGCCCAGGCGGGCCTCGGCTATGAGGCACAGGGCCTCGCCGACCGGGTCGAGCGAGGCCTCCGCAAGACCGTCACCTCGGCCACGGAGAAGCCGTCATGACCCGCAACGCCGACCCCGCCGACCAGGCCGGCCGTATTCAGCAGACCGGCACGATCGGTATGTCCAACGCGCCCGGAGCGACGACCGCGGCCGCGGAGAGCGCCCCGGCCGGCCGGACCCCGGTGCCGGACCGGCTCAGCGCGGCCCGACCCGGCGGCGTTCCGGCGGGTCGCGTTGAGGACCTCGCGCTCGATCCTCCGCTCGCCGCCGCTGCCCCAGCCGCCGACTTCGCCCGGCGCCTCCGCGCGGCCCTGGCCGGTCGTGGGCCCCGGCTTTCCCGCAGGTCCGGCGCCCTCGCGGCCGTCCTCGCCGCCTCCCTCGCCCTGGTGCCCTCGACCGCCGCGCACGCCGACGGCATACGGGCCCAGCAGTGGGGCCTCGACGCGATGCACACGCAGCAGGCGTGGCGTACGACCAAGGGCAAGGGCATCACCGTCGCCGTTCTCGACACCGGCGTCGACTCCCGGCACCCGGACCTCGCGGGCAATGTGCTCGCCGACAAGGACATGGTCGGTTTCGGCGCGAGCCGCGGTGACCGGGCCTGGGCCCGGCACGGCACCGCCATGGCGGGCATCATCGCCGGGCACGGCCACGGGGCGGGTCACGCCGACGGCGTCATGGGCATCGCCCCGGAGGCGAAGATCCTGCCCGTCCGCGTCATCCTCGAAGACAAGGACCCGGCGCGCTCCAAGGCCCGTAACACCCGTGGCAACGCGCTCGCCGAGGGCATCCGTTGGGCCGCCGACCACGGCGCCGACGTCATCAACCTCTCGCTCGGCGACGACTCCAAGTCCGCCCACCCCGAGCCCGCCGAGGACGAAGCCGTCCAGTACGCGCTGAAGAAGGGTGCCGTCGTCGTCGCCTCGGCCGGCAACGGCGGGGAGAAGGGCGACCACATCTCGTACCCCGCCGCCTATCCCGGCGTGATCGCGGCGACCGCCGTAGACCGCTACGGAACGCACGCCGCCTTCTCCACCCGCCGCTGGTACGCCACCGTCAGCGCTCCGGGCGTCGATGTCGTCATCGCCGACCCGGACGACCGGTACTACGAGGGCTGGGGCACCAGCGCGGCGTCCGCGTTCGTCTCCGGCGCGGTCGCGCTCATCAAGGCCGCCCACCCGGGGCTGTCCCCGGCCCAGATCAAGCAGTTGCTGGAGGACACCGCCCGCAGCGTTCCCTCCGGGGGCCGCGACGACTCCCGCGGCTTCGGTTTCATCGACCCCGCCGCCGCCATCAAGGCGGCCGGCCGGCTCAAACCGCAGGGCCTCAAGTCGGCGGCGTACGGCCAGAAGTACTTCGGCACGGGCCCCGACACCCCGGACAACGGCGGCAGTTCGGCGGACTGGGCCGGTCCCCTCGCGGGTGCCCTGGGTCTCGCCCTGCTCGGGGCGGCGGTGTTTTTGTGGCGCGGTCGCAGAAACCCGCACCCGTTCGGCCGGCCCTAGGACCTTGACCTGTCCGGTCGGTCACGGCGGAGACGCGAACGCCGTTCGCGGCGCGCCCCCGCGCTCCCCGGTACGCCGAACTCCCTGAGCCGGCGCTCTCAGTCCTCAGCCGTGTCCTGGAACGCGGACAACGCGGCCTTCGACACCGCTTCCACCAGTGAAATGCCCTTCGCCTGCGTGGAGTTCCCGTTCGACAGCGTCGCCACCAGGTAGTCGTGGCCGTCGGCCGAGATCCGCCCGATGCTGTTGATGTCCCACAGCCCGGTCGTGCTGCGCGCCAACCACCCGTTCTTCAGGGCCCATCGGGAACCGTCGGCCGCGGCCGACACCCCCCACCGCTGGTCGGTCTCGATCTCGGCCATGAGTCCCTGGAGGTAGGACCGGGAGGTCTTGCTGAGTTCCGAGTCGTCCCCGAACACCTGGCTCAGCAAGGTCAGTTGGTCGCTCGCCGTGGTCTGGGTCAGCCCCCACAACTCGCCGTCGCCGCCCTCCGTGTCCTTCAGGCCGAAGCGCTTGTTCGCGGTGTCCAGGCCGTCGGCCCGGCCGATCGCTGCCCACAACGCGGTCGCCGCCGCGTTGTCGCTGTTCTCGATCATCGACGTGGCGTACGTCCTCTCCCGCGCGGTGAGACGGCGGTCCGCGTCCTGCGCCTGGAGGAGCAGCGTGGCCAGGATGTTCACCTTGACGATGCTCGCGGTGTCGAAGGCGCTGTCACCGTAGGCGGCGCTCTCACCGGAGTCGACGTCGAGGACGGCGACCGATGTCTTCGCACCCTCCGGCACCGTCACCGACCTCAGTGCCTTCGCCAGCAGCGCGTCCCGGTCCACGGAGGGCTCCGCCACGGGTTCCACCGATGCCTCCTCGCTCACGGCCGGCGACGAAGAGGGCGACGCCGACGCCGACGCCGACGCCGACGACGATACGACGGCCGGGCCGTCGTGCGCCTGCGCCTTCATGTACACCGTCCCGGCCGCCGTGGCGCCGACGAGGACGACCGAGGCCACGGCGGTGTAGAGAAGAGGCTTGCGTCGGGAGGGCCGGGCGCGACGCCCGCGTGCTCTGTGACGGTCCATTCGGCGATGCTGGACGGCTGGGCTGTGTCCGCGGTTAGACGCGTGTTAGAGGTGTGTCAGGGGACACTGAGAAACTCATGAGTTCCGTCAACTCCGGGTTTCAGGGGCCGCACAAGCGCAGCAGCATCCCCCCGATAGGGTCGGGGACCGTGGCGAACAAGAACATTCCCGACCCCGGCTTCCCCGACGACGACGGTTCCGCCGACCCCCGGCTGAGCGCTGCGCTCGCCGCGTGGTCCGCGGACCGCACCGCCGTACCGCCGGTCCTGGAGGCACTCACGGGTGCCCGGCTGCTCGTGCCCGTCGTGGCGATTCTCGGCGAGGTCGAGGAGGACGAGAACGGGCTGCGCCGCGAGAAGACCAGCGACATGGCGGTGCCCACGCTCAAGGCCGGGAACCGCACGGCCCTGCCCGCCTTCACGTCCACGGACTCGCTGGCCCGCTGGGACCCCGAGGCCCGCCCCGTCGCCGCACGCCTGAATCAGGTCCTGGAGGCCGCGGCGCACGAGAAGGCCGACACGATCGTGCTGGACCTGGCCGGACCCGTGTCCTACGAGCTCACGGGTTCCGCGCTGCTGGCGCTCGCCGAGGGACGTACGACCGCCGACCCGCTCGCCGATCCCGCCGTGGTCGAGGCGGTACGGGCCGCGGTCGCCGCCGAGCCCCTGGTGGTCCGCGCCCATCTCGGCCCCGGTCCCGCGGACGGCACCCTCGCCCTCGTGCTCGACGCGTCGGCCGCCCCCGCCGAGACCGCCCGCGCGGTGGCCCGGCGGCTCGCGGCCGACGAAACACTGAGGGCCCGCCTGGTGCGCGGCCTCGACCTGGCACTTCTGCCGGCCGAGGCGACGCCTCCGGGCGAGCCCCTGTACGTACGCGGGTAGGTACGCGGGTACGGGCGCGGACAGGGTCCGTGTCCGTACGACGTACGGATCGGGTCAGCCGTAGACGGGGCCCGTGTACTTCTCGCCGGGGCCCTGGCCCGGCTCGTCGGGGACGAGCGAGGCCTCGCGGAAGGCGAGTTGGAGCGACTTCAGGCCGTCGCGCAGCGGTGCCGCGTGGAAGGAACTGATCTCCGTCGCGCTCGCGTCGAGCAGCCCGGCGAGCGCGGTGACCAGCTTGCGCGCCTCGTCCAGGTCCTTGTACGCGTCGCCCTCCTCGGTGAGACCGAGCTTCACGGCGGCGGCGCTCATCAGGTTCACGGCGACCGTCACGATGACCTCGACCGCGGGGACCTCGGCGATGTCGCGGGTCATGGTGTCGTAGTCGGGGTTCTGGGGAGGGGTGTCACTCATGCCTCACACGATAGGCCCCGGCGCGCGCGCCCCCGTCCGCGGGAGTCTTCCGCCGGGTCTGCGGGCGCTCTCCGCCGGAGTTTCCGCCGGGCGGTTCCGCCAGGCGGGAGACGGCGAGGAGGCCGCCGGTTAGCGCGTACCCGGCGGAACTGCTAACCTTGTGTAACGACCGGCCGGACACGTTGTGCCCGGCCCACAAGTGGAGGCTCCGATCTCCCACCCGACTGTCTCCAGGGACGGCGGGTCATCCGGTCAGGCGGCCGCCATCGTTCCGTACGGACGATGGAGTCGTCCGAATGCGCGCCCCGCGGTTGACCGCGGCGGTGCTCCGGTTATTCATGGAGCCCCGCCTGTGTCCCGTCCGGGGCATTTTTCATGCCCTGCGGTGGTTGGTCCACATGTCATCAGAGACATACGCGGCTGTCCGCCAGACCGCCGTGTGGTGCTACCGAGGAGGATCCATCAGCACCGAGCCCCGCATCAACGACCGGATTCGCGTTCCCGAAGTGCGACTTGTCGGTCCCAGCGGCGAGCAGGTCGGGATTGTTCCGCTTGCCAAGGCCCTTGAGCTTGCTCAGGAGTACGACCTCGACCTGGTCGAGGTGGCGGCGAGCGCTCGCCCGCCCGTCTGCAAGCTCATGGACTACGGGAAGTTCAAGTACGAGTCGGCCATGAAGGCCCGTGAGGCGCGCAAGAACCAGGCGCACACGGTCATCAAGGAAATGAAGCTCCGGCCGAAGATCGACCCGCACGACTACGACACCAAAAAGGGTCACGTCGTCCGGTTCCTCAAGCAGGGCGACAAGGTCAAGATCACGATCATGTTCCGTGGTCGCGAGCAGTCCAGGCCGGAGCTCGGCTACCGACTGCTGCAGCGTCTCGCCACGGACGTCGAGGATCTCGGGTTCATCGAGTCGAACCCGAAGCAGGACGGCCGAAACATGATCATGGTTCTCGGTCCGCACAAGAAGAAGACCGAGGCGATGGCCGAAGCCCGTGAGGCTCAGGCGGCTCGCAAGGCGGAAGCGAAGGCCAACCCGGGTCGCTCGCAGAACGCCGCCGACGATGACATCGCCGACGGTGAGGTCACCGATGACGAGCTCATCGATGACGAGCTCATCGAAGACGAGTCCACCGAGGCCGAATCCGCTGAGGTCGAGTCCGTCGAGGCCCCGGCCGAGGCATCAGCCGAGGCCTGATCCCAGGGCTGCCGCCCCGGGATGTCAATCGATACATATGACGTTCCACCGTGCCCGGTCCAGCGACCGGGCACCGGAACGCCACTGACGAGGAGAGAACGGCGCTATGCCGAAGAACAAGTCGCACAGCGGTGCCAGCAAGCGCTTCAAGATCACCGGCTCCGGCAAGGTGCTCCGTGAGCGTGCCGGCAAGCGCCACCTGCTCGAGCACAAGTCGTCCCGCGTGACGCGTCGTCTCACCGGCACCGCCGAGATGGCCCCGGGCGACGCCGCGAAGATCAAGAAGCTTCTCGGCAAGTGACGTACCGGCGCCCAGCGCCGCACGTCTGATCCGGGACCCCATCGATTTCGGGTCGTGTGAGTCCAACCACGGCCCCGCTACAAGGAGTTAAAAGTGGCACGCGTCAAGCGGGCAGTAAACGCACACAAGAAGCGCCGGGCGATCCTCGAGGCGGCCAAGGGCTACCGCGGCCAGCGTTCGCGCCTGTACCGCAAGGCCAAGGAGCAGGTCACCCACTCCCTGGTCTACAACTACAACGACCGCAAGAAGCGCAAGGGCGACTTCCGTCGGCTGTGGATCCAGCGCATCAACGCTGCGGCCCGCCAGAACGGCATGACGTACAACCGCCTCATCCAGGGTCTGAACGCCGCCAACATCGAGGTGGACCGCAAGATCCTCGCGGAGCTGGCCGTCAACGACGCCAACGCGTTCGCCGCCCTCGTCGAGGTCGCGAAGAAGGCGCTGCCGTCGGACGTCAACGCGCCGAAGGCCGCGTGACACCGACGCTGGCATATCGCCGGACGTGACCGGACCCGCAGGTTCTCGCCTGCGGGTCCGTCGCATTCCGTGCGACAGCAAGTTCCGCGTCCCCGTGCGGCAGCAACTTCCCCGTGCAACGTGAAGGTGACCCCATGCCCCCCGCCGCCCCCGAGCTGATCTCCCCGCGCTCGCCGCGTGTCCTGGCCGCCCGACGGCTCGCCAGGCGGAACTTCCGGGGCAAGGACCGGCTGTTCCTCGCCGAGGGGCCGCAGGCCGTCCGGGAGGCCGCCGCGCACCGCGCCGACGACGCCGCCACCCTCGTGGAACTGTTCGCCACGGTGGACGCCGCGGAGCGCTACGCCGACATCATCGGCGACGCCCGCCAGGCCGGCGCGCGTGTGCACCTCGCCGAGGAGCAGGTCATCGCCGACATCTCCACGACCGTCACCCCGCAGGGTGTCGTCGGGATCTGCCGCTTCCTCGACACCCCGTTCGAGGAGATCCTCAAGGCAGGCCCCAAGCTCGTCGCCGTCCTCGCACACGTCCGCGACCCCGGGAACGCCGGCACCGTGCTGCGCTGCGCCGACGCCGCGGGCGCCGACGCCGTCGTCCTCACCGACGCGTCCGTCGACCTCTACAACCCCAAGGCCGTACGGGCCTCCGTCGGATCCCTGTTCCATCTGCCCGTCGCCGTCGGCGTGCCCGTCGAGCAGGCCGTGGCGGGACTCAAGGACGCGGGCGTCCGCATCCTCGCCGCCGACGGCGCGGGCGAGGACGACCTCGACGACGAACTCGACAAGGGGACCATGGGCGGCCCCACGGCCTGGGTGTTCGGCAACGAGGCCTGGGGGCTTCCGGAGGAGACCCGCGCGCTGGCCGACGCCGTCGTGCGCGTTCCGATCCACGGAAAGGCCGAGAGCCTGAACCTGGCCACGGCCGCGGCCGTATGTCTCTACGCGTCCGCCCGTGCACAGCGCGCCTCCACAGGGTGCCGCTCCGTCACCGGCAGCTAGTAGGGTGACGGGCTCGGGGGCCCTCTGCGCCAGACGAGAGGTGGGGTACGGGGATGAGTGTCGGCACGGGCGGTGCCCAGAGCGCGCTGCGAGCACGAGACGTGCGCGGCACGCCCGCGTCCCGGCACGATGACACCGCCGGAGCCGGTCCCGGTCTGGGGATAGACCCCGACGACCTGCCCGACGGGATCGTCGTCGCCGACGAGGACGGCCGGGTCATCTGCTTCAACGCCGCCGCCGCCCGGATCACCGCGGTCCCCGCCGCCGAGGCCCTCGGCCGCCGGCTCGAATCGGCGCTCCCCCTGGAAGACCTGGAAGGCCGCCGCTGGTGGCAGCTGACCGACCCGTACGGCGGTCTCGCGATCCGCAACAGCCAGCCCGAGCGGAACCTGCTGCTCCCCGGCGGCCGTGAGGTCCTCGTCTCCGCCCGCTATGTGCGCACCAGGCCCACCGGACCCGTCCGCCGGGTCGTCGTCTGCCTGCGCGACACCGAGGCCCGGCGCCGCACCGAGCGCAGCCACGCCGAGCTGATCGCCACGGTCGCCCACGAACTGCGCTCGCCGCTCACCTCCGTCAAGGGCTTCACGGCGACCCTGCTCGCCAAGTGGGAACGCTTCACCGACGACCAGAAGAAACTGATGCTGGAGACCGTCGACGCCGACGCCAACCGCGTCACCCGGCTCATCGCCGAGCTCCTCGACATCTCCCGCATCGACTCAGGGCGCCTCGAACTGCGCCGCCAGCCCGTCGACATCGGCGCCGCGGTCGGCCGGCACATCCAGGCGTACGTCGCCTCGGGCCAGCCCGCCGACCGCTTCCTGCTCCGCATCGAGCAGCCCCTGCCCGCCCTGTGGGCCGACCCAGACAAGGTCGACCAGGTGCTCAGCAACCTGATCGAAAATGCGGTGCGCCACGGCGAGGGAACCGTCACCATTGACGTGGCACCCTCGGCCTCCCCGCGTGAGCGGGACGACGAGGGCACGGCGAACGCCGTCACGTCGGTCACCGTGAGCGACGAGGGAACCGGAATCCCGGAGGAGTCCATGAACCGCGTCTTCACCCGCTTCTGGCGGGGCAGCAAGCGCGGTGGCACCGGCCTCGGGCTCTACATCGTCAAGGGCATCGTCGAGGCCCACGGCGGCACCATCACGGTCGGCCGCGCCCCCGGCGGGGGAGCGGAGTTCCGATTTACGTTGCCCGTGGGCACCCCGGCGTATCTCCTGTAACGCCGCAGCGGCCCCCACGGGCTCATCCGCACGGGAGCACCGCGAGGACGCCCAGTCCTGGGCAGGCCCCCACCCCCGTTAGACTCGGCCTTTGGCACCTTTGCGTCCACTCATCTGCGGACGATGCGTCTCCGAGTCGATGACGGGGACCCTCAGCCAGCCAACCGGAAGCACGGGAAGAGATGTCGGCACCTAATAAGTCGTACGACCCTGTAGAGGTCGAGGCCTTGAAACCGGAAGAGATCGAGCGCATGCGGGACGAGGCGCTCGCGGCCTTCGCGGCCGCCGGTGACCTCGACGCGCTCCAGGAGGCCAAGGTCGCCCACACCGGCGGCACCTCTCCGCTGGCCCTCGCCAACCGCGAGATCGGCGCGCTGCCCCCGCAGGCCAAGGCCGCGGCCGGCAAGCTCGTCGGCCAGGCCCGCGGCGCCGTGAACAAGGCCCTCGCCGCCCGCCAGACCGAGCTGGAGGCCGACCGTGACGCCCGCGTACTGGTCGAGGAGGCGGTGGACGTCACACTGCCCTACGACCGCGTACCGGCCGGCGCCCGGCACCCGCTGACCACCATGATGGAGCGGGTCTCGGACGTCTTCGTGTCCATGGGATACGAGGTCGCCGAGGGCCCCGAGGTCGAGGCGGAGTGGTTCAACTTCGACGCCCTCAACTTCACGCCCGACCACCCCGCCCGGCAGATGCAGGACACCTTCTTCGTCCAGGGCCCCAAGGGCACTGACGGCGACGAGTCCGGTGTCGTGCTGCGCACCCACACCTCGCCGGTGCAGGCCCGCGCACTGCTCGACCGCGAGCCGCCCGTCTACGTCGTGTGCCCCGGCCGCGTATACCGCACGGACGAGCTCGACGCCACGCACACCCCGGTCTTCCACCAGATCGAGCTGCTGGCCGTCGACGAGGGCCTGACCATGGCCGACCTCAAGGGCACCCTGGACCACATGGTCCAGTCGCTCTTCGGCTCGGACATGAAGACCCGGCTGCGCCCGAACTACTTCCCCTTCACCGAGCCGTCCGCCGAGATGGACATGCTCTGCTACGTCTGCAAGGGCGAGTCCGTCGGCAACCCCGACCGCCCCTGCCGGACCTGCTCCTCCGAGGGCTGGATCGAGCTCGGCGGCTGCGGCATGGTCAACCCGCGGGTGCTGGTCGCCTGTGGTGTCGACCCGGAGAAGTACAGCGGATTCGCCTTCGGGTTCGGCATCGAGCGGATGCTGATGTTCCGTCACAACGTAGAAGACATGCGAGACATGGTCGAGGGTGACGTCCGGTTCACCCGGCCGTTCGGGATGGAGATCTGATGCGGGTCCCGCTTTCTTGGCTGCGGGAGTACGTCGACCTGCCGGCGACGGAGACCGGACGCGACGTCCAGGCCAGGCTCATTTCGGCAGGTCTTGAGGTCGAGAGCGTCGAGCAGCTCGGCGCCGGCCTCAAGGGCCCCCTGGTCGTCGGCCAGGTGCTCACCATCGAGGAACTGACGGAGTTCAAGAAGCCCATCCGCTTCTGCACCGTCGACGTGGGTACGGCCAACGGCACGGGTGAGCCCCAGGAGATCGTCTGCGGCGCACGCAACTTCGCCGTCGGTGACAAGGTCGTCGTGGTCCTGCCCGGCGCGGTACTGCCCGGCGACTTCGCGATCGCCGCGCGCAAGACGTACGGCAAGACCTCGCACGGCATGATCTGCTCCGGCGACGAGCTGGGCATGGGCGACGACGGCAGCGGCGGCATCATCGTGCTGCCGCCGGAGATGGAGCCCGGCACCGACGCGATCGAGCTGCTCCAGCTCGTCGACGAGGTCCTCGACATCGCCGTCACGCCCGACCGCGGTTACGCCCTGTCCCTGCGCGGCGTGGCCCGCGAGGCGGCCATCGCGTACGGCCTGCCGCTGCGCGACCCCGCGCTGCTCGACGTCCCGGCCCCGAACGCGTTCGGCTACCCGGTGCGGGTCTCCGACCCGATGGGCTGCGACCGCTTCACCGCCCGTACGGTGACCGGCCTCGACCCCGACGCCCAGTCCCCGATCTGGCTGCGGCGCCGCCTCCAGAAGGCGGGCATGCGCCCGGTCTCGCTCGCCGTCGACATCACCAACTACGTGATGCTGGAACTCGGTCAGCCCCTCCACGCGTACGACCGTGCCCGCGTCCAGGGCACCATCGGCGTGCGCCGGGCCGAGCAGGGCGAGAAGCTCACCACCCTCGACGGCGTCAAGCGCACGCTGGACGCCGGGGACCTGGTGATCACCGACGACCGCGGCCCCATCGGTCTCGCGGGTGTCATGGGCGGCGCCAACACGGAGATCGACGACACCGAGGGCACCACCACCGAGGTCGTCATCGAGGCCGCGCACTTCGACGCGATCTCGATCGCCCGCACGGCCCGCCGCCACAAGCTGGCCTCCGAGGCGTCCAAGCGCTTCGAGCGCGGTGTCGACCCCGAGGCCGCGTCCGCTGCGGCCCAGCGGACCGTCGACCTGCTCGTGCTCCTCGCGGGCGGCACCGCCGACGCCGGGGTCACCGAGGTGATCGCGCCGTCCGCGCCGCACACCATCACCATCCCGGCGAACCACCCGGACAAGGTGGCCGGTGTCGACTACGGCCGCGAGACCGTCGTCCGCCGCCTCCAGCAGGTCGGCTGCGACGTCTACGGGCAGGACGAGCTGATCGTCACCGTGCCGTCCTGGCGGCCCGACCTGACGGACCCGAACGACCTCGCGGAAGAGGTCATCCGGCTGGAGGGCTACGAGAACCTGCCCTCCACGCTGCCCAAGCCCCCGGCGGGCCTCGGCCTGACCGACCGGCAGCGGCTGCACCGCCGGATCGGCCGCGCGCTGGCCGGCGCGGGATACGTCGAGGCGCTGAACTACCCGTTCATGGGCGAGCAGGTCCTCGACCAGCTCGGCCTGGCCGACGACGATCCGAAGCGCAGGCTCGTCAAGCTGGTCAACCCGCTCTCCGACGAGGAGCCCGCGCTCCGTACGACGCTGCTGCCGGGCCTGCTGCACGCCCTGCGCCGCAACGACGGGCGCGGCAGCCACGACCTGGCGCTCTTCGAGACCGGCCTGGTCTTCCACCCGCGGGAGGAACTGCGCGTCGCCGGGCGGCTGCCCGTCGACCGCCGTCCCACCGACGAGGAGATCGCGTCCCTGACGGCCGCGCTTCCCGTCCAGCCCCGGCACGCCGCCGTCGTCCTCGCGGGCGCCCGCGAGCAGGCCGGCTGGTGGGGCAAGGGCCGCCCGGCCGACTGGGCCGACGCGATCGAGGCCGCGCGCACCCTGGCCCGCGAGTCGGGGACCGAACTCCTCGTCCGCTCCGGCCAGTACGGGCCGTGGCACCCGGGCCGCTGCGCCGAACTCGCGGTCGTCGTGGACGGCGCGGAGCAGGTCATCGGGTACGCCGGTGAGCTGCACCCCGGTTTCCTGAAGACGCTCGGCCTGCCCGCGCGCACCTGCGCGATGGAGCTGGACCTGGACGCGCTGGAGCGGGCGAGCTCGGGCCACCCCAAGGGCCCGAAGATCTCGACCTTCCCGGTCGCCACGCAGGATGTCGCGCTGGTCGTCGACAAGACCGTCCCGCACACGGACGTCGAGGCGGCGCTGCACGAGGGCGCGGGTGAACTCCTGGAGTCCATCCGGCTGTTCGACGAGTACGAGAGCGAGCAGCTCGGCGAGGACAAGAAGTCCCTCGCCTACGCGCTGCGGTTCCGTGCCGCCGACCGCACGCTGACCGTCGACGAGGCCTCCGCGGCACGCGACGCGGCGGTGGCGCTGGCCGCCGAGCGCACGGGAGCGGTGTTGCGCGGAGCCTAGGAACTCCACCGGTCGTGCCGGGGAACTGTGCGCCGTTCGGTGGCCGCGGATCGTTCGTGGCCGGGCGCGCGGTTCCCCGCTCCCGTTTCCAGGGGTTCCCCCGGCTCCTGCCTGCATAAATGCGCGTGTCCGAAGACACCTCACTCATTCGGGTGACATGTCCGGGAGGACGTCCCGGCATGGTCGGGCGGTCGACAGAATCGGACCGGTCTCTCCGAGGCCCGTCTGCGCTGTCAGTGCCATTGGGGGGCCAATCGGCATGATCCGTATCAAGACCGGGGCTCCCCACAGGGCGACACTCCGGACGCATTCGCGGAACCCGGCCAGGGCGGTCCTCGGGCCGCGGCGTCGGCGTGACCGGCTGAGGGCCGGATTCGCCCGCGCGGTGCGCGGTCGCAGACCCCGTATCGGGTTCACCCGTGAGGGGTGCGGAGGCGGCATACGCGGCGGCCTCGGCCACCGGGTCCGGGGGGGGGGGGGGGGGGGGGGGGGGGGGGGGGGGGGGGGGGGGGGGGGGGGGGGGGGGGGGGGGGGGGGGGGGGGGGGGGGGGGGGGGGGGG
>NZ_JBVJCT010000052.1:0-46518 GCF_055588305.1 Streptomyces sp. NPDC042002 | reverse complement strand
GGTTGATAGGCCAGATCTGGAAGGCGGGCAACCGCTGGAGGTGACTGGTACTAATAGGCCGAGGGCTTGTCCTCAGTTGCTCGCGTCCACTGTGTAGTTCCCAGACAACGAACGGTTGTGCTGGCTGAACAGTTCCACTTACTTAATTGAAAAGTGTGCTTGTTCGCTGCCCGTTCGAGACCTCGTTCATGACGGGGTGTCTGACAGGGTTTCGGTGGTCATAGCGTGAGGGAAACGCCCGGTTACATTCCGAACCCGGAAGCTAAGCCTCGCAGCGCCGATGGTACTGCAGGGGGGACCCTGTGGGAGAGTAGGACGCCGCCGAACAATCTTTGGAGGACCCCTGGTCCCAGCGACTCGCTGGAACCAGGGGTCCTTTTGTTTTTTCCGAAGCGCGCCGAGTACCCGGCTGCGCGAGAATGACTTGCGGTACCGATGACAGGAGTCACCCATGTCCACCAACTCTCCCGACGAGCGACCGGAGCGCGACCAGCGCCGTCGTGACAGTGGTGACCGCGGTGACTACCGCGGGGGCCCGCGCCGGGACAACGACCGCGGCGGCTTCCGCCGCGACGACAACCGTGGCGGCAGCGGCAGCGGCAGCGCCGGCGCAGGCGCAGGCAGCGGTGGCTACCGTGGCCGTGACGACCGCCGTGAGGGCGATCGGGGCGGCAGGCCCCCGTTCCGTCGTGACGACCGTCCGACCAGTGGTCCGCGCCGCGATGACCGTGCGAGCGGTCCGCGTCGCGAGGGTGACCGCCCTGCCTTCAACCGCGACGACCGGCCCAGCAGCCCGCGCCGCGATGACGACCGCGGCGGTTTCCGCCGTGACGACAACCGTGGTGGCGGCAGTGGCGGTGGCTTCCGTCGCGATGACCGTGGTGGCAGCGGCAGTGGTGGCGGTGGCGGTTTCCGTCGCGACGACAACCGTGGTGGCGGCAGCGGTGGCGGCTTCCGTCGCGATGACCGTGGTGGCAGTGGCAGTGGCAGTGGCAGTGGTGGTGGTGGTGGCTTCCGTCGGGACGACCGTGGCGGCAGCGGTGGCGGCTTCCGCCGTGACGACAACCGTGGTGGCGGCAGCGGTGGCGGCTTCCGTCGCGATGACCGTGGTGGCAGTGGCAGTGGCAGTGGCAGTGGCAGTGGTGGTGGTGGTGGCTTCCGTCGGGACGACCGTGGCGGCAGCGGTGGCGGCTTCCGCCGCGATGACCGTGGTGGCAGCGGTGGCGGTGGCGGTTTCCGTCGCGACGACAACCGTGGTGGCGGCAGCGGTGGCGGCTTCCGTCGCGATGACCGTGGCGGCACGGGCACCGGCAGTGGTGGTGGCTTCCGTCGGGACGACCGTGGTGACTTCCGCCGTGATGACCGGCGTGATGACCGCCGTGACGACCGTGGCCCCCGTCGCGACGCGGACCGTCCGCCCTTCCGTCGGGACGAGCGGCCCAGCAGCCCGCGCCGCGACGATGACCGCGGCGGATTCCGCCGCGACGACCGTCGTGACGAGCGCCCGAGCAGCCCGCGTCGTGATGACAACCGCGGTGGCGGCGACTTCCGCCGCGACGAGCGGCCCAGCACCCCGCGCCGCGACGATGACCGCGGCGGATTCCGTCGCGACGACCGTCGTGACGAGCGCCCGAGCAGCCCGCGTCGTGATGACGACCGCGGTGGTTTCCGTCGCGACGACAACCGCGCCGGTGGCGACTTCCGTCGCGACGAGCGCAGGGACAGCGACCGTCCGCCCTTCCGCCGGGACGACCGGCCCAGCACCCCGCGCCGCGATGACGACCGCGGCGGATTCCGTCGGGACGACCGGCGTGATGACCGCCGTGACGACAGCCGGGGCGGCGGCTTCCGTGGCCGTGACGACCGGGGACGCGACGACCGTGGTCGTGGTGGACCGCGCGGCGACGACCGGGGCGGCCGTCCCGGTGGCTTCCGCGGCCGCGACGACCGTGGGGGCGACGACCGGCGCGGTGGCGGCCGTTTCCGCGACGAGCGGGAGCGGGACCGTGAGCCGATCAAGCGGCTGCCGATCCCGGACGACGTCACGGGCGAGGAGATCGACAAGGACGTACGGCAGGAGCTCCAGAGCCTGCCCAAGGGCCTCGCCGAGGATGTCTCCCGCAACCTGGTGATGGTTGCCCGGCTCATCGACGAGGATCCCGAGGGCGCCTACGCCTACTCGAGGATCGCCCTGCGGCTGGCGTCGCGTGTCGCCGCCGTGCGCGAGGCGGCCGGGTTCGCCGCGTACGCGAACCAGAAGTACAGCGAGGCGCTCGCCGAGTTCCGCGCCGCGCGCCGGATGACCGGCAGCGTCGAGCTGTGGCCCGTGATGGCGGACTGCGAGCGCGGTCTCGGTCGGCCCGAGAAGGCGCTGGAGATGGCCGGGGCGCCCGAGGTGCAGAAGCTGGACAAGGCGAGCCAGGTCGAGATGCGGCTCGTGGCGGCCGGTGCCCGGCGCGACATGGATCAGCTGGAAGCCGCCATCGTCACGCTTCAGAGCCCGGAGCTCGCCTCGAACTCCGTCCAGCCCTGGACCGCGCGACTGCGGTACGCCTACGCCGACGCGCTTCTCGCCGCCGGGCGTGAGGGCGAGGCACGCGAGTGGTTCGCCAAGACCGTCGAGTCCGACAAGGACGGCAGCACGGACGCCTCCGACCGGCTCGCCGAGCTGGACGGCGTCGAGTTCGTCGACGCGCTCGTCGAGGACGACGACGAGGCCGAGAGCGGCCAGGTGACCGCGTCCAACGCCGGGACAGAGGTCCGCGTCGAGGACGAGCACCAGGACGACGACGAGGATGAGGACGACGAGGACGACGACGAGATCGAGTCCGTGACCACGGACGGGATCTCGGACGACGTCGACGACCTCGACGACGACGAGGACGACGACGAGGACGACCGCGAGGACGACGACCTCGACGACGAGGACGACCGCGAGGACGACGCTCCTCACCGTCCTCAGAGCTGACGCCGGGTACTGCGGCGTAAACACGTGGGCGGCGGGACACCGGAAGGTGTACCGCCGCCCACGTGGCGTTTCCGGGGCCCGCGGCCTTTCAGGGAGCCAGCGCCCGCAGGACCAGTCCCGACGCCGGCTTCGGGCCGAAGGACGTCGACTTGCGCGGCATCGTGACCCCCTGGCGGGCGAGATCGCGTACGACCTCCTCGTGGACCGGGTGCATCAGGACGGCCGTGCCTCCGTCGTGTTCCGCCTTCTCGACCGTGGCACTCGCGTCGTGGATGTACGCGATGTGCGCGGGGGAGTCCTCCGGGATGCCCCACACGTGGTCGAGGAGCACGGCGTGCAGGACCGTGGCGTCCAGCGTGCGCCAGGCCTCCGGGCGGTCGGCCGGGACCGTACGGGCGAGGAGGTCCGGCGACGGGCGGTCGACGAGGTGGAAGGTGCCGTCGCCCGCGAGGAGGAAGGCGTTTCCCCCGGCGGCCGCCGAGGAGAGGGCCTCCAGGGCCTCGCCGAGGGACACGTCGAGGTGGCGTACGCGGAAGGAGTCCCCGAGGGCGGCCAGCGCCTCGGCGACCGGCAGGCGGTGCAGCAGGCGGTGGATGGCCCGGACGCGCAGCGGGTAGCGGGCGGTGTCCACCAGGAGGACCAGACCGTAGTCCCAGGGGCTCGGCGAGGGATGCTCCGCGCGTAGACGCAGATACGTCGCCCAGCGGTGATGGCCGTCGGCGATCAGGGCCTGGTGCCGGCCGAGATCTGTCCGGATCTCGGAGAGCCCCGCCGGATCCGTGACCGCCCACAGACGGTGGCTGATGCCGTCCTCCGTGGTGGTGGACAGCAGCGGCGGCCGGGTGGCGGTCCGCTCGATCACGGCGGCCGTGCCGTATCCGGATCCGTTGCCGCGATACGTCAGCAGCAGGGGTTCGAGGTTGGCGGACGTGGCGCGCATCAGCGCAGCGCGGTCCGCGATGACGTGCGGCATCACGTCCTCGTGCGGGAGGACGACGCCGTCGGCCGGCTCGGACAGCCGCAGGCTGCCGATCACGCCCCGTTGCAGCAGGTCGCCGTCGCGCTGCTCGTACACGTACAGGCCCGGCACGGGATCGGCGGCCAGAACGCCCTCCGACAGCCAGTCGCGCAGCGTGTCGGCGGCCTGCCTGTTGCGGGCGGCGGGGGTGCCGTCCTGCGGGAGGATCAGCCGGACGATGTTGTACGGGTCGGCCGATTCGAGTTCGAGCAGTCCGTCGGGCCGGACGATCACGTCGTACGGCGGGGATGTCACGGCGGCCAGGCTGCCGACCCGGTCGGGGTCGTAGCGCAGGCCTCGGAACGGGATGAGTTCGAGGCCGCTCCCTGCCGGTGTTTCCTCCTCGGGACCTGCATAGTTCATTGGGGCATCGTAAGTGTGTCAGTGGCATGCGCGATGATCGGGGCAAAGGGATCGAACGAGGAGCGATGCGCAATGAGCCAGACCGTCAGGACGCGGCCCGAAGGCAGTGGCCAGGCCCTGAGCGAGGCCTATGACACGGCGCTGCTGGATCTGGACGGGGTGGTGTACGCGGGCGGTCACGCCATCGCGTACGCCGTCGAGTCCCTCGGGACGGCGCGCGCGGGCGGAATGCACCTCGCGTATGTCACCAACAACGCGCTGCGCACTCCGGACGCGGTCGCCGAGCACCTCACGGAGCTGGGCATACCGACGGTGGCCTCGGACGTCATCACCTCGGCGCAGGCCGTGGCCCGGCTCATCAGCGAGCAGGTGCCCGCGGGCGCGCGCGTGCTGGTCATCGGCGGTGACGGGCTGCGGGTCGCGCTCCGCGAGCGCGGGCTGGAACCGGTCGACTCGGCGGAGGACGAGCCTGTCGCGGTCGTCCAGGGGTACGGCGGCCCCGATCTGACCTGGTCGCGCTTCGCGGAGGCGTGTTACGCCATCGCGCGCGGGGTTCCCTGGTTCGCCTCCAACACGGATCTGACGATTCCGGGCGCGCGCGGGATCGCGCCGGGGAACGGCGCGGCGGTGGAGGTCGTCCGCATCGCCACGGGTGCCGAGCCGCAGGTGGCGGGCAAGCCGTTGCCCCCGATGCACCGCGAGACGATTCTGCGGACCGGGGCGAAGCGGCCGCTGGTGGTCGGAGACCGGCTGGACACGGACATCGAGGGCGCGTTCAACGGAGAGGTGGACTCGCTGCTCGTCCTCACCGGCGTGACGGACGGCGCGCAGCTCCTCGCCGCGCCGCCGCAGCACCGGCCCACGTATGTCGACGCCGATCTGCGCGGGATGCTCACCGGTCAGCCCGAGGTCGTCGAAGCGGGCGAGGGGTTCCGCTGCGGCGGCTGGACGGCGACGGCGGGCAGCGAGGAACTCGAGCTGACGGGCGAGGGCGAGGCCCTCGACGGCCTGCGGGCCCTGTGCGCGGCGGCGTGGACGGCCGCGGGAGAGGGCAGCAGCGAGCTGGATGGGGGGAAGGCTCTGGCGAGACTGGGGCTCTAGGCGTCGGGGGTGGGGTGCAGGCGGATCCATGAGCAATGCGAGGGTAGGCTAACCTAACCTCGTGTTGGTCGACAGTCCTCCCGAACAGTGCGCGGAATCCGCCCCCGCGCCCCCAACCCGCCGGGCGATACGGACACTTGGGCTCCTCGTCTCCGTGGGTGTCCTGCTGCTGGTCGCGCTGGCGAGCGTCGCGATCGGGGCGAAAGCGCTGCCGCTGGACCAGGTGTGGCACGGCCTGTTCCACGACTCGGGGACGTACTCCGACGTCGTGGTCGGTGACCGGATCTCCCGGACCGTGCTCGGGCTGCTGGTCGGCGCCGCGCTCGGGCTGTCCGGTGCCGTCCTCCAGGCGCTCACCCGCAATCCGCTGGCCGACCCCGGTCTGCTCGGCATCAACGCGGGCGCGTCCGCCGCGGTCGTCACCGCGATCACCTACTTCGGTGTCACCTCGCTGAGCGGCTATGTCTGGTTCGCCTTCGTCGGGGCGGCCGCCGTCGGAGCCCTCGTCTGGTTCCTGGGCGGCAGCCGGGGCGCGACCCCGGTGCGGCTCGCACTGGCCGGAACCGCCATCAGCGCCGCCCTCTACGGCTATCTGCAGGCCGTGATGATCATGGATGACGCGGCGCTCGGCAAGATGCGCTTCTGGACGGTCGGTTCACTCGCCTCGGCGACCGACTCGACGATCGAGCAGGTGGCCCCCTTCCTGGCCGTCGGCACGCTCCTCGCGCTGGGCCTCGCCCGACCGCTGAACGCGGTGGCCATGGGCGACGACACCGCCCGCGCGCTCGGCGCCCACCTGAACCGCACCCGCGCTCTCTCCATGGCGGCCGCGACCGTGCTGTGCGGCGCCGCGACCGCCGCCTGCGGGCCGATCGTGTTCGTCGGGCTGATGGTCCCGCACGCCGTCCGCTCCTTCACCGGGCCCGACCTGCGCTGGATCCTGCCGTACGCCACCGTCCTGTCGCCCGTGCTGCTGCTCGGCGCCGATGTCCTGGGCCGGATGGTCGCCAGGCCGGCGGAGCTTCAGGTCGGCATCGTCACCGCGGTGCTCGGCGGTCCGGTCTTCATCTTTCTCGTACGGCGACGGAGGACGGCGCAGCTGTGACGACCCCACGTATCCGAACCGCCCGCGCCCGACGCGTTCCGGCGTCTCCCGCGCGCCGCGTCCGGGCCGTCCGCACGGCCGGCGGGCTGTCCCTGCGTCTCGACGTCCGCACGTTCACCGTGGTCGTGCTGCTGCTGTTGGCCGCCTTCGCCGCGAGCGTGGTGCTGATCGGCACCGGTGACTTCCCGATCTCCGCCGGTGATGTGCTCAAGACCCTGGCAGGCGACGGCAGCGCGAGCCAGGAGTTCATCGTCGACGACCTGCGGCTGCCGCGCGTTCTCGTCGGACTGCTGGTGGGGGCCTCGCTCGGGATGGGCGGCGCGCTCTTCCAGTCCGTCTCCCGCAATCCGCTGGGCAGCCCGGACGTGCTCGGGCTCGGGCAGGGTTCCACGGCCGGCGCGCTCATCATGATCGTGCTGTACTCGGGCAGCGCGACCGAGGTCGCCCTCGGGGCGCTCGTCGGCGGACTCGTGACCGGGCTCGCCATCTACCTGCTCGCGTGGAAGCGGGGAGTGCACGGCTACCGGCTGGTCCTCGTCGGCATCGGTGTCTCCGCGATCGTCACGGCGGTCAACGGCTATCTCCTCACCAAGGCAGACCTCGTCGACGCGGCCCGTGCCGTCGTCTGGATGACCGGCTCCCTCAACGGCCGTGACTGGGCGCAGGTATGGCCGCTGCTCATCATGTGTGCCGTCCTCGTCCCTCTCGTCCTCGGCAACGCGCGCGGGCTGCGGATGATGGAGATGGGCGACGACGTGTCGTACGCCCTCGGAGTGAACGTCGAGCGGACGCGGCTGCTGCTGATGGTGGCCGCCGTCCTGCTCACCGCGGGCGCCACGGCCGCCGCGGGACCGGTCGGTTTCGTGGCGCTCACCGCGCCGCAGCTGGCCCGGCGGCTCACCCGGTCGCCCGGACCGAACCTGGTGCCGTCGATGTGCATGGGCGCGACCCTGCTCATCGTCGCGGACTGGGCCTCGCAGCGGGCCTTCGGCGCCGACCAGCTGCCCGTGGGCGTCGTGACCGGCGTCCTCGGCGGCCTCTATCTGCTGTGGCTGCTGGTCACCGAACGCAAGGCGGGCCGGATATGAGCGGCCGGGCGAAGCCGACGGTGGGCGGATCGGCCGACCCTGCCGCGAGGAGCACGGCGAACCCCGCCGCGAGCGGACCGGACAACGCGGCGCGTGCGAACGACCAGGCGCACGAGAACACCCCAAGGAGCACTGTGAACCGCCTGTCCGCCGACAACGTCACCCTCGGCTACGACCAGCGCGTCATCGCGGAGAAGCTGTCGGTGGAGATCCCCGACCACTCCTTCACGGTGATCGTCGGCCCCAACGCCTGCGGCAAGTCCACGCTGCTGCGCGCCCTTTCGCGCATGCTGAAGCCCTCGGCGGGGCGGGTGCTGCTCGACGGGCAGGCGATCCAGTCGATGCCCGCTAAGAAGGTGGCCCGCACCCTCGGGCTGCTGCCGCAGTCGTCGATCGCGCCGGACGGGATCACGGTCGGCGACCTGGTCGGCCGGGGCCGTTACCCGCACCAGGGCCTGCTGCGCCAGTGGTCGGCCGAGGACGAGCGGGTGGTCCAGGAGTCGATGGCCTCGACCGGTGTCGCCGAGCTCGCCGATCGCTATGTCGACGAACTGTCCGGCGGCCAGCGCCAGCGCGTGTGGATCGCGATGGCGCTCGCCCAGCAGACCCCGCTGCTCCTCCTCGACGAGCCGACGACCTACCTCGACATCCAGCACCAGATCGACGTCCTCGACCTGTGCGCCGAGCTCCACGAGACGCGGGGCCGCACGCTGGTCGCCGTCCTGCACGATCTCAACCACGCCGCCCGGTACGCCACCCACCTGATCGCCCTGCGCGGCGGCGAGGTCGTCGCCGAGGGCGCGCCGAACGACATCGTCACGGCCGGCCTGGTCGAGGAGGTCTTCGGGCTGCGCTGCCAGGTCATCGACGACCCGGAGACCGGGACCCCGCTCGTGGTGCCCGCGGCACGACGGTCAAGGGCCGGCGTCGCCCCGGCCGCTACAGAAGCGTCCTGAGCCGGAACAGGTCGCGCAGACCCGCCTCCAGCTTCACCCGCCCCGAGCCCCAGGCCTTCGCGAAGTTCAGCTCGCCGTTCACCATCGACACCAGGTCGTCGCCGTTCATGGTCAGACGGATCTGGGCCCGCTCGGGAGGCGGGCCCTGGAGCGTGTCGAGCACCTCGATCCGGCCGCCCCTGAGCCGGCCGACGAAGGTGATGTCCAGGTCGGTGATACGGCAGCTCAGCGAGCGGTCAAGGGCCGCAGCGGTGCGTACGTCCCCTTCGGCGCTCGCCATGTTGTCCGAAAGCTTGTCGAGTGCGGTGCGGCACTCCTCAATCGTCGCCATCGTGATCGACGGTACCGCAGCCCTTCGCGGTAGCGTCGGGGCATGAACGACTCAGTTCCCGGGGCCGAGCCCCCCGAGGCCGTGACCGCGGGGGAGCCAGGCCCGCCCGCCGGAGCGGCGCCGGAGCCCGCGTACGACCCCGCCGCACCGGCCCCGCTGAACGTCCCGCGCGTCCCCTCGGGCAACGCCGACGTCGACGCGCGGCTCGACCGGCTGGCCGACGCCGACCACCTCGCCACGGACGGACACGTCGAGGTGTACGAGGATGTGCACCGGGGGCTGCGCGACGCGCTCACCGCGCTCGACGTCCGCCCGGGAGTTCCGGCTCCCGCCGGGCGCCCGGCGGGAGCCCCGCAATGAGACCCTTCGGGGCACACCCGTCCATGGCCGTACGACCGCAGGAGCTGAACCGAACGTGGCAGGAGTGGCACGCCGCCGCCTCGACGCCGAGCTGGTCCGCAGGAAGCTCGCCCGCTCACGCGAGCACGCCGGACAGCTGATCGCAGCGGGCAGGGTCAGCGTGGGCAAGACCCTCGCGACCAAGCCCGCCACGCAGGTCGAGACCGCCGCGGCGATCGTGGTCAGCGAGGACGACAACGACCCCGACTACGTCTCGCGCGGCGGACACAAGCTCGCCGGCGCGCTCGCCGTCTTCGGGCCCGAGGGCCTGAAGGTCGAGGGACGGCGGGCGCTGGACGCCGGCGCGTCCACCGGAGGCTTCACCGACGTACTGCTGCGCGCGGGCGCCGCCCATGTCGTCGCCGTGGACGTCGGTTACGGACAACTCGCCTGGTCTCTCCAAAGCGATGAACGCGTCACCGTCAAGGACCGTACGAACGTACGCGAGTTGACGTTGGAGGCGATCGATGGGGAGCCCGTGGACCTTGTTGTCGGGGATCTGTCCTTCATCCCGCTCGGACTGGTGCTGCCCGCCCTCGCGCGGTGCACGGCGCCTGATGCCGACCTGGTGATGATGGTCAAGCCGCAGTTCGAGGTGGGGAAGGACCGGCTGGGCAGCGGCGGTGTCGTGCGCAGCCCGGAGCTGCGCGCCGAGACCGTGCGCGGTGTGGCGGGGCGAGCCCACGAGCTGGGGCTCGGAGTGAAGGGTGTGACCGCAAGCCCGTTGCCCGGACCGTCGGGCAACGTCGAGTACTTTCTGTGGCTGCGTGCCGGGGCACCCGAACTCGACCCGGCCGACGTTGACCGTGCCGTGGCGGAGGGGCCCCGTTGACCCAGACCCGAGATCGTACTGTTTTCCTGCTGGCCCACACCGGGCGGCCGGCAGCCATCCGCAGCGCCGAACTGGTCGTCCAGGGGCTGCTGCGCTCCGGGATCGGCGTCCGGGTGCTGGCGGCCGAGGCGGCCGATCTGCCGCTGCCGGACGAGGTGGAACTGGTCCAGGAGGCGACTCCGCAGTGCCTCGACGGCTGCGAGCTGCTCATCGTCCTCGGCGGTGACGGAACGCTGCTGCGCGGCGCCGAGTTCGCCCGCGCCTCCGGGGTGCCGATGCTCGGCGTCAACCTCGGACGGGTCGGCTTCCTCGCCGAGGCCGAGCGCGACGACCTGGACAAGGTCGTCGACCGGGTCGTGACCCGGGCGTACGAGGTCGAGGAGCGCATGACCGTCGATGTCGTCGTGCACCGCAACGGCGACATCGTGCACACCGACTGGGCGCTGAACGAGGCGGCCGTGCAGAAGGTGTCCGCCGAGAAGCTCCTCGAAGTGGTGCTGGAGATCGACGGGCGGCCCGTCACCGGGTTCGGCTGCGACGGGATCGTCTGCGCGACCCCGACCGGGTCGACGGCGTACGCCTTCTCCGCGGGCGGGCCCGTGGTGTGGCCCGAGGTCGAGGCGCTGCTGATGGTGCCGATCAGCGCGCACGCCCTGTTCGCCAAGCCGCTGGTCACCTCACCGGACTCGGTGCTCGCCGTGGAGGTGCTGCCGCACGTTCCGCCGGGTGTGCTGTGGTGCGACGGGCGGCGGACGGTGGAGCTGCCGCCCGGCGCGCGCGTCGAGGTGCGGCGCGGGGCCGTGCCCGTGCGGCTGGCCCGGCTGCACCACGCGTCCTTCACCGACCGGCTCGTCGCCAAGTTCGCGCTGCCGGTCTCCGGATGGCGCGGGGCGCCGCACTAGAAACGTGCGCGGCACCCGGGTTCCGCCCGGGTGCCGGGCCGCCTCCGCGCGGGCCGACGACGAACGAGATCACCCCCGGAAGGTAACGCCCGGTTCTCTTTGCGGGGGGCGGCGTCGCACGGGGCCGGCAAAACCTCGTATGGTCGGGGACGTGTTGGAGGAGATGCGGATACGGTCGCTCGGAGTCATCGACGACGCGGTCGTCGAGCTGTCACCAGGCTTCACCGCCGTGACCGGTGAGACCGGTGCGGGCAAGACGATGGTGGTCACCAGCCTCGGGCTGCTGCTGGGCGGGCGCGCGGACCCGGCCCTCGTGAGGATCGGCGCCAAGAGCGCGGTCGTGGAGGGGCGGATCAGCGTACCCGCGGGCGGGACGGCCGTCGTACGGGCCGAGGAAGCGGGCGCCGAGCTCGACGACGGTGTTCTGCTGATCAGCCGTACCGTTTCCGCCGAGGGGCGCTCACGCGCGCACCTGGGCGGGCGCTCGGTGCCGGTGGGCGTGCTCGCCGAACTCGCCGACGAACTCGTCGCGGTGCACGGCCAGACCGACCAGCAGGGGCTGCTCAAACTGTCCCGGCAGCGGCAGGCCCTCGACCGGTACGCGGGGGACGCGGTCGCCGTGCCGCTCGCCAAGTACGCGGGCGCCTACCGCCGGCTGCGGGCGATCTCGGCCGAGCTGGACGAGATCACGACGCGCGCCCGGGAACGGGCCCAGGAAGCCGACCTGCTGCGCTTCGGACTCGACGAGGTCGCGGCCGTGGAGCCGCGCGCGGGCGAGGACGTGGAGCTGTCGGCGGAGGCGGAGCGGCTCGGTCACGCGGAGGCGCTGGCATCGGCCGCCACGGCCGCGCACGCCGCGCTGGCCGGCAATCCCGAGGACCCGGAGGGCATCGACGCGGCCACACTGGTCGCGGGCGCCCACCGTGCCCTGGAGGCCGTACGGTCGCACGACTCGGAGCTCGCCACGCTGTCCGGGCGGATCGGCGAGATCGCCATCCTGCTCGGCGACGTGGCGGGCGAACTCGCGGGCTACGCCGACGACCTCGACGCCGACCCGCTGCGGCTGTCCGCGGTCGAGGAGCGCCGGGCCGCCCTCACCCAGCTCACCCGGAAGTACGGCGAGGACATCGACGCCGTGCTCGCCTGGGCCGAGCGGAGCGCCGAGCGGCTCACCGAACTCGACGGCGACGACGACCGGCTCGGCGACCTGACCGCCGAGCGGGACGCGCTGCGCGGCGAACTGGGCGGACTCGCCCAGGCCCTGACGGACGCCCGTACGGAGGCGGCCGAGCGGTTCGCCGCCGCCGTCACCGCCGAACTGGCCTCGCTCGCCATGCCGCACGCGCGCGTGTCCTTCGAACTCCGGCAGACCGACGACCCGGAGGGGGTGGAGGTCGGCGGACGCCCGGTGGCCTACGGCCCGGCCGGTGTCGACGAGGTGGAACTGCTGCTCGCCCCGCACCCCGGGGCGCCGCCGCGGCCCATCGCCAAGGGCGCGTCGGGCGGTGAGCTCTCGCGCGTGATGCTCGCCGTGGAGGTCGTGTTCGCGGGGACGGACCCGGTGCCGACGTATCTCTTCGACGAGGTCGACGCGGGGGTCGGCGGCAAGGCCGCGGTCGAGATCGGGCGTCGGCTGGCGCGGCTCGCCCGGACCGCGCAGGTCGTCGTCGTGACCCATCTGCCGCAGGTGGCCGCCTTCGCCGACCGGCAGCTGCTGGTCGAGAAGACGAACGACGGATCGGTGACCCGGTCCGGCGTGAAGGTCCTGGAGGGCGAGGAGCGGATCCGCGAACTGTCCCGGATGCTCGCCGGCCAGGAGGACTCCGAGACGGCTCGGGCCCACGCGGAGGAACTCCTGGCCACGGCCCGGGCCGACGGCTGACCGGCGGCCCGCCCCTGCGGGGGCAGGGCCGCTCGCCAGTACGTGAGCCCGTACCGGGCCGCTCCCTGTGCCCCCGCGTCGCGGCGCCGCTGCGCCGCTGCGTCGCCGGGCCGCCTGCTCCATGGTGTCGGTCGTGCCCGCCGTACGGCATTCGACGTCCTCGTCCCGCGGCGACGGCGTTGGCCGTGCTCGTCCCGCGGTGCTGGGCCTGCCTGCCGCGCGGGGTTCGCCGTGTTCGTTCCGTGGTCCCGTCCGGACCGTTTCGCGCGCCCCTTTAGGGTGATCGCATGGTCATGCGCATGGGGCGGATTGTCGGATTCGGTACCGCTGCCGCGGTCACACGCGTGTGCTTCGCCGCCCTGCGTTCCAACCCGCCCGGCGGCCCTGCCCGTTGGACCCGGGACAACTACGCCGGGCGGACCGTCGAGCTCTACGCGGGCCCCGCGACCGCCGTGGGCTCGGCGTTCGCGGCGGCACGGGTCCACCCCGCCGCCGCGGGAGCGGTCGCCGTCGCCGGCGCGTGCGGCGCGTACGACGACGTCGCCGGAGAGGGTGACCCCCGGCGGGGGTTCCGGGCCCATCTGGGGGCGCTGCGCGACGGCGAGGTGACCAGCGGGGCGGTCAAGTTGTTCGGGATCGCGGCGGCGGGGCTGGCGGCCGGGGCGGTGCTCAAGGAGCGGCCCGTCGACAAACTGCTCGCGGGAGTCGTGATCGCCGGTACGGCGCATTTCGTCAACCTGGTCGATGTGCGGCCGGGGCGGGCCGCCGGTGCCGTCCTCGCGCTGGGCGTGCCCGGACTGCTGCGCGGCGGGGACGCGGGGCGGCTGTCCGCGGTGGCGCTGGGTGCCGTCGCCGCCGTACTCGCCGACGACCTCGGCGAGCGCGCCATGATCGGTGACGCGGGCGCTCACGCGCTGGGCGCGACCCTGGGGACCGCCATCGCCCTGGGCAACGGCCGGGCGGGTCTCGCCGCCCACGCGGCGGCCCTGGTGGCCGCGACGGCCTTCGGGGAGAAGGTCAGCGAGGCGGCGAGGACGCTGGGGCGCACCGGGGAGTGAGCGGCCCGGGACGCGCCGTGCACCGCGCGGCGCGCCCCGCGGTGCACGGGCGCGCCCTCGACGCGGAAGGCGCTCGCGATCTGTCAGGGCACGCCCCGAAGTCGGGGTGGCGTGCGGTGCGCTGGAGGGGTTCTCCCGTCCCGGGGGCGGCGCGCGGGGGTACTTCCGATGCCGGGGTGGCCCAGGATGTCGGGGTGGTTCTTCGGCGCAGGGGTGGCTCGTGATGCAGTGGGGTTCCCCCGAGACCAGGGTGACGCGCGAGACGAGGTGGGTGTTCGCGGGGTCGGGGTGGCCTGCGATCCGTGGGTGGCTGAGGGTGCCGGGTGGGTCCGGTTGTGGCTCGGCCTCCCCGGAATGGGCTATTCATCACTCGTGCGGGTGATCGTCGTCGCCGGGTTGCCCCGTCTGACGTGCCCTCGTCGTGATGGCGGTGCCGGAACGCCCGTGCGGCCTGGCATCCTTGGCCTAGTACGAGGTGCACGACGTGCGGTGACCCCCTCTGCGCGACCCTTCTGTACGTATCCTCGTGCCCGTCCGACGCCGAACCAGGAGCCCCGGCCACGTGAGCCACGTGAGCAGCCACTCACCGCACGGCCAGTCGCCGCTGCGCACCGTGCAGGTGCTCGGCGGCGGCAGCGCGGGCAGCAGTGCGCATGTGCGGTCGCTGGCCGCGGGCCTGGTCGCCCGGGGGGTACGGGTCACGGTCTGCGCCCCCGCCGAGGCGGACCGCGTGTACGGGTTCACCGGGGCCGGCGCGCACCACGTTCCCGTGCCCCGCAGCAGCGACCCGGCCTCCGTGTCCGCGCTGCGGGCCGCCTGCGCGGACGCCGATCTCGTGCACGCGCACGGGCTGCACGCGGCACTGCGGGCGGCGCTGGCCCTCAGCGGGCGGCGCGTTCCCCTCGTCGTCACCTGGCACACCCGCTCCGAGGCCGACGGCGCGCGGGCCCACGTCCTGCGGCTTCTTGAGCGGCGGGTCGCCAGGGCCGCCGCGGTGGTGCTCGGGACCTCGTCCGACCTGGTGGACCGGGCGCGCAGCAGGGGAGCGCGTGACGCGCGGCTCGCCGCCGTCGCGCTTCCCGCTCCGCGCCCGCCCGTCGAGGCAGCCGAACCCGACCGGTTCCGGCACAAGGCGCGGGCCGAACTCGGCTCGACCGACCGCCCGTTGCTCATGGCCGTCGGTTCGCTCGACCGGCACCGCGGCTATCACACGCTTCTGGACGCCTCGCGCGCGTGGTGCCGCCTCGATCCCGTGCCGCTGCTGGTGATCGCGGGGGAGGGGCCGCTGCGCGCCGTTCTCCAGCGCCGGATCGAGGACGAGGAACTGCCGGTCCGGCTCATCGGGCGGCGCGACGACATCACGGAACTGCTCGCCGCCGCCGACCTCGCGCTGCTGCCCAGCAGATGGGAGTCGCGCTCGGTGCTGGCGCAGGAGGCCCTGTACGCGCGCGTGCCGCTGGTCGCCACAGCGGTCGGGGGCATCCCCGAGATGGTCGGCGACGCGGCCGAACTCGTCCCGTACGGGAACGCGAAGGCGCTCGCCGACGCGGTCGTGAGGCTGCTCACCGATCCCGCGCGCCAGGAGGTCCTGCGCGAGAAGGGCGCCCGGCAGGCTGCCACTTGGCCGACCGAGGACGAGACGGTCGCCCAAGTGCTCAGCGTCTACGACGAGTTCACGCAGCCCCGGCCGCTGGGCTGACCCGGCCCTGCTAGGGAACGTGTCGGCGTGCCCGCAGGGCCAGGCTCAACGCCAGTACCGTCTGCGGGTCGTCCAGGTCCGTTCCCAGCAACTCGCCGATCCTGGCGAGGCGGTTGTAGAGGGTCTGCCGGTTGAGATGCAGCTCGCGGGCGGTCTCCGCCTTGCGGCCCGCGTGCGCCAAATAGGTCTGCAGGGTGGGCAGCAGGGGCGGCTTGGAGCGGACGTCGTGGTCGCGGAGCGGGCCGATCGCGCGTTCCACGAAGGCGGCCAGGTCAGGGTGTTCGCGCAGCCGCCACAGCAGCAGGTCGATGTCCAGGCGGCGGGCGTCGTACCAGGGACGGTCCGACAGACCCTGCGCGGCCGTCGCCGTCTCCGCCGCGTGCCGCAGGCCCGCCGACGCGGCCGCCCAGCCGCCCGCGACCCCGACCACCACCACCGGTGGCTGCGCCCCGGGCCGCTGCATGCCCGCGCGCTCCACGCCGGCGCGCAGGGCCGCCGCGACCCGGTCCGCGACGGCCGCCCGCTCCGACTCCGAGCGCAGGCCGAGCAGCAGCGGGACCCGGCCCTCGACGGGACGTACGCCCAGCAGGACCGGGACACCCACCGACGCCAGTTCCTCGGCGACCGCGCGGGCCAGGACCGCCCAGCCGCCGCCGGGGGCGAGTCCGTCGGCGAGCCGCATCACGACCGGCAGGAGCGGGCTGCCGCCTGGCTTGAAGCCGAGCACCCGGGCCTGCGCGGGCGCGTCCTCGGCCTCGATACGGCCCTCGGCGAGGTCGGTCAGGAAGTCGCCGCGTCCCCGCGCGGCCAGTTCCTCCTCCTGGCGGGCCTGCATCAGCACGACGGCCAGGATGCCGGCGGCCCGTTCGGCGGCGATCCGGTGCACCGGGGCGACCGGCGTGCCGACCGGCAGCAGCACCAGGCGGGCGCGTACGGAACCGGTGCCGGGGCCGCCGCCGGGCACGTCCACCAGGGTGGTCCCCGCGGGCGGCTCGTCCTTGTGCTGGCCGCGCAGTCCTTCCCAGACCTGGAGCGGGTCGGCGCCCGTGGAGCCGGCCCCGGCGGCGTACAGGAGCTGTCCGTCGGCCGTCTCCAGGAAGACCGGGTTGCCGCTGAAGTCGGCGAGAATGCGCAGGACTTGGGGAACTCCGCCGCCGCCGAGCAGGGCCTCGGTGCAACGCCGGTGCACTTCCTCGGCCTGCTGGAGCAGCGCGTAGTGGCCGTTGACGATCTCGGTGTGGATCTCCTCCGTGACCGTCACGAAGGGCACCTCGCGGTGCAGTTGGACGAGCGGCAGACCGGTGGACCGTGCCGTGTCCACGAGCGCGGCGGGCAGCCGGGTGAAGCGCGGGCCGAGCTCCACGACGAGCGCCGCGATCCCGCGCTCGGCGAGGGTGCGGACGAACGCGCGCTGGTCGGCCGGGCGGGTGCCGAGACCGTATCCCGTGGTCAGCAGCAGCTCGCCGCCCTTGAGCAGCGAGGCGATGTTCGGGACCTCGCCCGCGTGCACCCAGCGCACGGTCCGTTGCAGCCGGTCGGCCCCCGCGATGATCTCCGGCAGCCCGCTGCGCAGTCCGGGCAGCTCAAGCGCCCGCTGCACGGTGATTCCGGCGCCCTGGGTGTCGTAACGGCTGTCCATGCAGCGGACGCTACCCGCGGACGGGTTACCGGGGCATCTCCGGCCCCCGACGAGCGACGACGCCGGAGCGCTGGGGATCGGCGGGGTCAGGCGGCCGCCGGTACCGGGGTGATGTTGTGGTTGAAGCGGAAGACGTTGTCCGGGTCGTACTCGGCCTTCACCGCGGCCAGCCGCCGGAGGTTGTCCGCGCCGAGGCCGGCCGTCACGCGGTCCGTGCCCTCGTCCCCGATGAAGTTCAGATAGACCGCGCCGGTGCTCCACGGCCGGACGTCCTCGCGGACCTTCCTGACCCACGCGACGCACCGTTCGTCGTCGGCGGGGCTCTCCCAGATCCCGAAGGGGTGCACGGCCCAGGGCGCGTCGCGGTAGGGGACAGGGAACCGGGACGGTCCTGCGGCGATGGCGCCGCCCTGCGGCAACAGCGCGTGCTGGTTGCCGGTGGGGACGGGCATGGCGTCGCCGAGGGCGCAGTAGACGTCCACGAAGTCGTCGGGCGCGCCGGTCAGGTACTCCGCCGACCAGTAGTTCCGCATACCGGGCGGGTCGTCGAGCATGCACTGGAAGTCGGGGTAGGGCAGGGCGGTGACGATCTCGACCTCGTGCGGCAGCGCCAGCAGCGGCTGCGCGACCTTGCGCATGTCGTCCTCGCCGCCCGCGTACGCGACCAGCGCGCCGCACAGCCGCTTGCCGACCAGGTGCTCGGGCATGAACTCCTCGGGCGGGCCGGTCAGGTAGATGACGCCGCCGCTCGCCTCCCGGGGACCGTTCTCGATGATCTCGCGGTAGACGCGGACCACGCCGGGCCCGGCGTCCGGCTGGAACATCACCATCGCGATGGAGAACTCGGGCAGCGGGTGCAGCTTGAGGGTGAGCGCGGTGGCGACGCCGAAGTTCCCGCCGCCGCCGTGCAGGGCCCAGAACAGCTCCGGGTTCTCCTGGTCGGTGGCGCGCACCGCCGAGCCGTCGGCGGTCACCAGTTCGACCCCGAGCAGATTGTCGACGGCGAGACCGAAGGACCGGTCCAGCCAGCCGTTGCCGCCGCCGAGGACGAAACCGCCGACGCCGGTCGTCGAGACACGGCCGCCGGTGGTCGCGAGGCCGTAGGGCTGGGCGGCCCGGTCGAGATGGCTCATCAGGGCTCCGCCCTCGACCCGTACCGTCTCGGAACCGGGGTGGACGGTGACCGCGTGCATCCGGCTGAGGTCGATGACCAGACCGCCGTCGTTGAGCGCCATGCCGGAGACGCTGTGGCCGCCGCCGCGCACCGCGACCGGCAGATCCAGCTCACGCGCGAAGCGCACCGCGCGCGTCACATCGGCCTCGCCCTCGCACAGCGCGATCACGGCGGGCCGCCGGTCGATCATCGCGTTGAAGATCGTCCGGGCTTCGTCGTACCCCGGATCGTCCGGGGTGACCACGTCACCGGAGAGATCGGCGCGGAGCGCGGCCAGTGCCGCGCCCGCCTTCGAAAGGGGAGCCATGTCAGCCGCCCCCTTCCATGAGGGGACAGGACTGCTTCCAGGCTAGGCGGGTACGGCGGATCGGGCGCGCCGGGGCGTAACTCCCCGGTTCGCCCGATCCGGACGGGCTCAGCCGCCGTACGCGCCGCTCGCGGTCAGCCGCAGGGCCGTGTCGATCAGCGGAACGTGGCTGAAGGCCTGCGGGAAGTTCCCGACCTGGCGCTGCAGGCGCGGGTCCCACTCCTCGGCCAGCAGCCCGAGGTCGTTGCGCAGGGCCAGCAGGCGCTCGAAGAGCTTGCGGGCCTCGTCGACCCGGCCGATCATCGCGAGGTCGTCCGCCATCCAGAACGAGCAGGCGAGGAAGGCGCCCTCGTCGCCCTCGAGGCCGTCCACGCCCGCGTCCTCGCCGGAGGTCGGATAGCGCAGGATGAAGCCGTCCGAGGTGGACAGCTCGCGCTGGATCGCCTCGATGGTGCCGATCACCCGCTTGTCGTCCGGCGGCAGGAAGCCCATCTGCGGGATGAGCAGCAGCGAGGCGTCGAGTTCCTTCGAGCCGTACGACTGCGTGAACGTGTTCCGGTCCTTGTCGTAGCCCTTCTCGCACACGTCCCGGTGGATGTCGTCGCGCAGTTCGCGCCACTTCTCCAGCGGCCCGTCCGCGTCCCCGGACTCGATGAGCTTGATGGTGCGGTCGACCGCGACCCAGGCCATCACCTTGGAGTGCACGAAGTGCCGCCGCGGGCCCCGGACTTCCCAGATTCCCTCGTCCGGCTGGTCCCAGTGGTCCTCCAGATAGCGGATCAGCTTCAACTGGAGCAGCGAGGCGTAGTCGTTGCGGGACAGGCCCGTCATATGGGCCAGGTGCAGGGCCTCGGTGACCTCGCCGTAGACGTCGAGCTGGAGCTGGTGCGCGGCGCCGTTCCCGACCCGTACGGGCGCCGAACCCTCGTACCCGGGAAGCCAGTCGAGCTCGGCCTCGCCCAACTCCCGTTCCCCCGCGATGCCGTACATGATCTGGAGGTTCTCCGGGTCGCCCGCGACCGCGCGCAGGAGCCATTCGCGCCAGGCCCGGGCCTCCTCGCGGTAGCCGGTGCGCAGCAGCGAGGAGAGGGTGATGGCCGCGTCGCGCAGCCAGGTGTAGCGGTAGTCCCAGTTGCGTACGCCGCCGATCTCCTCCGGGAGGGAGGTGGTGGGCGCGGCGACGATGCCGCCCGTGGGCGCGTACGTCAGGGCCTTCAGCGTGATCAGGGAGCGGACCACGGCCTCGCGGTAGGGGCCGTGGTACGTACATTGGTCGACCCAGTCGCGCCAGAACTCCTCGGTCGCCTCCAGGGACTGCTCGGGCTCGGGCAGCGCGGGCGGCTGCTTGTGCGAGGGCTCCCACGAGATCGTGAAGGCGATCCGGTCGCCCGGCGCCACCGTGAAGTCGGCGTACGTCGTCAGCGCCTTGCCGTACGTCTCGCAGGCCGTGTCGAACCAGACCGAGTCCGGTCCGGCGACCGCGACCGTGCGGCCCTCGTGCCGGTGCACCCAGGGCACCACACGGCCGTACGAGAAACGCATCCGCAGCGCGGAGCGCATCGGCACCCGGCCCGTGACGCCCTCGACGATCCGGATCAGCTGCGGCGCGCCGTCACGCGGGGGCATGAAATCGGTCACGCGGACCGTGCCGCGCGGTGTGTCCCACTCGGATTCGAGGATCAGCGAGTCGCCGCGGTACCGGCGGCGCGCCGCGGTGGGTGGCTGGGCGTCGGCCGCGTGCGCCGGCCCCAGCCGCCAGAATCCGTGTTCCTCCGTGCCGAGCAGTCCCGCGAAGATGGCATGGGAGTCGAAGCGGGGCAGGCACAGCCAGTCGACTGTGCCGTCCCGGCAGACCAGCGCTGCTGTCTGCATGTCTCCGATGAGTGCGTAGTCCTCGATGCGCCCGGCCACGTGCATCTCCAGTCGAACGGCCACGTCGCCCCTGCGCGGGGCGGTCGCTCTTGCGGTCAAAGGGAACGTAGGTAGTGCGGAACAGTAGGCAATGGGATGGTCGATACCTGCGGAACGTCGATGATGGAGGACGTCCGTCGTGCGTCGCTGCGAAACGTCAGTTGTCGGTGCGAAAGGCGATGCGTTTGTCGTCTCGAAACGAACTGACAGGCCCTCTTTGTTCCGGATACGTGCGGGGATGGTGCCGTGTGCCGGACAGGCTCGGCAGCGAGTGTCCGAGCAGGATACGACGCACGTGGAAGATCCGCGTGCCGCTCCGGGCAACCCGGCTGAGCCGATCGAGTGAGCGGTGTGTGAGGTGTGTGCCCAGGTGCGCACGGAGCGTGGCCGGAAGCGGCCTCGTCCTGTCGCTGATACCCTGGTAGCCCGTGGACCGGTGGGCAAGAAACCCCCGAACCGCAGCGACGGCACCCCCGGAAATCTCCGGGCCCCACGCCGGCACGCACCCCAGACCGCGACCACGGGAGCCCCCTCTTGGCCATGCCGCCCAGTGCTTTTCGAAACAGCACAGCCACGACGACCAAGCACATCTTCGTCACCGGGGGTGTCGCCTCCTCCCTCGGCAAGGGACTGACCGCCTCCAGCCTGGGCGCGCTGCTCAAGGCGCGGGGTCTGCGGGTCACGATGCAGAAGCTCGACCCGTACCTGAACGTCGACCCGGGCACCATGAACCCGTTCCAGCACGGCGAGGTGTTCGTCACCAACGACGGCGCCGAGACGGACCTGGACATCGGTCACTACGAGCGCTTCCTCGACGTGGACCTGGACGGCTCGGCCAACGTGACCACCGGCCAGGTGTACTCCACCGTCATCGCCAAGGAGCGGCGCGGCGAGTACCTCGGTGACACCGTGCAGGTCATCCCGCACATCACCAACGAGATCAAGCACCGCATCCGCCGCATGGCGACCGACGACGTGGACGTCGTCATCACCGAGGTCGGCGGCACGGTCGGCGACATCGAGTCGCTGCCCTTCCTGGAGACGGTCCGCCAGGTCCGTCACGAGGTCGGCCGCGACAACGTGTTCGTCGTGCACATCTCGCTCCTCCCGTACATCGGCCCGTCCGGCGAGCTGAAGACCAAGCCGACGCAGCACTCGGTCGCGGCCCTGCGCAACATCGGTATTCAGCCGGACGCGATCGTGCTGCGGGCCGACCGCGAGGTCCCCATCGCCATCAAGCGCAAGATCTCGCTGATGTGCGACGTGGACGAGGCCGCCGTCGTCGCCGCGATCGACGCCAAGTCGATCTACGACATCCCGAAGGTCCTGCACACCGAGGGCCTGGACGCCTACGTCGTGCGCAAGCTGGACCTGCCGTTCCGCGACGTGGACTGGACGACCTGGGACGACCTGCTGGACCGCGTCCACAACCCGGTCCACGAGATCACCATGGCCCTCGTCGGCAAGTACATCGACCTGCCCGACGCGTACCTCTCGGTCACCGAGGCGCTGCGCGCCGGCGGTTTCGCCAACAAGGCCCGCGTCAAGATCAAGTGGGTCACCTCGGACGACTGCAAGACCCCCGCGGGCGCTGCCAAGCAGCTCGGTGACGTCGACGCGATCTGCATCCCCGGCGGCTTCGGCGACCGCGGTGTGTCCGGCAAGGTCGGCGCGATCCAGTACGCCCGCGAGAACAAGATCCCGCTGCTCGGCCTGTGCCTCGGCCTCCAGTGCATCGTGATCGAGGCCGCGCGGAACCTGGCCGACATCCCCGACGCCAACTCCACCGAGTTCGACTCCGGCACCGGCCACCCGGTCATCTCCACGATGGCCGAGCAGCTCGACATCGTGGCGGGCGAGGGCGACATGGGCGGCACCATGCGCCTGGGAATGTATCCGGCCAAGCTCGCCGAGGGCTCGATCGTGCGCGAGGTGTACGACGGCAAGGAGTACGTCGAGGAGCGCCACCGGCACCGCTACGAGGTGAACAACGCCTACCGCGCCGAGCTGGAGAAGAAGGCCGGTCTGCAGTTCTCCGGCACCTCCCCGGACGGCAAGCTCGTGGAGTACGTCGAGTACCCGCGTGATGTCCATCCGTACCTGGTCGCGACCCAGGCGCACCCCGAGCTGCGCTCCCGTCCGACCCGGCCGCACCCGCTCTTCGCGGGTCTGGTCAAGGCCGCGGTGGCACGCAAGACGGGCAAGTAAGACCAGGTAGGACCAGGTTGTACGGTGACCGGGGTGCGGGTCCGCGGGTTCTCCCGCCGGGCGCGCGCCCCGGTTCCGTCACCGGACCGGACTCTTTTTGCGCGTGGGAGGACAGGCCATGACGATCAAGGACACCCCCGAGGAGTGGGAGGTCCGGGCGACCGAGACCCCCTTCAAGGGCAACAAGACCTCGGTGCGCACCGACGACGTGGTCATGCCCGACGGATCGGTGGCCCGCCGCGACTACCAGGTCCACCCGGGCTCCGTGGCCGTGCTCGCCCTGGACGACGAGGACCGTGTCCTGGTCCTGCGCCAGTACCGCCACCCCGTGCGCCAGAAGCTGTGGGAGATCCCGGCCGGCCTGCTCGACATCCCCGGCGAGAACCCGCTGCACGCCGCCCAGCGCGAGCTGTACGAGGAGGCGCACGTCAAGGCGGAGAGCTGGCGCGTGCTGACCGACGTCTACACCACGCCCGGCGGCTGCGACGAAGCCATCCGGATCTTCCTGGCCCGCGATCTCTCCGAGGCGGAGGGCGACCGGTTCGACGTCGAGGACGAGGAGGCCGACATGGAACTGGCCCGCGTCCCCCTCGGTGAACTCGTCCACGGTGTGCTCGCCGGTGACCTGCACAACAACTGCCTGGTCGTGGGCGTCCTCTCGCTGGTGGCCGCGCGGCAGGGCGACGGACTCGACGCGCTGCGCGCGGCCGGGGCGCCGTGGCCCGCACGCCCCTTCGAGGCCTGACTCCCGTCCCCGAAGCGCTCCTTCGGCGGTCGCGTTCCGTTCCCGGAGCGCCTCCGCCGTTCCGCCGCCCCGCCTCGGAGGGGCCGTGTACACCCATCCGGGGATGCCGGTCCTACGATCGGCTGATCCGATCGGGGGACGTCTCCGCCGCGCTCCGCACGGATCGTCGCAGAGCGTGAACTAGGCTCTGGAAACGCCCGAACCGGAGTCCCGGCGGGCTTGCGCGCGCAGTGGAACGGGAGCGTGGCCCGTGGCGGATCAGGCGGTGGACGGCGGCGGCACCAAGGTGTCGGCCAAGGGGCAGCGCCCGGCTGCCGGGTCCGCTCCTACGAAGAGTCAGTTCCTGGGCCGTACAAGAGAGTTGAAGGAACTCCGGGCCGACATCGAGCGTGCGGGCCTCGACACCATCGCCGGCCGCAAGGCCCCGCGGGCGCGGGTGCTGCTCATCGCGGGCAAGCCCGGATCCGGCCGCAGCGCGCTCGCCGCTCAGCTCGCCGCGCAGGTCGCCGAGAGTTACCCCGACGGCATACTGCGCGCCCGGCTCACCGAACCCGACGGCACACCGGTGCCCACGGAGACCACCGCGCGGGAACTGCTCACCGCCCTCGGACTGCCCACGCCCCCCGGAGCCGACGCCGACGACCTCGGCGAGCGGTTGCGCGAGGCCCTCGCGATCCGCCGGGCGGTGCTCCTGCTCGACGACGCGGCCGACGCCGAACAGGTCGACGCGCTGCTGCCCGACTCCCCGGACTGCCTGGTCATCGCCGTATCCGGCGGACCGCTGACCGGAATCGCGGACGTCCGCCCCTGCACCCTCGGCGGCCTCGACACCAAATCCGCCCTCGAACTCCTCGACCACTTCACCGGCTCGGTGCGCATCACCGTCGACCCGCTCGCCGCCGAAGGGCTGGTCGAACTGTGCGCGGGCCAGCCCACCGCGCTGGTGCTGGCCGGCGGCTGGCTCGCCGCGCGTCCCGCCTCCGCCGTCGCCGACCTCGCCAAGCACCTGCGCACCGAGGGCGAGGACGGCACACCGATGGCCCGCGTCTTCCGGCTCTCGTACGCCTCCCTGCCGAGCACCGCCGCGCGGATACTGCGACTGCTCTCGCTGGCCCCCGCGGGCCTGGTCGACCCGCACACCGCCTCCGCGCTGGCCGGCTGCTCGGTCCAGGCGGCGCACACCACGCTGGACGAATTCGTCGCCCTCGGCCTGTTGCGGGCGATTCCCTCACCGCTGCCGCAGTACGAGGTCCCCGGCTGCTTCCAGCCATTGCTCCGGGCACTCGTCGACACCCAGGACCGGCCCGCCGAGGTGCAGCTCGCCCGTGCCCGGATGCTGGAACGGACCGTACGGCTCCTGGTGTCCTGCCGCGCCATCACCGAGACCGACAGCTCACCCGCCCGCGAGAAGCTCGCCGGAATGCCGCGTGCCCTGCGCTTCGCCGGCCCCCGGGCGGCCGAGGACTGGCTGCGCGTCCGGCAGCCCGCGCTGCTCGCCGCCGCCCGGCTGGCGGTCGCCGACGGGGAGCTGGACACCCTCGCCCGACGCCTGATGGCCGCCCTGGTGCGGGCGATGGTCGTCCATTTCGGCACCCAGGCCGCGGCGTCCGAGCTGTACGGCATCCACCGGCTCGTCCTGGATGTCGCCGACCGCCGGAACCTGCCCCGCGAGAAGGCCGCGGCCCTGCTCAATCTCGCCGACCTGGACGCGCAGACCGGCCGCGGGGCCGACGCCCTCGCCCGCTACCGGGCCGCGCTCGACGCCGGACGCGAGGCGAACGACCCGTACGCGACCGGCCGCGCGATGGAATCCGTAGGCGGTGCCCACCAGGAGCTCGGGGACCACGACCGGGCCGCCGACTGGTACGGCAGGGCGCTCGCCCAGCGGCTCGCGCGGGACGAGCGCGTGGACGCCGCCCGGCTGTACGGGCGCATCGCCACCGCGCACACCTACGCGGGCCGCTACGGCGAGGCGCAGGTCAACTGGCGCGCCGCGGTCGCCGGGCACCGCAAGAACGGTGATGTCGCCTCCCAGGCAAGGGCGTTGAGCGAGATGGCGCGCGTCCAGGAGTACGCGGGACGGTCCGAGGAGTCGCTGCGCACCTGCCAGGAGGCCGTCGAGTGGGCGCGCCGCGCGGACGACGCACGCCTGCAGGCGGCGTTGCAGCTCAGGCTGGCCGACACGCTGGACCGGCTCGGCGACCCGGCGGCCGCCCGGCTGCACCGCGCGGCGGCCGAGCGCATGCTGGGAGATGAGTTCCCGGAGAGCGCATCCGGCATGGAACACGACGCTAACGCCTACGAAATCCGCAGTGCATCCGCTGAAGATTGATGCATTGAAAGGCTAGACAGAGAGAACCCCTTCATTAGACTGGCTCCGCCGCGTTCTTCCGTGGTGTTTCCCGGTGTGCTCCCGTGCGTCGGGTATGACATGCATTGCCTGGCTTGCATCGCCTCGGCATGCATAGCCCCAGAGCCCTCTGAGTCAAGGACCGTGATCGACGTGAAGGTCGGCATCCCCCGCGAGGTCAAGAACAACGAGTTCCGGGTGGCCATCACCCCCGCCGGCGTGCACGAGCTCGTGCGCCACGGCCACCAGGTCTTCGTCGAGCAGAACGCCGGTGTCGGCTCCTCGATCACGGACGAGGAGTACGTCTTCGCCGGTGCGCAGATCCTGCCCACCGCCGACGAGGTCTGGGCCACCGCCGACCTGCTGCTGAAGGTCAAGGAACCCATCGCCGAGGAGTACCACCGCCTCCGCAAGGACCAGACGCTCTTCACCTACCTGCACCTGGCCGCGTCCAAGGAGTGCACGGACGCCCTCCTGGAGTCCGGCACCACGGCGATCGCGTACGAGACCGTCGAGCTGCCGAGCCGCGCGCTGCCGCTGCTCGCCCCGATGTCCGAGGTCGCGGGCCGCCTCGCCCCGCAGGTCGGCGCCTACCACCTGATGCGCGCCAACGGCGGCCGCGGTGTCCTGCCCGGCGGTGTCCCGGGCGTGCTGGCGGCCAAGGCCGTCGTCATCGGCGGCGGAGTCTCCGGCTGGAACGCCGCGCAGATCGCCATCGGCATGGGCTTCCACGTGACCCTGCTCGACCGCGACATCAACAAGCTCAAGGAGGCGGACAAGGTCTTCGGCACGAAGATCCAGACCGTCGTCTCCAACTCCTTCGAGCTGGAGAAGGCCTGCCTCGAGGCCGATCTCGTCATCGGTGCCGTGCTGATCCCCGGCGCCAAGGCTCCGAAGCTGGTCACCAACGAGCTCGTCTCGCGGATGAAGGCGGGAAGTGTTCTTGTCGACATCGCGATCGACCAGGGCGGCTGCTTCGAGGACTCGCGTCCCACGACGCACGCCGAGCCGACCTTCCCGGTCCACAACTCGGTCTTCTACTGCGTCGCCAACATGCCCGGCGCGGTGCCCAACACCTCGACGTACGCGCTGACCAATGCCACGCTGCCGTACATCGTCGAGCTCGCCAACCGCGGCTGGGTCGAGGCCCTGCGCCGCGACAACGCGCTGGCCAAGGGTCTCAACACTCATGACGGCAAGGTTGTTTACCGCGAGGTCGCCGAGTCGCACGGACTGGAGCACGTCTCGCTGGAGAGCCTGCTCGGCTGAGCTTCCCGGCGGCTCCACGAGTCGACATTGCGGCCGACTGCTGGCCGACAAAAGGCGATACGTCAACACGGGTCGTCAACACCGCGCGCCCGGCCGGACCTTGCCCGACAAGGTCCGGCCGGGTGTGTGTCGGGTCACTTTGCGACACTCGTTCAACTCGCCACGAACGTAACTCTTCAACCGATTCGCACACCGGTGAAACCTGCCGTGCGACGGCCTTACGCCCTTGACAGAGGGGTGTTCGGTTGCCGACACATCGGGTCGGGTCCGGCGGATTGTGTTGCTGCGGACCGGTGACACGCCATAGAGTCGCCAACCGTCGGCATGGTGCCACGCTGACCTATCGAGAAGTTTCCTGGTCACCAAGGAGGTAAGACGACTTGTGAATGAGTCGACATTTACTCCCGGGGGTGGTCAACCAGGAATGCCGGCGCGGGGCCAGAGCCCCACGGGGCTCGAGGCTGTCGGCTCCGTCGCTGTCCGCACCTTCGCAGCCCATCAGAGTCCCCGGATGACTCAGACAGCACACCCGAGCATGGATGGCCATCACGTGAACGCCATGGCCGGCAACGGAAGTGGCGAGAACCACACCCACTTCGCCGACTACGACGAACTGCCCGAGGGGCACTTCTACGACCCCGACGCCGAGTACGAGCCCGATCCGGAGTACGCGGCCACGCTCGCGCCCGACGCGGCCCGTCAGCGCCGTGAGCGCATCGGCCCGACGGGGCGCCCGCTGCCCTACTTCCCGATCCCGGGTCCGCTGACCAGTCACGGCCCCGCGACGATCATCGCGATGTGCAACCAGAAGGGCGGCGTGGGCAAGACCACGTCGACCATCAACCTGGGGGCCGCGCTCGCGGAGTACGGACGCCGGGTGCTGCTCGTCGACTTCGACCCGCAGGGCGCGCTGTCCGTGGGTCTCGGCGTCAACCCGATGGAGCTCGACCTCACCGTCTACAACCTGCTCATGGAGCGGGGCATGGCGGCCGACGAGGTGCTCCTGAAGACGGCGGTCCCGAACATGGACCTGCTGCCCAGCAACATCGACCTGTCCGCCGCCGAGGTGCAACTGGTGAGCGAGGTCGCCCGCGAGTCCACGCTCCAGCGCGCCCTGAAGCCGCTGCTGGCCGACTACGACTACATCGTGATCGACTGTCAGCCCTCCCTCGGCCTGCTCACCGTGAACGCGCTGACCGCGGCCCACAAGGTGATCGTGCCGCTGGAGTGCGAGTTCTTCGCGCTGCGCGGTGTCGCGCTGCTCACCGAGACCATCGAGAAGGTCCAGGAGCGGCTCAACCCCGAGCTGGAGCTCGACGGCATCCTCGCCACGATGTACGACTCCCGCACGGTGCACAGCCGTGAGGTGCTCGCGCGCGTCGTCGAGGCCTTCGACGATCACGTCTACCACACCGTGATCGGCCGGACCGTCCGCTTCCCGGAGACCACGGTCGCCGGTGAGCCGATCACCACGTACGCCTCCAACTCCGTCGGTGCCGCCGCCTATCGCCAGCTCGCCAGGGAGGTGCTCGCCCGGTGTCACGCCGAGTGAGTCTGCCGGGGGCCGACGAACTGTTCCGTACCACCGGGGGTATGGCGCTCCAGTCATCCACCCCCACTCGCCGGACCAACGGCGAGGCCCGGGTGCCGGCTCCGGCCGGCGAGAGCGACGCGGCGGCGGGGGAGGACGCGCCCCAGTCGGTGCCCGTCCGGGGCGGTGACGGGGAGGGCGACGAACATGTCGCCTCCGGCGCAGAGTCGTCCGACGCGGGCGAGTCCCGCAGCCGGGGCGGTGCCCCGGACCGCTCGGGGCGGCGTCCGGCGCAGGAAGGTTCTGCCGCCCCTTCCACGTCCGTGCAGTCGTCCCGCAAGCGGGGCCGCGGCGCGAACCGCCGGCCCAGCGGGCGGGAGCGGCACGACGAGAAGATCACGGTGTACGTGTCCGCCGAGGAGCTGATGGACCTCGAACACGCGCGCCTGGTGCTCCGCGGTGAACACGGGCTCGCCGTCGACCGCGGGCGGATCGTCCGAGAGGCGGTCGCCGTGGTCCTCGCCGATCTGGAATCCCGCGGGGACGCGAGCATTCTCGTACGACGGCTGCGCGGGCGGTAGCGGTAGCCTTCGACGGCTATGACCTCGAACGTCCCGCCCCCGTCCGCCGCCTCCGGCGGTCGTCGGCGTGCGCTGGGGCGTGGTCCGGGGACCGCACCGGCACCGGTCGAGACGCCGTCCGGGCCGTCCGGCCCGTCCACCGAACCGCCGAAGGCCCCCACCGAGACGCCTGACAGGCCCCGAGAGGGCGCCGAGAGGCCCGGAGGTTCCCGGGCGCCGGCCGATCCGGCCTGGGCGCCTGAAGGCGGCACTGAGCCGCCCGCGGGGCCGGTCGAGCGATCCGTGTCGGCCGGCGAGGTCGCCGAGGCACCCCCGCCGGCCGACGGGGTGACCGAGGTCGCCGAGGCGCCCCCGGCACCCCCGAGGACCACCGAGCCGCGAGAGAAGCCCGCCGAGCCGCCAGGGAAACCCCAGGAGGACGCCGGGGGGCCCGCGGAGCCCAAGACCCCGTCCGAGCCCTCCGAGACGCCCGGAGGGGGCTCTGAGCCGTACGCGGCGCCCTGGACGCCGGAGTGGCTGCCGGACGCGCTCACAGAGCGCCCTGAGCCGGGCGCGGGATCCGATACGGCGGTCGAGGCGTCCGGGGTGCCCGGGGCTGGCGCCGGACCGTCCGCCGTGTTCGTGGGGCCTGTCGAAGTGGCCGAGGACCGGTCCGCGCCGTCCGCCTCGACCGAGACGCCCGTCGAGCGGTCGGCGGCGCCCGGAAAGGCGTCCGGACCGGCTCCGGGGTCCGAGGCGTCCCCGGAGGGCTCCGAAGCCGCTCCCGCCGACTCCGCGCACGGTGTCTTCAAGGTGCGGCTCTCGAATTTCGAGGGGCCCTTCGACCTGCTGCTCCAGCTGATCTCCAAGCACAAGCTCGACGTCACGGAAGTGGCGCTCTCCAAGGTCACCGACGAGTTCATGGCGCACATCCGGGCGATGGGCCCGGACTGGGACCTCGACCAGACGACCGAGTTCCTGGTCGTCGCGGCGACGCTGCTCGACCTGAAGGCGGCCCGGCTGCTGCCGACCGCCGAGGTCGAGGACGAGGCCGATCTCGCCCTCCTGGAGGCGCGGGACCTGCTGTTCGCGCGGCTGCTCCAGTACCGCGCGTACAAACAGATCGCGGACATCTTCAACGCGCGTCTTGAGGAGGAGGCCCGCCGCTACCCCCGTACCGTCGGCCTGGAGGCGCAGTACGCCGAGCTGCTGCCCGAGGTCGTCATCAGCATCGGGGCGGAGGGGTTCGCGAAGCTCGCCGTGAAGGCGATGCAGCCGAAACCCAAGCCCCAGGTCTACGTCGACCACATCCACGCGCCGCTCGTCAGCGTGCAGGAACAGGCCCAGATCGTGGTGGCGCGGCTCCGGGAACTCGGCGAGGCCAGTTTCCGCTCGCTCGTCGAGGACACCGACGACACCCTCACCGTGGTCGCCCGCTTCCTGGCCCTGCTGGAGCTCTACAGGGAGAAGGTCGTCGCCCTGGACCAGGAGGAGGCCCTCGGGGACCTCATGGTGCGCTGGACGGGCGGGGAGGGCGACGACCGCCCGCGGGTGACCGACGAGTTCGACCGGCCCCCGGAAGCGGTGAAGGACGAGAGCGGGCGCGGGACCAAGGAGGAGAAGGCATGAGCGAGGAGACCACCGACACCCCCGCGGGGCCGCGCACCGTCGCCGGCCTCGATCTCCGGCCCGCCCTGGAGGCCGTCCTGATGGTGGTGGACGAGCCGGCCACCGAGGAACACCTCTCCAAGATCCTTGAGCGGCCCAGGCGGCAGATCGCGGACGCGCTGCGCGCACTGGCCGACGAGTACACCGTCCAGGGCCGCGGTTTCGAGCTCAGGCTGATCGCGGGCGGCTGGCGCTTCTACTCGCGCCCCGCGTACGCGGGTGCCGTCGAACGCTTCGTTCTGGACGGTCAGCAGGCCCGTCTCACCCAGGCGGCCCTGGAGACGCTCGCCGTCGTCGCGTACCGCCGGCCGGTCAGCCGATCAAGGGTCTCGGCGGTCCGCGGAGTCAACTGTGACGGTGTGATGCGCACCCTCCTTCAGCGCGGTCTGGTCGAGGAGGCGGGCACGGAACCCGAAACAGGTGCGATCCTGTACACGACGACGAACTACTTCCTGGAGCGAATGGGCCTGCGCGGTCTGGACGAGCTCCCGGAGCTCGCGCCCTTCCTCCCCGAGGCGGACGCGATCGAGGCCGAGACGCTGGAAGGGGTCCCGTCGTTCGATCCGGATGCACCGGATGCAGATGCAGACGACACGACGACGACGGAACTTTGATGCGAAGCAGTGGCAGCGACAGTGGCAGGAACAGCGGGCGCGGCAACCCGCGGGGAACCGGCGGGAGCAGTGGTTCGCGAGGAAGCGGCGGCTCGCGGGGGACCGGCGGAGGCGGCGGCCCGCGTGGAACCGGTGGGAGCGGCAGCTCGCGTGGAACCGGCGGGAGCGGCTCCCAGCCGAGGAGCGCGGCGGCGGGGCGCGACGACCAGCCGAAGCGTCCCAGCAAGCCCCGTCCCGAGGAGCGTCGCTACGACGTAGGTCCCGGGGGCACGCACGAAGGCCCGAAGTCCGGGCGCGGCGCCTCGGCGCGCGGTGGCGCCAAGGGCGGCCCCAAGCAGGGCCAGCAGCGCGGCGGCCGTACGGAGCCCGCGCGCTCCCGTGAGTACGAGACCCGGACCGAGGAGCGCAACCGCGACCGGTACGCGGGCAAGCCGGACATCAAGCTGCCCAAGACCTTCCCGGGTGCCGAGGAGGAGGGCGAGCGCCTGCAGAAGATCCTCGCCCGTGCGGGCTACGGTTCCCGGCGCGCCTGCGAGGAACTGGTCGACCAGGCGAGGGTCGAGGTCAACGGCGAGATCGTCCTGGAGCAGGGGATGCGCGTCGACACGGAGAAGGACGAGATCAAGGTCGACGGCCTGACGGTCGCGACGCAGTCGTACCAGTTCTTCTCGCTGAACAAGCCGGCCGGTGTCGTCTCCACGATGGAGGACAACGAGGGCCGCCAGTGCCTCGGCGACTACGTGACGAACCGCGAGACGCGGCTCTTCCACGTGGGCCGTCTCGACACCGAGACCGAAGGCGTCATCCTGCTCACCAACCACGGTGAGCTGGCGCACCGGCTGACCCACCCGAAGTACGGCGTGAAGAAGGTCTACCTCGCGCACGTCGTGGGCCCGATCCCGCGTGACCTGGGCAAGCGGCTCAAGGACGGCATCCAGCTGGAGGACGGGTACGCCAAGGCGGACCACTTCCGTGTCGTCGAGCAGACCGGCAAGAACTACCTCGTCGAGGTGACCCTGCACGAGGGCCGCAAGCACATCGTGCGCCGCATGCTCGCCGAGGCCGGCTTCCCGGTCGACAAGCTGGTGCGCGTCTCCTTCGGCCCGATCACCCTGGGCGACCAGAAGTCGGGCTGGCTGCGCCGCCTGTCGAACACCGAGGTCGGCATGCTCATGGCCGAGGTCGGTCTCTAGCCCCGGAAGCTCGGAGGCCACGCGGTTTTCGCGGCTCGCTGACGCTCCACCCGTACGACGGCCGGTCCCGGAACTTCTCCGGGGCCGGCCGATTCGTTTTCGCCTCCCCGCCGGTCTGTACCGGTGAACGGACCACCGGTGTGCCCCGGTGCGCCCCCGTGCGAACGAAGGGAACGGCGATGACCGCGACGACGGACCGCGACGAGTTCGTCCGGCTGACCGATCCGTACCGGCGGGAGCTGCTCGCCCACTGCTACCGCATGCTCGGCTCGGTCGACGACGCCGAGGACCTCGTCCAGGAGACGTATCTGCGGGCCTGGCGGTCCTACGAGGGGTACGAGGGCCGCGCTTCCTTGCGCACCTGGCTCTACCGGATCGCCACCAACACGTGTCTGACGGCCCTGGAGGGGCGCGGGCGCCGTCCGCTGCCCACCGGGCTCGGCGGGCCGGGAGACGCGCCCGAGGAGCCCCTGCGGGCCCCCGCGACGGACATCCCCTGGCTCCAGCCGCTGCCCGACAGGCTCGTCGACCCGGCGACGGTCGTCGCGGCGCGTGGCAGCCTGCGGCTCGCCCTGGTCGCCGCGCTGCAGAACCTGCCCGCGCGGCAGCGGGCCGTACTCATCCTGCGCGACGTGCTGGCCTGGCGGGCCTCCGAGGTGGCCGCCCTGCTCGACACGTCGACCGCGGCGGTCAAGAGCACCCTCCAGCGCGCGCGTGCCCGGCTCGACGAGGTCGCGCCGGAGGAGGACCTGGTGGTCGAGCCCGGCGGGGCCGACGACCGCGAACTCCTCGACCGCTACGTGAAGGCCTTCGAGAACGCCGACATGGAGTCGCTGCTGGGGCTGCTGCGGGACGGGATCGAGCTGGAGATGCCGCCGCACCTGGAGTGGTTCAGCGGCAAGAAGGACGTCCTGCGGTTCCTGCGCGTACGGGTCCTCTCCGGGCGCGGGACGGGATGGATCCGCATGGTGGAGGTCCGGGCCAACGGGCAGCCCGCGGTGGCGGCCTACGAGCGCGGGGTCGACGGGGTGCTGCGGGCGCACTCCGTGCATGTGCTCACCGTCGAGGAGCGCGGTGTCGCACGGCTCACGGTCTTCCTGGAGCCGGGGCTGTTCGCCGTCTTCGGCCTGCCCCGGGTCCTCCCGTGAATCCCGGGGAGCTCCTGGAGCGGTCGCTCGCGTACACGCTGGGCAGCGTCGCCGCCGTGCCGCGCGAGGGCCTGCGGTGGCCGACGCCGTGTGCCGAGTGGGACCTCGGGGATCTGCTCCACCACCTCGACGACTCGGTGGAAGCACTCTACGAAGGCGTCGCGGACGGGCGGGTCGGGCTGTGCCCGGCACGGCCGTCCGCAGATCCGGTGTGCGCCTTCCGCGCGCGGGCGGGCGCCCTCCTCGGTGCCTGGGCAGCGGTCTCAGGGGCGCCGCCCGCCCCGGCCGTGGGGGACCGGTCGCTGGACGCGGGGCTGCTGGTGGCCGTCGGCGCCCTGGAGATCGCGGTGCACGGCTGGGACGTCGCGCGTGCCTGCGGCCGGGCGCGGCCGATCCCGTCCGCGCTCGCCGTGGAACTGCTGCCTCTCGCGCACCTCGTGGTCGCGGACGCCGACCGCGGTGTGCGCTTCGCCGACCCCGTCGACGTATCGCCGCGGACCCTGCCGGGCGGCCTGCTCCTCGCGTTCCTCGGCCGGCGCCCGCAGCCGCGATTCCTTTTCGGCACCGGTCCGGTCCGTCTTCCGTGATTGATCCTCACGGAAGGAAATGTCATGACCGACACCACCGCACGCGCCCCCGTCCAGCAGCCGTCCGCCGCGCCCGCACTCCGGGTGTGGACGGTGATCCTGGCCGGACTCGGGGCGCTGCTGTGTTCTCTCGACGTGGTCGTCGTGGCCACCGCGCTGCCCGCCCTGCGGGCCGACTTCGGGGCGAGCCTGTCCGACCTGGAGTGGACGATCAACGCGTACAACCTCGTCTTCGCCTGCCTCACCCTGACCGGTGCGGCGCTCGGCGACCGCTTCGGGCGGCGGCGCATGTACGTCGTCGGGCTCGCCGTCTTCACGCTGGCCTCGGCCCTCGCGGCACTGGCCCCGGGACCGGGCCAGCTCATCGCCGCACGGGTGCTCCAGGGCGCCGGCGCCGCCGTCCTGCTGCCGCTCACCCTGACCCTGATCAGCGAGGCGTTCCCGGCCGAGAAGCGGGGCGTCGCCATCGGGGTCTGGGGCGGGGTGACCGGCCTCGGGGTCGCGGCCGGACCCGTGCTCGGCGGGGCCGTCACCGAGGGCCTGTCCTGGCAGTGGATCTTCTGGATCAACGTGCCGACGGGGCTCGCGATGCTGCCGCTGGCCGCGCTGAAACTGCGCGAGAGCCGCGGTCCGCGTCCGCAACTCGACGTCGTGGGGCTGCTGTTGGCGGCCGTCGGGCTGACCGGCCTCGCCTGGGCGGCGGTTCGGGCCCCGCAGGCGGGCTGGGGGAGCGCCGAGGTGCTGGGCGCGCTGGCTGCCGGAGTCGTCTTCCTGGCCGCCTTCCTCGGCTGGGAGCGGTCGGGCGCGCGCTATCCGATGCTGCCCCTCGGGTACTTCCGCAGGCGCGACTTCTCCACCGCCAACGGTGTCGCCTTCCTGGCGTTCATGTCGCTGCTCGGCTCTCTGTTCATGATCACGCAGCTGTTCCAACTCGGCCTCGGGAACTCGCCGTTGCAGGCCGGTGTCCGCATCCTGGTGTGGACCGGCATGCCCCTGCTCGTGGCACCGCTCGCGGGCGCGCTCGCCGACCGGTTCGGGAACCGGCCCTTCATGTTCGGCGGACTCGTTCTCCAGGCGATCGGCCTCGGACTGCTGGCCTGGCAGGTGCAGCCCGGTGTCGGCTACGGACGGCTGGTGCTGCCGCTGGTCGTCGCGGGCATCGGCATCTCCATGGTCTTCCCCACCGTCGCGAACGCCGTGACCTCCGCGGTGCCGCCCGCCGACGCGGGTGTCGCCGCCGGGGTCAACAACGCGCTGCGCGAGCTGGGCGGAGTCTTCGGGATCGCCGTCGCCGCGGCCGTGTTCACGCGCTACGGGGGCTACGGCTCGGCGGACAGCTTCGTCAACGGCTGCGGTCCGGCGCTGTGGGTCTCGGCGGGAGTCGCGGCCGCCGGAGCGCTCGTGGCCGCCCTCGCTCCGGCGCGCGCCCGGGCGCAGGGGCCGGACGCGCACCGTACCGAGGCCCGGCGGCCGGAGGCTTCACGCGCCCGGGTCTAGCGATCGGCCCACCCGCCGCCGCCCCCGTCCGCAAGGACGGCATGCCGTCCGTACCGGCGTAGGCAAACCCGCAACTTCCCTGGCCGAGAACCTTGTTGACACCCTCCCGCTCCCTTTATGGTCGTACTGACCATGGTCAGGCTGACCATAAAGAGGGGGCGTGGGGGTGGCGACAGGGGAAAGCCGTTCGCCGGGGGGCGCGGCACCCGAGGGCTACGACAAGTACGCCTTCGAGCCCTTCGCCGTCACCGTCGACCTGGCCGTCCTGACGGTGCGCGCGGGCGCGCTCCAGGTGCTGCTGGTCGAGCGGGGCCGGGAACCGTACGCGGGCCGCTGGGCCCTGCCCGGCGGCTTCGTGCTGCCCCGCGAGTCGGCGGAGGCGGCGGCCCGGCGTGAACTCGCCGAGGAGACCGGCCTGTCGGACATCACGGGACTCCACCTGGAACAGCTGCGCACCTACAGCGAACCCGACCGCGACCCCCGTATGCGGATCGTCTCCGTCGCGTTCGCCGCGCTGCTGCCCGACCCTCCCGAACCCCACGGCGGCGGTGACGCGGCGCAGGCCCAGTGGCTGCGCTTCAACGCGCTCGGCCCGCTCGCCTTCGACCACGACCGGATCCTCGCCGACGCCCACGAACGCGTGGGCGCCAAACTGGAGTACTCCTGTCTCGCCACGGCCTTCTGCTCGCCCGAGTTCACCCTCGGAGAGCTGCAACAGGTCTACGAGACGGTGTGGGGCACCGCGCTCGACCGGCCCAACTTCCGGCGCAAGGTCCTCGCCACGCCCGGATTCGTCGAACAGGTCCCCGGCGCTGCGCGCCTCACCGGCGGCCGTGGCAAGCCCGCCGCCCTCTACCGCGCGGGCGGCGCGAAAGTCCTGCACCCACCTCTGCTGCGTCCCACCTCGTAAGGACGGCCCCGATGACCAGCACGACCCTAGCGAAGCGCGCCGCCACCGGTTCCCTCATCGGCCTGGCCCTCGGCGACGCGCTCGGGTTCCCCACGGAGTTCGACTCCGTGCCCGACATCCTCGCGAAGTGCGGCCCCTGGCGGCAGATGGCGCTGCCCAGGCCCGCGTTCGTCACCGACGACACCCAGATGACACTGGCGCTGGCGAAGGGGATGCGCACCGCCATGGACCGCGGTCTGCTCGACCCGCTGCGGATGGAACGGCCGGTGCGCGAGGAGTTCGTGGACTGGTACCAGTCACCCGAGAACAACCGCGCCCCCGGCGGCACCTGCCTCCGCGCCTGCAATCTGCTCAAGAACGACAGTCTCCGCTGGCAGGAGGCCAGCCAGACCGGCTCCAAGGGCTGCGGCGCCAACATGCGCGTGGCGCCCGTCGGACTCGTCGGCGGGCTCAGCGACGAACAGCGCGCGGGCGCCGCGCAGTTCCAGGCCGCGCTCACCCACGGCCACCCCACCGCCCTCGCCGCCTCGGATCTCACCGCGCACGCCGTCCGGCTGCTCGGCCAGGGCGTCGAGCCGTCGGCACTGATCGGCCTGCTGCTCTCGTACGCGCACGAGAACCGGCACCGCTACCACTCCCGCTGGCTCGGCGACCTGTGGACCTTCTGCCAGGACGGCAGCCCGGAGCAGTACATCTCGCGTGGCTGGGACGAGTGCATCGCCGTCATGGACAACCTGCGGCAGGCCGTACGCACCGCCTCGCCCGAGGACGACCCCTGTCTGGCCACCGGTGCGGGCTGGGTCGCCGAGGAGGCACTCGCCACCGGCCTGCTCTGCTTCCTGATGTTCGTCGACGAACCCGTCACCGCGCTGCGCCGGGCCGCCTGCACCTCGGGCGACTCCGACTCCATCGCCTGCCTGACCGGGGCGTTCGCGGGCGCCTACCACGGCTCGGAGGCCTGGCCGACGGCCTGGGCCGACCGCATCGAGTACCAGAGCGACCTCATGTCGCTGGGGGCGCTCTGGGATGCTTGAGGGATGACAGACGTCCTCGGTATCGGTAACGACCTCGCGAGCGTGGTGGGCGAACAGCCCGACCCCGTGCTCTTCGCCACCGTCTCCGGGGCGCACCTGTACGGCTTCCCCTCGCACGACTCCGACGTCGACCTGCGCGGCGTCCACCTGCTGCCGACGGCCGACCTGGTCGGACTGCGCGAGCCGGAGGAGACCCGGTCCCGCATCTGGTGGGAGAACGGCGTCGAGATGGACCTCGTCACCCACGACCTGCGCAAGTTCGTACGGCTGATGCTGCGGCGCAACGGCTATGTGCTGGAGCAGCTGCTCTCGCCGCTGGTCGTGCGCACCGGCGACGAACACCGTGAACTGATCTCGCTCGTCCCGGGAGTCCTCACCCGCCATCACGCCCACCACTACCGGGGGTTCGCGACCACGCAGTGGCGGCTCTTCGAGAAGAGCGGCGAACTCAAGCCGCTGCTCTACACGTTCCGTGTGCTGCTCACCGGCATCCACCTCATGCGCAGCGGCGAGGTGCGGGCCGATCTGCCCACGCTGGCCGGGCAGATAGCGTCTCCCGCGTATCTGCCGGACCTGATCGCCGTGAAGGCGGAGCGGGAGCACGGGGCCGCGGACGTCCCGCGCGCACGGGTGGCGGAGGACGTGGAGCGGCTGCACACGCTCCTCGACGAGGCACAGGTCGCCTCGGCGCTGCCGGACGCCCCCTCCGCGTACGACGCCCTGCACGCCTTCGTCGTCAGGGTCCGCACGGACGGCGTCGACGGAGAGCGGAACGACGGCCGGGGAGGTCTAGGGACTTCCGTCGGGGTCCTGGAGCGCTGAGGCGCGGCGGACCCGGACCAGGAAGTCCTCCACGCGCGCGTGGTCCGGCCCGGACGGGAGCGGGCTGCGGAGGACCGCCTCGTCGGCCTCCGTCGCCAGCCGGGACATCCAGCGCTCGAACCCGCTCCAGGACACCTCGCCCCGCTTCACCGCGAGCAGCGGTTCGCGCTGCTCCAGGACGTCGATCGTCAGGGTCCCGGTGCGCAGCAGATCGCGCGAGCTCATCAGCAGGCGCAGCAGATGCATGGCGTGCTTCCAGCGCGGGGCGCCGTACTTGCGGACGTCGGCCTCCAGCTTCTTGTGCTGGCCCAGCGCGTAGCGGGCGAACGTCTCGTGCACCTGACGGGACAGGAACGCCCGCCGGAGGGCGAGGAGTTCACGCCCGGTGTCGTCCACGTACTCGACGAGCGGGGAGTGCAGACACTCCAGGATGTTCGGGTTGGCGCGCAGCGCGAGCGCGCAGAACCGCTCCAGCTCCCAGCTGAACTGCTCCTCCGCCGGGCCCTCGACATGCGTCGGCGGCTTCTCGAAGCGCCAGAAGAGCGCGGTCGGGGCGAGGAAGACGCCCCGGCGGTCCGTGTCACTGCCGTCCGTGGCCAGCCCGAAGGCACGAGACCCCATCACGCAGGAGTAGACCGTGTGGTCCCGCACCAGTGAGACCGCGGAGGCCGAGATCCCGGACGCCGAAACCGCCGGCGCGGGTGACACGGGGGACACCTCCGGTGCCGGGGACGCCGGGGGTGCCTCGGCTGCCGGGGATGTCTGGGGTACGGGACGCTCGGAACGCATGCCCGGAGCGTACGGGCACTCTCACGCCAGGCGGATCGAGTTTCCCTCCACGGTGATCTTCTCCGCGGGCAGCGGACGCGGCGCCGGACCGGCCTTCACCGCGCCGTCCTCGACGCTGAACCTGCTCCCGTGGCACGGGCAGTCGATGGTGCCGTTCGCGACCTTGTTCACCGTGCAGCCCAGGTGCGTGCAGATCGCCGAGAAGGCCTTGAAGTCGCCCTTCGACGGCTGGGTGACCACGACCTTCTGGTCCGTGAAGATCGTGCCCCCGCCGACCGGGATGTCGCTCGTCGTGGCGAGTTCCTGGCCGCTGGACGCCTTCGGGGACGAGTCCGAGGAACTGTTGCCGCTTCCGTACTGGCTGCACCCGGCGAGCAGCGCGGACGCCCCCGTGGCGAGGATCACCGTGCGCCGTGTCGAGCGGTCGGTCATGTCGTCACTCCGAACGTACGGAAGAACCAGAAGGCGGACGTCAGCCAGATGGCCGTGAGCACGGCGAAGACGAGGCCGCCGATGATGGGCAGCAGCCAGCCGGGCAGGCGCTCCCAGCGGAGCAGCAGCATTTTGGCACTGAAGACACCGAAGAAGAAGCAACCGAGGAGCGAGTGCGCCAGGACGCGTGTGCTGTACGTCTGATAGCCCAACGCGTACAGGCAGTGCACCGCGACCGGCACCGCCACCAGGAACGCGATCCGTCCCGACCACCGGTGCAGCGCCGGTGCCCAACCCGGGCCCGGCAGCTTCCCGTACATCATGAGCGCCGAGACGAGCTGGACGAGCGCGAAGAAGAACGCCGTCGTCGCCAGCCAGGACTTCACGGCGCCCGTGCTGCTGAATCCGGCGAGATTGAAGGCCGTTCCCGCCGGGTCGTGGACCTTGCCGTAGACGCCGAGACCGACCGCGACCGCCGCGGCGACCAGGGCCGGGACCAGGTAGCGGGCCGGGTTCGGGCGGCCGTGGCCGGGTGGCGGAGAGGGGAAGCCCCGGGTGGCGGCGTTCGGGTCCACGGTCATGAACGGCTCCCTGTGGAAGAAGAGGCGGTCAGGGGGTGACAGGACGCGCGATGATCTTCTGTCCGTCGATCGTCACGGCACCGGTCTCCGGGTCGATCGCCGGTGCCGCCGAAGGTGTGCCGTCGCGCTCCACGACGCCGACCTGCTTGCCGCCCGGCAGCACGATCCAGCCGCCGTCGACCTTCGCGCCGCGCACGGTGGCCGTCGCCCGGTACAGGCCGGAGGGCTTGACGGTCCGGTCGGCCGTGAAGCCGTAGCGCTGCCCGCCGACGTCGGCGGTGCCGTGGATCCGCTTGCCGTCCTGGAGGGTTCCGTTCAGCTCGTCGCCGTTGCCGCCCGTGAGCTTCATGGTGCCGTCGTCCTTGACGTCACCCTTCAGCCAGGACTCCTTGTCGTGCCCGTCGCAGAAGTACGCGATCGCCTTGCCGCCCCGCAGGGAGACCGCGACCGCCGAGGAGTTGTCGTCGGTGCGGCCCGCGTAGTCGGCGTTGGGCACGGCGCCGCGGGACGGCGAGGGGCTGGGCGAGGCGCTCGGTGAGGTGCTGGGTGACGGCGAGGAGGAGGCCGGTGACGCGCCGGCCGACACCGAGACGCCCGGCGACGCCTGCCGGTACGGGTTCGAGGCGTTCTTCGTCCCCGTCATCGCGTTGAGCGACAACATGAACACGCCGAACACGAGCCCCGCGAGAAGGGTGAGAAGGGGTCCTGGACGCTTCATTCGGGCCTCCCCCGAGGCGAGTCTCCTGCTATGAGAGCGGACTCGCGGGCCCGCGTCCAGAGGCGCACGGGCGCGTTCTCACCACAAGTAGCGGAATGGGGCGATTCGGGTGACATCGGCGGAGTCCGGGGCCGGGCGGTCACCTGCGTCTGAATCCAGCGGCCGTCGATCCGGGACGGTGGCACGGCCCGCCGCCGGCCGGATCCGGTGCGTGGCCCCGTCTCGTCAGGCGGGCGCCGCGCACCCGCGCGCGGGGGGCTGACTACGCTGGTGCGACACGACGTGTACACAGATCAGCGAGGAGCATCACCGTGGCGGTACGAGCGGTCCGGGGCGCCGTCCAACTGGAACGGGACGAGGCCGGCCACATGGACGAGCAGGTCAGCGAGCTGCTCACCGCCATCCTGGAGCGCAACGCGCTCACAACGGACGACCTGATCAGCATCTGGTTCACGGCGACGCCCGATCTGCACAGCGACTTCCCGGCGGCCGCGGCGCGCAAGCTCGGCATCGTCGACGTCCCGCTGATCTGCGCGCAGGAGCTGGACATCGAGGGCGCGATGCCCCGGGTCGTCCGTGTTCTCGCCCACATCGAATCCGACCGGCCGCGCGCCGACGTCGTGCACGTCTACCTCGGCGCCGCGGGCGCACTCCGCAGGGACATCGCCCAGTGAGGACCGCGCTCGTCATCGGAACCGGGCTGATCGGCACGTCCGCGGCCCTCGCGCTCACCGCGCGCGGTGTCGTCGTCCACCTCACCGACCACGACCCGGAGCAGGCCCGTACGGCGGCCGCGCTGGGCGCCGGCACGGACGGGGCCCCCGAGGGTCCTGTCGACCTCGCGATCGTCGCCGCACCGCCCGCGCACGTCGCCGCGACCCTCGCGGACGCCATGCGGCGCGGTCTCGCCCGTGGTTACCTGGACGTCGCCAGCGTCAAGGGCGGTCCCCGCCGCGAGCTGGAGGCGCTCGGCCTCGACCTCACCCCGTACATCGGTACGCACCCCATGTCGGGCCGTGAGAAGTCCGGTCCGCTGGCCGCCAGCGGCGACCTCTTCGAGGGCCGGCCCTGGGTGCTCACGCCGACCCGCGACACGGACACCGAGGTTCTGAACCTCGCCCTGGAACTGGTGTCGCACTGTCGTGCGGTGCCCGTCGTGATGGACGCGGACGCCCACGACCGCGCGGTGGCGCTCGTCTCGCACATGCCGCACCTGGTGTCCAGCATGGTCGCCGCGCGCCTGGAGCACGCGGAGGAGACGGCGGTACGGCTCTGCGGGCAGGGCATCCGTGATGTGACCCGGATCGCGGCCTCCGATCCCCGGATGTGGATCGACATCCTCTCCGCGAACCCGGGCCCGGTCGCGGACCTCCTCTCCGACGTCTCCGCCGACCTCGACGAGACGGTCCAGGCGCTGCGCGCCCTGCAGTCCTCCGACGAGGCCAAACGCCGCGAGGGCGCCACCGGCATCGAGGACGTCCTGCGCCGCGGCAACGCGGGCCAGGTCCGCGTCCCCGGCAAGCACGGCTCCGCGCCGCGCGCCTACGAGGTCGTGGCCGTCCTCATCGACGACCAGCCCGGTCAGCTCGCCCGCATCTTCGCCGACGCGGGGATGGCCGGGGTCAACATCGAGGACGTACGCATCGAGCACGCGACCGGTCAGCAGGCCGGTCTGGTCCAACTGATGGTGGAGCCGAAGGCGGTGCCGGTACTCGGCGCGGCCCTGCGGGAGCGGGGCTGGGCGCTGCGCCAGTAGGACCGATGACGCAGGGCCCGTAGGACCGGGGCCCTGGACAGCCTCGCGGCGGGCCGCGGCGCCGACTCGTGGACGGCCACCGAGCGCGGGGGCCTGGGCCGCTGTGTGAGGCCCCGGAGGCGCCCTGGCCTCCGGCGGTGTCGGCGCGGCGGCGGGCGATCGGCGTGGCGCCGGGCCCGCGCCGGCAGGGCTCCGTGACCGGCCCCGGGGCGGGCCAGTAATACGGGGTCCCTGGAGCCAGTAACCTTGTGCGGGGCGCGATCGCGTCCCGCAGAGACCTCCACCCCGCACCAGGAAGGTGTTCCCACCGTGGACAACGGCGCCGCCCGTACCGCTCCGGCTGTGATTGTCGCCATCGACGGCCCCTCCGGCACGGGCAAGTCGAGCACCTCGAAGGCCGTGGCCGCGAAGCTCGGTCTGAGCTACCTGGACACGGGGGCGCAGTACCGCGCCATCACGTGGTGGATGGTCAGCAACGGCGTCGACATCACGGACTCCTCCGCGATCGCCGCCGTGGCCGAGAAGCCGGAGATCATCTCCGGTACCGACCCGGCCGAGCCGACCATCACGGTCGACGGGACCGACGTCGCCGGCCCGATCCGTACGCAGGAGGTCACCTCCAAGGTGAGCGCGGTCAGCGCCGTGCCCGAGGTGCGTGCCCGGATCACCGAGCTGCAGCGCACCCTCGCCGGGTCCGCGCCGGCCGGCATAGTCGTCGAGGGCCGGGACATCGGCACCACCGTGCTGCCCGACGCCGACCTGAAGATCTTCCTCACCGCCTCCCCGGAGGCGCGTGCCGCCCGGCGCAGCGGCGAGCTGAAGGGCGCGGACATCGACGCGACCCGCGAGGCGCTGATCAAGCGGGACGCCGCCGACTCCAGCCGTAAGACCTCCCCCCTCGCCAAGGCGGACGACGCGGTCGAGGTGGACACCTCCGACCTCACGCTCCAGCAGGTCATCGAGTGCGTCGTCACCCTCGTCGAGGAGAAGCGGGCCGCCAAGTGACCGCACCCTCCGCGAGACGCGCCGACGTCGGGCGCCGGATCGGCGTCGGCCTGATGTACGGGCTGTGGAAGCCGCGCGTGCTCGGCGCCTGGAAGGTCCCCGCGAGCGGCCCGGCGATCCTGGCCGTGAACCACTCGCACAACATCGACGGGCCGATGGTCATGGGCGTCGCGCCCAGGCCCACGCACTTCCTGATCAAGAAGGAAGCGTTCATCGGCCCGCTCGACCCGTTCCTGCTGGGCATCGGCCAGCTGAAGGTGGACCGCGAGATCGCCGACCGCACGGCCATCACCGACGCCCTCGGCGTCCTGGCGTCCGGCGGCGTCCTCGGGATCTTCCCGGAGGGCACCCGGGGCGAGGGCGACTTCGCCTCGCTGCGGGCCGGGCTCGCGTACTTCGCGGTGCGCAGCGGCGCCCCGATCGTCCCGGTGGCGGTACTGGGAAGTTCCGACAGGACCAGTCGGCTGACCAAGGCGCTGCCCCCGCTGCGCAGCAGGGTCGACGTCGTCTTCGGCGACCCCTTCGAAGCGGGCGACGGCAGCGGCCGGCGTACGCGCCAGGCGCTGGACGAGGCCACCGGCCGCATCCAGAAACAGCTCAGCGCCCACCTGGACCACGCCAGGCGTCTGACCGGACGCCCGGAAAACGCCGGGCGCCCTGTCGGGCGTTAGGCGACACTTAGTAGTGGATCACCCGGTTTACGGGCGTTCCACCGATCACCACGAATGAACGACGAGGTACGGACTTCATGAACGACCACATCCAGCCCGACGGCTCGGCGGAACACGAGCACGGGGCGCTTGGCGATGCCGAGTACGCGGAGTTCATGGAGCTCGCCGCGGAAGAGGGCTTCGACCTCGAGGACGTCGAGGGCGCGATCGGGGAGGCGGGCCACGGCCCGCTGCCCATTCTCGCCGTCGTCGGCCGCCCGAACGTCGGCAAGTCGACCCTGGTGAACCGCATCATCGGCCGCCGCGAGGCCGTCGTCGAGGACAAGCCCGGCGTCACCCGCGACCGCGTCACCTACGAGGCCGAGTGGGCGGGCCGCCGCTTCAAGCTCGTCGACACCGGCGGCTGGGAGCAGGACGTCCTCGGCATCGACGCGTCCGTCGCCGCCCAGGCCGAGTACGCGATCGAGGCCGCCGACGCGGTCGTCTTCGTCGTCGACGCCAAGGTCGGCGCGACCGACACCGACGAGGCGGTCGTACGCCTTCTCCGCAAGGCCGGCAAGCCCGTCGTCCTGTGCGCCAACAAGGTCGACGGCATGAGCGGCGAGTCCGACGCCTCGCACCTCTGGGCCCTCGGTCTCGGCGAGCCGCACCCGGTCTCCGCGCTGCACGGCCGCGGCACCGGCGACATGCTCGACGCCGTCCTGGAGGCGCTGCCCGAGGCCCCGGCGCAGACCTTCGGCACCGCGGTGGGCGGCCCCCGCCGTATCGCCCTCATCGGCCGCCCGAACGTCGGCAAGTCCTCCCTGCTGAACAAGGTGGCCAACGAGGACCGCGTGGTCGTCAACGAGGTCGCGGGCACCACCCGTGACCCGGTCGACGAGCTCATCGAACTCGGCGGCATCACCTGGAAGTTCGTCGACACGGCGGGCATCCGCAAGCGCGTCCACCTCCAGCAGGGCGCGGACTACTACGCCTCGCTGCGCACCGCCGCCGCCGTCGAGAAGGCCGAGGTCGCGGTCATCCTGATCGACGCGTCCGAGACCATCTCCGTGCAGGACCAGCGCATCGTCACCATGGCCGTCGACGCGGGCCGCGCCATCGTCCTCGCCTTCAACAAGTGGGACACCCTCGACGAGGAGCGCCGCTACTACCTGGAGCGGGAGATCGAGACCGAGCTCGCCCAGGTGGCCTGGGCGCCCCGGGTGAACGTCTCGGCCCGCACCGGCCGTCACATGGAGAAGCTCGTCCCGGCGATCGAGACGGCCCTGGACGGCTGGGAGACCCGCGTCCCGACCGGCCGCCTGAACGCCTTCCTCGGCGAGCTGGTCGCCGCCCACCCGCACCCGGTCCGCGGCGGCAAGCAGCCCCGCATCCTGTTCGGTACGCAGGCGGGCACCAAGCCCCCGCGGTTCGTGCTCTTCGCCTCCGGCTTCATCGAGCACGGCTACCGGCGCTTCATCGAGCGCCGGCTGCGCGAGGAGTTCGCCTTCGAGGGCACACCGATCCACATCTCGGTGCGGGTGCGCGAGAAGCGCGGCGCCAACAAGAAGAAGTAGCACCAGCGGACAACGCGTGAGGGGCGGCTCCCCGGGGAGCCGCCCCCCCCTCATTGTCCTCTCGAGGAACTTGCCGCTCCAAAACCCCCTCGCGGTGCGGGGGGCAGCGCGGCGGGGGAGGGGTGTCTCCCAGTGCCGTGC
>NZ_JBVJCT010000051.1:0-47406 GCF_055588305.1 Streptomyces sp. NPDC042002 | reverse complement strand
GCCGCCCGCCGCCCGCCGCCCGCCGCCCGCCGCCCGCCGCCCGCCGCCCGCCGCCCGCCGCCCGCCGCCCGCCGCCCGCCGCCCGCCGCCCGCCGCCCGCCGTCAGGGTCAGGCGGGGCGGGACGAGGGTTCGGTCAGGGCTTGGTGGTCGCTGTGGCGGGCGCCGTTACGGCAGTTCGAAGCCGGGGTCCATCCCGCCGAGGGCCGTCGTGCACAGGCAGTCCCGCGCTCCGTTCGCGGGCAGTCCCGCGACCGCGTCGAAGAGCACGCCCCGCAGCCGGTCCACGTTCGCCGCGAACACCTTCAGCACCTCGTCGTGCGAGACGCCCTCGCCGCTCTCGGCCCCCGCGTCGAGGTCGGTGACCAGTGTCAACGACGTGTAGCAGAGCTCCAGTTCACGGGCGAGCGCGGCCTCGGGGTGCCCGGTCATGCCGACCACCGACCAGCCCTGCGCCTGGTGCCAGAGCGATTCGGCCCGGGTGGAGAACCGCGGACCCTCTATGACCACGAGCGTGCCGCCGTCGACCGGCTCCCAGTCGCGTCCGCGCGCCGCTTCCAGGGCGGCCGCGCGTCCGACGGGGCAGTAGGGGTCGGCCAGCGACACGTGCACCACGTTCGGCACCGAGCCGTCCGGCAGCGGCAGCCCGTCGAAGTAGGACTGCGGCCGTGACTTCGTACGGTCCACGAACTGGTCCGGAACGAGCAGGGTTCCGGGCCCGTACTCCGGACGCAGACCGCCGACGGCGCAGGGGCCGAGGATCTGGCGGGCGCCGACGGAGCGCAGTGCCCACAGGTTGGCCCGGTAGTTGATGCGGTGCGGCGGCAGATGGTGGCCGCGGCCGTGGCGGGGGAGGAAGGCGACCCGCCGGCCGGCGATCTCGCCCAGGAACAGGGAGTCGCTGGGCGGTCCGTAAGGGGTGTCCACCTGCAGCTCGGTCACGTCGTCGAGGAAGGAGTAGAAGCCCGAGCCGCCGATGACGCCGATCTCGGCCAGGGCCGTCGACTGCTCCCCGGCCGGGGTCTGTGGGTTCTCCGTGTTCGCCATGAACGGCACCCTAGCCGGGACGCGGGAACGCCGAAGACCCCGTCGTCGTACGACGACGGGGTCCCGTGGAAACGAGCCTGGTGAGGCCTCACGGAGACGGCTCGGCCGGGACGGGTGCCCCGGCGGACCGAGGAGGCCCTAAGCGGCGGAGCTGCTGGACGAGCCGGTGCCCGACGACTTCGCGTCCGAGGACGACGACGTGGACGTCGACGACGAGGACTTCGAGTCCGACGAGGACGCGGACGTCGACGGCTTCGAGGCCGGCGAACTGCTCGACGAGGAGCCGCGGCTGTCATTGCGGTAGAAGCCGGAGCCCTTGAAGACAATGCCGACGGCCGAGAACACCTTCTTCAGGCGGCCGTTGCAGTCGGGGCATTCGGTCAGGGCGTCATCGGTGAACTTCTGCACCGCCTCGAGGCCCTCGCCGCACTCGGTGCACTGGTACTGGTAGGTCGGCACTTGTCTTCCTCCTGGCACTCTCACTCAGTGAGTGCTAACGACGGTCCATACTGACGTATTCCGCGAGATCAGTCCACTGTCACCGGCACGCGGTGACCGACGCCACGCGCGACGGCGCGGCTCGGGGCCTGTGTGGCGAGGCGTGAACGCAGTGCCACCAGGGTCGCCAGTGCCAGTGCCGTACCGGCCATCGGCACCAGGAACCCGGCGCCGCCCCAGAGCCTGTCCTCCAGCTGTCCCGCGACCGTGACGGCCGCCGCCTGGCCGAGCGCGACGGCGCCGGTGAGCCAGGTGAAGGCCTCGGTGCGAGCGCCCTGCGGAACGAGGCTCTCGACCAGGGTGTAGCCGGTGATCAGGGTCGGAGCGATGCACATGCCGACCACAAGACCGAGGCCGGCGAGCACGATCACCGAGTTGGCCGTCCACAGTCCGGAGGCGGCCAGCGCGAGGGCGGCGTACCCGAGGACGAGCCGCCGCTGCGGGGCCACCCTCCAGGCGATGGCGCCGCAGACGATGCCCGAGAGCATGTTGCCCGCCGCGAAGACGCCGTACAGGACACCGTTCAGGCCGGGCTCGCCGATCGACTCGCTGTACGCGGCCAGCGAGACCTGCATGCCGCCGAAGACGGAGCCGATGCCCAGGAAAGTCACGATCAGAACGCGCACTCCGGGGATGCGCAGAGCGGAACCGTGTTCCACGCGCGCGTGCCCGTCGAGGGCGACCGAGGGCTGTGTGCTCTTCTGCGCGGCGAACAGCAGTCCGCCGATCAGGGTCAGCGAGGCCTCGGTCAGCAGGCCCGCGGCGGGGTCGACGGCCGTGCACAGCGCCGTGGCGAGCAGCGGGCCGAAGACGAAGGTCAGCTCGTCCGTGACGGACTCGAAGGCCGCCGCGGTCGGCATCAGGGGCGAGCCCTGAAGCTTCACGCCCCAGCGGGCGCGCACCATGGGGCCGACCTGCGGCACCGAGGCGCCGGTCGGCACGGCGGCGGCGAAAAGCGCCCACAAGGGGGCGTCCGCCAGCGCGAGCGCGGTCAGGGAGAAGCCGGCCACGGCGTGCACGAGGACGCCGGGCAGCAGGACGGCCCGCTGTCCGTGCCGGTCTGCCAGACGCCCGGTGAAGGGCGCGAACAGCGCCATGGAGACACCGGTGACGGCGGCGACCGCGCCGGCAGCCCCGTACGAGCCGGTGGTGTGCTGCACGAGCAGCACGATGGAGATCGTCAGCATGGCGAACGGCTGGCGGGCGGCGAAGCCGGGGAGCAGGAACGTCCAGGCGCCGCGGGTGCGCAGCAACTGTCCGTACCCAGGGCGGGAGGTGACCGTGGATGCCACGGCCCGTGCCTTTCTGCCGCCTGGTAGCGCGCCCGTGCGGGGGGCGCCGAGAGCTGTCCTCTTGCGCGGATCTGCGGTAGATACCGGCGCCTCTTGGAGGACGTCACGGCCGCCATACGGTCGCGCCAGCTCTGCGTCAGGCAGAGTTGGTTCGATCAAGGTGTGCCTTCATCGTACAGGGGGCGGGAGTCGCCGCACCTGTGAAAATGAGCACCACGAGATCGCGCGCCTGTGAATGCCCCTCGCTTCTTAGGGCCTCGTTCGGTATCCCGTAAGAAGCGTGTCCGGTGTCCGGCAGGAGTCCGTCGGGCGTCGCGTCACAGGCCCGTTCGGTGTCTTGTCCGATGTTCCGTCCCGCCGTCGCCGCTGCCGAGCCAGTCGGCGAGCTTGCCGCCCTGGCCCACCGCGCGCAGCCGCCTCTCGGCCGCGTCCCGGACCGGGTCGGTCGCCACCACCAGCAGTTCGTCGCCGAGCCGCAGCACTGTCGTGGGTGCCGGTACGAAGGACTTCGCGTCGCGGACGACGAGGGTGACCGCCGCGCCCGGGGGCAGCCGCAGCTCGCCCACCTCGACACCGTGCATCCGTGACCCCTTGGGGATCGCGACGGACAGCAGATGGCCGCGCAGTCGCTCCAGGGGCGCCGATTCGATGCCCAGGTCGGCGGCTCCCGGGGACTCCCCGAGGCGGAGTTTGCGGGCCAGCCAGGGCAGGGTCGGACCCTGGACGAGGGTGTAGACGACGACCAGGACGAAGACGATGTTGAAGATCCGCTCGCTCTCCGCGATGCCGCTCACCATCGGGATCGTCGCCAGGATGATGGGTACGGCGCCGCGCAGCCCCGCCCAGGACAGCAGCACCTGCTCCTGCCACGGGATGCGGAAGGGCAGCAGGCTGGCGATGACGCTCAACGGCCGGGCCACCATGGTCAGCACCAGTCCTATGACGAGCGCGGGCACGATGTCGTCGCCCATCTCGTGCGGGGTGACCAGCAGGCCGAGCAGCACGAACATGCCGATCTGGGCGATCCAGCCGAGCCCCTCGGCGAAGCCGCGGGTGGCGGGCGAGTGCGGCAGTTTCGCGTTGCCGAGCAGCATGGAGGCGAGGTACACGGCGAGGAAGCCGCTGCCGTGGGCGAGCGCGCCGGCGGCGTACGCCACGACCGCGATCGCCATCACGGCGATCGGGTAGAGGCCGGAGGCCGGCAGTGCCACGTGCCGCAGTCCGTACGCCCCCAGCAAGCCGACCGTGAGACCGACGGCGGCGCCGATGGCCAGCTCCAGCGCTATCTCGCCGATCAGCACGTACCAGTGCTCCACCGGTCCCGCCGTGGAGAACGCGACGACGAGGATGACCACCGGGGCGTCGTTGAAGCCCGACTCGGCCTCCAGGATGCCCGTCACGCGCGCGGGGAGGGGGATTTTCCGCAGGACCGAGAACACCGCGGCGGCGTCCGTCGAGGAGACGACCGCCCCGATGATGAGCGCCTGCCGCCACTCGAGGCCGATCAGGTAGTGCGCGGCCGAGGCCGTGACACCGACGCTCACCGCGACGCCCACCACCGCCAGCGAGGAGGCCGCCGGCAGGGCCGGTCTGATCTCCTTCCACTTCGTGCCGAGACCGCCCTCGGCCAGGATCACGACCAGGGCCGCGTACCCGATGACCTGGGTCAGCTCGGCGTTGCTGAAGTGGACGTCGCCGACTCCGTCCTGGCCGATCGCGACGCCGATCCCCAAGTAGACGAGCAGCGTCGGGAGCCCGCTGCGTGAGGAGATCCGGACCGCCGCCACCGCGAAGAGCAGGACGAGCGAGCACACGAGCAGGAGCTGGTTGAGGTGGTGGACAGTCAGGGGCTGTTCCTTTCTCGCCGATCCGGTCGCGCCGCGGGCGGCCTCCGGAACTGAGCACCGGAAGCCGGCCACTTCAGTGCAAGTACTTCGTTACCTTACCTAACTCTTGACGCTTTCTTGACGTTCCCGGAGGCAAGATCGAACAGCCGTGCTTCCCGGTTTCCTACTCCGCGTCAAGGCGCGGTTGGCCCTGCGCCTATGGTTGCCCCAGCACTCCAGGACCGCCTGCCGCTCGCGTTAGGACAGCAAGGACAGCGATGCCCCCCAACACCACCGCCTCTTCCGGCCAGCAGCCCGGCAAGCCCGGCAGGAAGAAGGGGCGCAAAGCCCGACTGTTCTTGATTGTCCTGGTTCTCGCCATCATCGGGGGCATCGCCTTCGGCGCGTACTGGAGCATCAGCACTGTGCGCGCCTCCTTCCCGCAGACCAAGGGCTCCATCCGGCTCGACGGCCTGTCGGGGCCCGTGACCGTGCAGCGCGACGGCAACGGGATCCCGCAGATCTACGCCTCGTCCGACGAGGACCTGTTCATGGCCCAGGGCTTCGTCCAGGCACAGGACCGGTTCTACGAGATGGACGTACGCCGCCACATGACCTCGGGCCGGCTGTCCGAGATGTTCGGCGAGGGCCAGGTCAAGAACGACGAGTTCCTGCGCACGCTGGGCTGGGACCGGGTCGCGAAGAAGGAGTACGACACCAAGCTGTCGCCCTCCACGAAGAAGTACCTCCAGTCGTACGCCAGGGGAGTCAACGCCTACCTGAAGGGCAAGGACGGCAAGGACATCTCCCTGGAGTACGCGGCCCTCGGCTTCACCAACGACTACAAGCCGACCCAGTGGACCCCGGTCGACTCGGTGGCCTGGCTCAAGGCGATGGCCTGGGACCTGCGCGGCAACATGCAGGAAGAGATCGACCGCTCCCTGATGACGAGCCGGCTCGGCCCGAAGCAGATCGCGGACCTGTACCCGGAGTACCCGTACAGCCGGAACAAGACGATCGTCCGGACGGGCTCGTACGACAGTGCCACCGGGACGTACAGCCCGACCGACACCTCTTCGGCGTCCGCGGCGGGCACGGGGCTCACGGGCAATACCGCGGCGCCCACCGGGTTCCAGAGCCAGCTCTCGGGGCTCTACAAGGTCCTCGACGGCCTGCCCACCGCCGTCGGCGTGAACGGCAACGGCATCGGCTCCAACTCCTGGGTCGTCGCGGGGAGCCACACCATCACCGGCAAGCCGCTGCTGGCCAACGACCCGCACCTGTCGGCGTCGCTGCCCTCGGTCTGGTACCAGATGGGCCTGCACTGCACCGCCGTCTCCGCCAAGTGCCAGTACGACGTCACCGGCTACACCTTCGCGGGCATGCCCGGCGTGGTCATCGGCCACAACGCGGACATGGCCTGGGGCATGACCAACTCCGGGGTCGACGTCACCGACCTCTACCTGGAGAAGATCACCGGCGAGGGCTACGAGTACGACGGCAAGGTGCTCCCCTTCACCACCCGCAAGGAAACGATCAAGGTCGCGGGCGGCGCGTCCAAGACGATCGTCGTCCGGCAGACCGACGACGGAATGCCGCTGCTCTCCGACCGTGACGACGAACTCGTCCAGGTCGGCAAGAAGGCCACCGTCGACGCCGGGGCGCCCGACCGCGGCGACGGCTACGCGATAGCGCTGCGCTGGACCGCGCTGGACCCGGGCAACACCATGGACGCCGTCTTCGAGATGGACAAGGCGTCGAACTGGACCGAGTTCCGCAAGGCCGCAGCGTCCTTCGAGGTGCCGTCCCAGAACCTGGTCTACGCGGACGGCGCGGGCGCAAGCGGCAACATCGGGTACCAGCTCCCCGGCAAGATCCCCACGCGCGCCAAGGGCGACGACGGCTCGCTGCCCTCGCCCGGCTGGGACTCCAAGTACCGCTGGACCGGCTACATCAAGCAGTCCGCCCTGCCCTACGAGTACAACCCCAAGCGCGGTTACATCGTGACCGCCAACCAGGCGGTCGTCGACCCGAGCAAATACCCCTACACGCTCACCACGGACTGGGGCTACGGCACCCGCAGCCAGCGGATCACCGACCTGATCGAGTCGAAGACCAAGGGCGGCGCCAAGATCTCGACCGATGACATGCGCCAGATGCAGCTCGACGACAGCAGCGAGATCGCCAAGCTGATCGTGCCCAAGCTGCTCAAGATCGACGTGTCCGACAAGGACGTCCGCGACGCGCAGAAGCTCCTGGAAGGCTGGGACTACACCCAGGACTCCGACTCCGCCGCGGCCGCCTACTTCAACGCCACCTGGCGCAACATCCTCAAGCTCGCCTTCGGCAACAAGCTGCCCAAGGAGCTGCGGGTCAAGGGCCAGTGCCTGTGGGTCGACCGGGTCGACAGCACCGGTCCCGCGGACGAGGACCAGAAGGTGCGCGAGTGCGGCGAGCGCGACGCGGACCAGGCGCAGCCGGACGGCGGCGACCGCTGGTTCGAGGTCGTCCGCAAGATCATCGACGACGAGCACAACGACTGGTGGAAGTCGCCCGGGACGCGCAAGACGATCAACGGTAAGCCGATCGACACCCGGGACGAGCTGTTCCGCCAGGCCATGACGGACGCCCGCTGGGAGCTGACCGCCAAGCTCGGCAAGGACATCGACACCTGGAGCTGGGGCCGGCTGCACCGCCTGTTCCTCAAGAACCAGACCCTCGGTACCGACGGCCCCTCCTTCCTGCAGTACATGCTCAACCGGGGCCCCTGGAAGCTCAGCGGCGGCGAGGCGACGGTGAACGCGACCGGCTGGAACGCGGCGGGCGGCTACGGAGTGGTCTGGGTCCCCTCGATGCGGATGGTCGTCAACCTCCAGGACCTCGACAAGTCCAAGTGGATCAACCTCTCGGGTGCCTCGGGGCACGCCTACAGTGCCCACTACACCGACCAGACGGAGAAGTGGGCCAAGGGCGAGCTCCTGCCGTGGGCCTTCACGAAGAAGGCCGTCGACAAGAAGACGAGCGACACCCTGGTCCTGAAACCGTGACTCTCCGACGGGCGTCGGGGTGCTGACGCCCTGAAGCCGGTGCCTCACGAGAGTGACGAGAGTGGCCCTCCCCGCGCGCGTGGAGGGCCACTTCGCTTCAGTCGCCCCCCTGTGCCGTTTCCGTTCCCGGTCCCGCCGTCCGTCAGCGGAAGCGGCGCACGCCTGAGGGGGTCACCGCCGCGTGGACGGGCCGGTCGTGCGCCTCCTCCGGGACCCGCTCGACGACCTCGGTGTCGTACAGGAGCACCACCAGCGCGGGATCGGCGCCCGAGCGCTCCAGGCGGGCCAGGACGCGGTCGTACGAGCCTCCGCCGCGACCCAGCCGCATCCCGCGCGCGTCGACGGCGAGACCGGGCAGCAGAACGGCGTCCGCGTCCTGGACGGCCGCCGGACCCAGCCGCTCGCCCGCGGGCTCCAAGAGGGCCATTTTCCCGCCGTGTTGGACTGGAGCGAGGGAGTCCGCCCCGGTGTACGCCCCCCAGTCCAGATCGTTGTCCGGCATCAGGACCGGCAGGAGGACGCGCACCCCGCGCGCGCGGAGCGCGTCCAGGAGCGCGAGGGTGCCCGGTTCGCTCCCCACGGAGACGTAGGCCGCCACGGTGCGGGCGTGTGCCAGTTCGGGCAGCTCCAGGGCGCGGGCGGCGAGAGCGGCGGCGGTTTCCCGCACGTCATCGGCCGTCAACCCATTTCTCACCAACAGGAACCCTCGCCGCAACATTCGCTTGTCAGGCTCTGGTTCACGTCGGACGTGTTTCACAGGTGACTCCTGTAGTTCTCTTAATCCGCTCATATGACAGTGAATTAACCGGAGCCACAGATTCTGCACATAGCCACCGGTTATGGTTGCGGACATGACTGAGTCACACCCCAGGATCACCAAGGCTGTCATTCCGGCGGCAGGCCTCGGCACCCGGTTCCTGCCGGCCACCAAGGCCACTCCCAAGGAGATGCTTCCGGTCGTCGACAAGCCGGCGATCCAGTACGTGGTCGAAGAGGCCGCGTCGGCGGGTCTTGACGACGTCCTGATGATCACGGGCCGCAACAAGCGCCCCCTCGAGGACCACTTCGACCGCAACTACGAGCTCGAATCGGCGCTTCAGAAGAAGGGCGACGCGAGCCGCCTCGCCAAGGTCCAGGAGTCCAGCGACCTCGCGACCATGCACTACGTGCGCCAGGGCGACCCCAAGGGCCTCGGCCACGCCGTCCTGTGCGCGGCCCCGCACGTCGGCCACGAGCCCTTCGCCGTACTCCTCGGCGACGACCTGATCGACCCCCGCGACCCCCTGCTGGCCCGCATGGTCGAGGTCCAGGAGCGGCACGGCGGCAGCGTCATCGCGCTCATGGAGGTCGCGCCCGAGCAGATCCACCTCTACGGATGCGCCGCCGTCGAGGACACCGACGAGGACGACCTGGTCAAGGTGACCGGACTCGTCGAGAAGCCGGACGCGGCGGACGCGCCCAGCGGCTACGCCATCATCGGCCGCTACGTCCTCGACCCGCACATCTTCGACATACTGCGCAAGACCGAGCCGGGCCGCGGCGACGAGATCCAGCTCACCGACGCCCTCCAGCAGCTCGCCACGGACGAGAAGGTCGGCGGCCCCGTGCACGGCGTCGTCTTCAAGGGCCGCCGCTATGACACCGGGGACCGAGGCGACTACCTGCGTGCCATTGTCAGACTCGCATGCGAACGTGAGGACCTGGGCCCGGACTTCCGGACCTGGCTTCGCAGTTACGTAGCCGAGGAGATGTAGGGACTTTGAGCAGCGCCGCGACCCGCACCACCGGCCAGGATCACCTCTGGTCGGTGCACGACCACCTGGAGGACATCCTCACGACCGTCCGCCCCCTCGAACCCATCGAGCTGCAACTCCTCGACGCCCAGGGCTGCGTCCTGGTCGAGGACGTCACGGTGCCGGTCTCCCTGCCGCCGTTCGACAACAGCTCGATGGACGGGTACGCGGTCCGGGTCGCGGACGTGGCGGGCGCGAGCGAGGAATACCCGGCGGTCCTGACGGTCGTCGGCGATGTCGCGGCCGGCCAGGCCGAGCAGCCCTACGTGGGCCCCGGTCAGGCCGCCCGCATCATGACCGGCGCCCCGCTGCCGCCCGGCGCCGAAGCCGTCGTCCCCGTGGAATGGACGGACGGAGGCCTCGGCGAGGGCCCGGTCTCCGGAATGCGCGCGCACAGTGCCTCCCCCGAGGGCTCCTACGGACAGGTCCACGTCCACCGCCAGGCCGAGGCACGCGCGCACGTCCGCGCGAAGGGCAGCGATGTGAAGGCGGGCGACCGTGCCCTCGAAGCGGGCACCGTCCTCGGCCCGCCGCAGATCGGCCTGCTCGCCGCGATCGGCCGCGGCACCGTGCGGGTGCACCCCCGCCCGCGCGTGGTCGTCCTGTCCACCGGCACCGAACTCGTCCAGCCCGACGAGGAGTTGCGCACCGGCCAGATCTACGACTCCAACAGCTTCGCCCTGTGCGCGGCCGCCCGCGACGCGGGAGCCATCGCCTACCGGGTCGGCGCGGTCGCGGACGACGCCGAGACACTGCGCTCGGCCATCGAGGACCAGCTCGTCCGCGCGGACCTGCTGGTCACGACCGGCGGAGTGAGCGTCGGCGCCTACGACGTCGTCAAGGAAGCGCTCTCCTCGGTCGGCGACGAGGACGAGGCGGGCAGCGGCATCGACTTCCGCACCCTCGCCATGCAGCCCGGCAAGCCCCAGGGCTTCGGCTCCATCGGCCCCGACCACACACCGCTGCTCGCCCTCCCGGGCAACCCCGTGTCGTCGTACGTCTCCTTCGAGCTCTTCGTGCGCCCCGCGATCCGCACCCTGATGGGACTGCAGGACGTCCACCGGCCCACGACCAGGGCGACCCTTTCCGCGGACGAGGCACTGACCTCGCCGAAGGGCCGTCGGCAGTTCCTGCGCGGGACGTACGCGGACGGCGCCGTGACGCCCGTCGGGGGCGCCGGATCCCACCTGGTCGCGGCCCTCGCGCACGCCGACGCGCTGATCGTCGTCCCCGAGGACGACACCTCGGTCGAGCCCGGCGCCGAGGTCGAGGTCGTCCTGCTCGGCTGAGCGGCCGGGCACGGACGACGCCCGCCGGCGGACCGCCGGATCGCGCAAGGGGCGCACAGCTCCTTACGGAGGCGTAGCGGTGGACGGACGGGCGGTAACGTGTCGCGCACACCAGGCCCACGCGCCGCACCGCGACGGGCCCTGACCGGGAGCGCCCACGCACATGACTGTTCCGTCCCGGGGGGAGACCTCCGGACCCCCTGTGCAGGACCGACTGACGCACATCGACGAGGCCGGCGCCGCCCGCATGGTCGACGTGTCCGGCAAGGACGTGACCGCCCGCACCGCGCGCGCGAGCGGCCGTGTCCTGGTCTCGCCGCGCGTCGTGGAGCTGCTGCGCGGCGAGGGAGTACCCAAGGGCGATGCCCTCGCCACCGCGCGCATCGCGGGGATCATGGGAGCCAAGCGCACGCCCGACCTGATCCCGCTGTGCCACCCGTTGTCGGTGTCCGGTGTCAAGATTGATCTGTCGGTCGCGGACGACGCCGTCGAGATCCTCGCCACCGTGAGGACGACCGACCGCACGGGCGTCGAGATGGAAGCCCTCACCGCGGTCAGTGTGGCGGCCCTCACCGTGATCGACATGGTCAAGGCTGTCGACAAGGGGGCGGTCATCACGGACGTACGCGTGGAAGAGAAGACAGGCGGGAAGTCCGGCCACTGGAGCCGGGCATGAGCGGCGACACTGTTACCGGCGGGGCCCTCCTGGCGTCCTACAGCGCCCTGGTGGTCACGGCGTCCAACCGGGCCGCCGCCGGCGTCTACGAGGACAAGGGCGGCCCTCTGATCGCCGCGGGCCTCGCGGAGTTCGGCTTCGCGGTCGACGGGCCGTGGGTCGTCCCTGACGGGGACCCCGTGGAGGCGGCGCTGCGCGCCGGGGTCGAAGCGGGCTACGACGTCATCGTGACCACCGGCGGTACGGGGATCTCGCCCACCGACCGCACCCCCGAGGCGACCCTGCGGGTGCTCGACCACGAGGTCCCGGGCATCGCGGAGGCCATCAGGGCGTTCGGCAGGGACAAGGTGCCGGCGGCGGCGCTCTCGCGGGGGCTCGCCGGAGTCGCCGGAGGGGCGCTGATCGTCAACCTGCCGGGCTCCACCGGCGGGGTGAAGGACGGACTGGCCGTTCTGGAGCCCCTCCTGATCCACGCCGTCGACCAGATCCGCGGCGGCGACCACCAGAGACCCAGCGGCAGTGGGGGTGCGAGCTGAACAGCCCATCCTGGCCGGTCGAGCTGGTGGACGGCGATGTCGTCCTCCGGCCGATAAGGCTGCGCGACCAGCGGGCCTGGCGCGAGGTGAACCGGCGCAACCGTGACTGGCTGCGCCCCTGGGAGGCGACCATTCCGCCGCCCACCCCGAGCGGTCCGATCGCGCACCGGCCGACGTACCGCCAGATGGTCCGGCACCTGCGCGCCGAGGCCAACGCGGGCCGGATGCTGCCCTTCGTGATCGAGTACCAGGGGCGTCTGGTCGGTCAGTTGACCGTGGCCGGGATCACCTGGGGCTCGATGTGCTCCGGGCACGTCGGCTACTGGGTGGACCAGTCGGTGGCGGGGCGCGGAGTGATGCCGACGGCCGTGGCGCTGGTCAGCGACCACTGCTTCCGCACCGTCGGACTGCACCGCATCGAAGTCTGCATTCGCCCCGAGAACGGGCCAAGCCGCAGGGTCGTGGAAAAACTCGGATTCCGCGAGGAAGGGCTGCGCCCGCGCTATCTCCACATCGACGGCGCCTGGCGCGACCATCTCGTCTTCGCGCTCACCGCGGAGGAAGTGCCCGAGGGGCTGCTCGCGCGCTGGCGCCGGAAGCGTTCGGCGCCGAACGCTTCGGGTCAGCTGGGATCGGAGCAGGCCGGATCGCAGAACTCGAGCAAGCCCGGGAACACCGGAAAATGAAATAGGTGTTCGAAAATGATCGGCGGACGATCGCCTCAGGGCATTAAATTCGCGCTCACGACGGCCTGCTGATCGCATCGGTCACAAAAAAAGCTCGAAATATCAGCCGGATCGTGCGACACACCGGCTCAATTGGCAGATGGCCTCACACAAACCCCTCTACCGTGTGAGGCGTGAGCAGCAGCGGCCTCATCTACGCAGTCATCGTCGGGGCCTGGGCCGCCTACTTGGTGCCGATGTGGCTCCGTAGGCAGGACGAGCTGAACGAAGCCCGTCCGACGGAACGCTTCAGCACCGCCATCCGGCTGCTGTCCGGACGGGCGGGGATGGAGCGTCGATACGCCAAGGACCTGCGCGCGCGCTCCGCCGAGGAGGAGGAGCCCAGCGCCGACCCGGACGACGTCACCGATTCGGTGGACGTCCGGGCGTTCGCCGTGCCTCCGGCCCGGCCCCAGGCGGCGGCCCAGCACCGTCCGCACGCACAGGAACGGGTTCAGGTGCCGGAGCCGGCCCAGGCGGAGCAGAAGCCGGGCGCACGCGCGGCCGGCCGGGAGAGCGGCACGCACGAGACCTCCGGCGCCGCCCGGTCCGTACCGCACCAGTCCGGTACGTCCGCGTCCGCGCCGAGACCCTCGGCCAAGTCCGCGCCCCAGCAGGCCGCGCCGTCCACACCGGGCGCACGGCGGGCGGTTTCAGCGGAGGCCGCAGCGAGGGCCCGGCGTACGAAGGTCCTCGCGCGCCGTCGGCGTACGACGGTCCTGCTGTTCATCGCCTTCACGCTCGGCGCGATCGTGGCGGCCGTCGGCGGGCTCGCGTTCCTGTGGGCGCCCGGCGTACCGGCCGTGATGCTGAGCTCGTACATCATGCACCTGCGCGCCCAGGAGCGACGGCGCTTCACCTACACCATGGACCGCCGCCGGGCCGAGGTCGCGGCGCAGCGGCTCCGGGAGCGGCAGCCTCGCCGACGGACGGCCGTCGACTCCGCGGCGGACGAACCGGAGGGCCCGGGGTCCGACACCGACCCCGGCCTCTCGGCGCTCGCCGCCGACCGTCGCGCCCTCGTCGAGCAGACCGACCACGCCGAGTGGGTCGACCAGCAGCGCGAGCGCCAGTGCGGGCCGGCCCAGGGGGACAGCTGGGACCCGGTGCCGGTTCCCCTGCCGACCTATGTGACCGCGCCGGTCGCGCCCCGGGCCACGTCCAGCGTCGATCTGGGGGCGCCGGACGCCTGGAGCTCCGCGCGGTCCAGCGCGGCCGAACCGAGCGCGCCCGAGGCGGAGCCGGCCGACGAGGAGTTCTCCGACGGTCCGGACGGCGCCGAGGCCGCGGACGGCACTCGCAGTGACGCACGGCGCGCGGCGTCCGCGCGGCGCGCCCGCGAGCGCGGTCGTACTCCGTTGTTCGACCAGTACGAGGACGGGGAACGGCCCCGCGCGGCCAACGAGTGACGGGTGTGCCGACGGGCCCTCGCGAGGGCCCGGCTGACCAGCCCGGAACGGATTTCCAAGCACCTCGATCGGGATGCTAGAGTTTCACTCGTTGCAAGGGCCTGTGGCGCAGTCTGGTAGCGCACCTCGTTCGCATCGAGGGGGTCTGGGGTTCAAATCCCCACAGGTCCACCGCAGCTCAGAGCCCCAGTCGGAGAGATCCGGCTGGGGCTCTTTGGCGTCGTACAGCAGTGAAGTACAGCAGCTACTTTCGATCTTGCCTGCCGAGGTGCTTGCCCAGCTTGCGAAGCGCCCGCCGGGTCGACTCCGACGGCACGTGCGTGTAGACCTCCATTGTCACCGCGATCTTGCTGTGCCGGAGGATCTGCATCGCGACCCGAGGATGCACGTCGAGGGCAGCGAGCAGCGACCCGCACGTGTGCCGAGTGTCGTGCAGCCGAATCCGGCGGACTCCTGCGCTGGCCGAGCGATTGATGAACCGGCGGTTGAAGTTGCGCGGATCGAACGGCGTGCCGTAGCGCGTGGTGAACACGAAGTCGGAGTCCGCCCACATCGCGCCGGCCGCCCTCTTAGACAGCTCCTGCTCCTTTCTGCGGACCTGGAGGGCGGTCACGCAGATCTGCGGAAGCGGGAGCGTGGCCGTTGACGCCTCGGTCTTGGTCTCGTCGTGCACAAGACGCCGGTTGATCCGCTGTAACTGCATCTGCACCGTGACCTCACCCGCGTCCAGGTCCACGCTTTCCCAGGTCAGGCCCAGCACCTCACCCCGCCGGAAGCCCAGAACGAGGATGAGCACGTACGCCGCGTACAGCGAGTCATGCGCCGTGCTGGCCGCTTCGAGGAACTGTCGCGCCTCTTCCACCGACCACGGATGCCGCTTCACCTTGCGCGCCGACCGCACCTTGACCAGGCCCGCAACGTTCTTCGAGATCAGCTCTTCCGTCATCGCGTTGGTCAACGCCGACCGCAGCACGGTGCGTGCGTCCTGAACCGTGCGACGCGACGGGATGCGCTCGCAGCAGTCGCCAGCGGCACAGCAGCGCGGCGTGTCCCGCTTCGCATCCAGGCCCTGTGCACAGCACTGGCACTGTTCCAACAGGGTGTTGATCCACGTTCGGACGTCTCTCACGGTGAGTTTGTCGAGCCGCTTCGAGCCGAGTCCTGGTGCGATGTAGAGCCGGACGTGCATGGCGTAGGTCTCTGCCGTCTTGGGCTTCAGATCCGGTTCGACAACCTCACGGAGCCACCGCGCGAGGTACTGCGCCAGCGTCGGCGAGGACGTTGCCACCGGTCCTTCCTTGGCTTCCGTGTGGAGCTTGATCCACTTGTCGTGAACCTCTTCGCGAGTCTTGCCGTAGGCGTACTTGCGGGCCCGCTTGCCGTCCGGCTTGGTCACCCAGACGTAGGCCGCGTAGCCGTTCTTGTACGGGTAGATGGAGCCTTCGCCGTTGGCGCGCTTGCCGCTCATGCGGCCCACCCCGCTTCGGCTTCCTGGGCGCGCCGTTCGACGTACTCGTCTACGTAGCGAGGCAGGATTCGGCGGTTACGACCGTCCTTGATAGAGCGGATTTCCCCGGTCAAGACCAGCATCTTGGTCTTGGAAAGTCCGTAGCCGAGCATTTCCGCGACTTCCCGCGTGGTGTACCACTTCCGCTCGATCACTGTGGTCGTCATGCTGCGGCTCCTTCCATGGTGAGTTGGTCTTGCAGTGCTTCGCGCGCGGTTTCGCGGTTGAGTTGGATGTCCCGGTGGATGTTGGCGGCGAGCCAGGATTCGCCGGGGGTGTGGCCGTGACCGGCGTAGGTCCAGTGGGCGAGCACGAGGGTGGTGGCCTCCGGGTTGTCGTCGGGATCGGGCAGGCCGAGGGCAGCGCGTTGCTGGGCTGCGCGGTAGTCGGCTCTCACCTGTCGCAGCGCGCCGAGGGTGGTCGAGTAGCGGCGGGATTTGGTGGAGAAGTGGCCGCGGAAGCCGAGCATGTGGGCCCAGTCGCGGAGCTTCCGACCGGGGTAGAGGGCGTGCAGGTCGAGGCAGGCTTCGATCAGCCGGCGGGGGTGGTCGGGCACGTCGAGGAGGACCAGGGCTTCCTTGTTGCCGATCCGGCGGTCGACGGCGCCCGTGTTCTCGGCTGCCTTCGTGGCGTACTTGGCGACGTAGGAGGCCACGGCCGCTTCGGTGATCTCTTCACCGTCGCCGAAGGCGCTGATCGGTTGGACGTCGAGCTGTGTCCCCCAGCGCAGCGTCCGAGCCGGCTCGTCACCCGCGGCGGGCACGTCGACGGCGACGCGAGCCGCGGCGGCACCGATCGCGTCGGTGAGGAGATCGAGGGTGGCCCAGGGCGGGGGCGGGGTGTCGGGTCCTTCGGGTCCGTCGAACCGGATCACCGCGTGGAAGTGGACCGCGCCACGCTTTTGGTACTCGGCGACCTTGCCGAAGGAGACGCGTGACTGTTCGCGGGCGTCCTTCTGGGTGAGCCCGGCGCGGGCGGCGATCTCCCGGCGGAGGTAGATCGAGAAGTAGCGCCACAGGTCGGATGCGTGGTTGTTCCACAGCACGGCGCCCGCGTAGTCGTATGTGTCCGGGTCCAGCGGGGTGCCGAGCTCGGACGCGTCCTCGGCGTGCTGTGTGCCGCAGCGGCAGGGCCGGTTGCCGGGCCGGTTGTGGACAGGCCCGAAGGAGGGGGCGGTGAGGGTGGCGAAGACGCGGGGGTGGTCGCGCACGGTGTGCGGGGTGCCCTTGTCGGGGTCTCCGGTCAGGCCGGCGCGGATCAGGTGGTAGGTGTCGCCGGCGTAGGTCCAGGCGCAGGCCGGGCAGCGGGAGGCGCGGCGGTTGCCGCAGGCGATGCGGAGCATGCCGCCCGGCTCGTGCTCGGTCGTGTAGGCGTGCAGGACGGTCTTGGTGGCCGGGTCGATGGTCTTGGTGCCGCCGGTTAACCGGATGGGGTCGGAGCATCCTCCGGTGCGGCGGATCTGTTCCTGCCAGCGGTCGAAGTCGGCCTGCCCGGCCACCCTCAGCACGTCGCCGAAGGTGGCCGCATCAAGGCCCGCCGCGGTGGCGGAGTCGGTCATGCCGCCACCCCCAGACGGGCGGCGAGGACGGCCGTGCCGATGCGTTGGGTGTAGGCCGGGGGGATGCATTCGCGGATGCCGTCGCGGTTCATCCAGTCCACGCCCATCACCTGCTTGGCGAGGGCGACGCCGGAGAAGTTGCCGATGAACTGGCCGTAGTGGCCCGGCGGTACCGGACGGCCCATCTTGGCCTGAGGTGTGGTGTGCCGGGGGTGGCGGGGCTGGACGAGGGTGAAGCCGCCGCCGGTTTCGAAGTAGCGGTGCCGGTAGGTGGCCATGGCGAACATGGCGCCGCACAGCAGGACCGGGGTACGCAGTTTGGGCAGGGCCCCGCGGACATTCTCGATCACGAAGGGCCGTCCGGTCGCTTCGAGAGCGGCACGGGTCGGACCGATCAGGTCGGGGTGCGTGTTGCCCTGGAGCCGCTGGCAGTCGCTGTCGAACTGGCAGGGCGGGGACGCGTGGATGAAGTCGAACTCCGTCCCGTGCTCGCGGACGAAGCCGAGCGCATCCGCCTGCACGAAGCGGTACGGGTAGCGGGACTGCGGGACGAGGTCGACGCCCGTGACGTCGAATCCGGCATCGGCGTAGCCCTTGCCGGCACCGCCCTGGCAGCAGAACAGGTCCAGGACCCGGGGGGCGAGGTTCATCGTCGGTCGCCTCGGTGGGCGGGGCCGTGGTTGTCGGTGTACTCCTCCACCAGGGCTTTCACGTCGTTGTCGCCGTTGGCGTGGTCCTCGGCACCGCAGCCGCCGCACAGGTAGTCGCCCTGGGACCGGGTGTGCTTCGTGCCGCCGCGGACGCGCAGGCCGGGGCTTTCCTCGGTCGGGGTGAGGTCGGCGGGGAGTTTGCGGAACATCCCGGTCACCTCCCGGCGCGGGCGAGGACGGCGATGCGGACCGTGCGGCCGGTGCCGTGGCAGGCCGGGCAGGTGACGCGGAGGGTGGTGCGGGAGCCGTCGCGGTTGCGTCCACCGGTGGTGATGGCGACGACGGGGAAGCCGTCGCAGTCGCGGCAGACGGGACGGTTCGAGGTGTGGGCAGGCATGATGTGTGGAGCCCTTTCGGGTCGAGAGATCAGGAAGTGGTCGAGCCATCCGGGGCGGCGGAAACTTGGCGGTTGAGGCCGCCCCGGGAGGCGTTACTTGTGTCGGCGGCTGATCGTGTAGCTGATCCCGCCGCTCGCGGAGATGACCGCGACCGCAGCGGCGGCAATGACCTGGACGACGTAAGCGATCACGAGCAGGACCGTTACGGCGCCAACGGCGACGACCAGGGTCAGCACGATCGGGCCCGTGTAGGAGCGCGGTGCCTCCTGCACGATCACGACCCTGCGGACGTCGGTGCCGGGCGGGATCTGTCGGTAGAGGTCGGCGGGGATGTGACCGGCGCGGAGCTGGTCTTCGGGTATCTGCACGGTTCGGTCCTCCCTTCTCAGTCGCAGCGGTGGGTGCGGGCGGCGAGTTCGGCAGCGGAGCGGTTGCCGTGCTCGGTGGAGAAGCCGCAGTTCGGGGCGGTGCAGGCGGCGGTGTGCCGGGTCTGGCCACGGCCGTTGTTGAAGGTGCCGACCTTGACCGGGCCGATGCGGATCACGTCGTAGAAGCGGTTAGGGCGCATCACGCGCCGTCCTCTCCGGTGAAGTCGGCGGCGTGCTCGGCAAGCCAGCGCTGGATCTCGGGCTGTTCGTCGTCGGTGGCCCGGTTGATCGCGGCTTCACCGACGGCCAGGCCCTCGACGAGCCGGTTGCCTCGGGTCAGTTCGGCCGAGTGCTTCAAGGCGGACTCGATGGACGGACGCATGACGGGCATCTCCTTTTCTGGTCAGGTGAGTTGGAGCTGTGCGGCAATCGCGTCGGACATCGGGCCGGGCAGGCCGAGCCGGGCGGACAGAGCATCCGCGCCCATCGGCGCTCCGGTCGTGACGCGGTGTGCTTCGGCGATCTTTCGGGCGTGGTCCAGGAGCGCGGCCGGCACCGTGACCGCAGGTGCAGCGGGCTCGGAACGTGCGGCCAAAAGCTCCGGAGCGGCAGGAAAGGCGGGATCGTCGCGGCGCATGTCGACCTCGGTCATCGCCGGTTCGTCCACAGCCTGTGCAGGCTTCCGGGCAGAGGCGGTGTCCTCGGTGGGTGAGTGGACGAGGAGGGTGCCGCCCAGGAAGGCCAGCGCGGGCCAGCCGGCGACGACGATCCGCAGCCAGGGCGGGACGTGGTGGAGGTCGAGGACGCCCGCGGTGGCGATGTTCGCGCCAAGCGAGGCGACCAGGGCGATCAGGAACCAGAACCAGGCCGCCACGGATCGTTCGGTGCGCAGTCGGTGCAGCACGCAGACGAGCAGCAGGTCGACGGAGACGGGGTAGGCCCAGGCTTTCCAGCCGGTCTGCCCGGCAGCCTCGGCGAGGTCTTGCAGGTGGGCGAAGGACAGCGAACCGGCGATCACAGCGAGGGTGAGTACAACGAGTCGGATCTTGCTGGTCACGGGTCTTCACCTCCCTTTCGGGGATTGAGGGCCGGGGCAGGGCGGGGATCGGTGTCCGGCCGCCCGGCCCCGGACGGGTTCAGTCGTCGGCGGGGATCTCGCCGGAGCCCAGGCAGTTCAGGCACAAGCCGGTCTGCTGGCCGACAGCGCGGCGCTTGCGGCCGACGTGGACGGTGCGGGAGACCTCACCGGTGCCACCGCAGGGCGGGCACTGCTTGGTGGCCGGCGGCTTGCTGGTCTTGCGTGCCATGAGCGATCTCCTTCCGGTCTTTTGGCATGGCGGGGGTAGGGACGTGGCGTGAGACGGTCACGCCGACCGGGGTGCGGGGGTGCGCTATTCGGTGACCGGCCGGGGCTTCACGAGCGGCGGCGCGGTGGGCATCGGCGGAATGATCTGACTGACCGGGCGGAACGGGGCCAGGAACGGCAGCTCCGGGGTCAGGTGGGCGAACTCCCGGCAGACGTCAGCTGCTTCGTCCGGGGTGATCTCGGGGGTGCGGATGCGGGACCAGCCGCCGGAGGTGTCGCCGGCCACCGCGACGCCGGGCCGGTTCGCCGGGATCGCGGTCGCGGCCAAGACGGCCTCGGGGGCGATGTCGGACAGGCCCATGTCCGCGCTGGCCCGGTCGTTCACACGGTGCACGACACGGCCGGTGAGCTGGGCCCGCAGAGCGGTCGCGCCCTTGCCCTGGTCGGAGCCGAAGCGCTGCCCGCACACCTCCAGGTAGATGCCGATCGCGCGGGCCATCTGCCCCAGCCGCACGAGCTGCATCACCACACGGTCGCGCTCGGGTTCGTCCTTCTTCGACAGCACGAAGAACAGCTCCGCCACCTCGTCGATCAGCACCACTAGCGGCACCGGGCGCAGGTGCTCGGGCAGCTCCCACAGGTCCGAGACCCGGTAGAGGGACAGCAGGTCGAAGCGCTCTTCCATCTCTGTGACCAGCGCGTCAATCAGACGGCCGGCCGAAGCAAGGTCGGTGGCCAGCGCGGACAGGCGAGGCGCATACCTGCCGTGCTCCACACCGCGCTTGCAGTCGATGCCGACCAGACCCACCGGCAGTTGGGCCAGACCCGTGATCAGGTTGCGCTGATACATCGACTTGCCCGACAACGTGGCGCCCAGGGTGAGCGCCATCGGCACCTCACGGTAGTTCCGCTCGAACACCGAGCCGTCCTCGCGCATCGCAACTGGGACCACCAGGTCACGCGGCTTGGCCTTACGCGGCATCCGGACCCGGCTCAGCACGTCGTAGCCGGTCATCCGCAGTTGCACGTATCCGGGCTTGGTCTCCCCCACGATCACCGAACGAACTCCCCACGCGTGGCGGAGGCGTTCGGAGGACGCGGCGATGTCCGCAGGCTCCAAGCCAGCAGGAAGACGCAGGGTGACCCGCAGGCCGGTCGCGGTTCCCCGGACCCTACGGACCTTCGGCGCCACCGGCCGCACCTCGCGGCGGGCGACGTTGCGGGTCATGAACGCTCGGAAGCCCGACGGCCGAACCGTCAGCCCGCACACGTCCATCGTGGACCGGTAGGTCCAGGTGAACCGGCCCCAGGTGATCGGCAGGCCGACCAGCGACCAGTACAGGCGCGGGGCCCGGTACTTCGCGTAGCCGAGCCCACCGGCGCCGGCCGCAATGCCGCCCAGTTCTAACCAGGTAGCGATGTCGGTCATGGTCAGGCCGCCACCGTGATCGCGACTGCGCGGAACGAGATCCCGTGCCGCTTCTGCCCGTTGAACTCGTTCTCCCAGTCACGGGCCTTCAGCCCGATCACCCGCACCGGCGTACCCGGCGCCAGGCCCTCCGGGATACCGGTCTCGGGGATGGCGACCTGGTACAGGTTGCCCTCACCCTCGTCGGAGACCAGCAGGCCGACGGTGTACAGCGTCGCCTCGGTCTCCCTGTCGATCGCGACTTCCCCGGTCTTCTTGTTGACCAGCTTCGGCGCCGGCGCGGTCGCCACGAACACCACAGCGGTCGAAACGTCGATCTTGAATGACGGCATGAGCCCATCCCTCGCTCTCAGGAGATCACCTAACGTGACCTCTCTAGACATCTCAATTGAAGCGCTCATCTCTAGAGACGTCAAGAGGATGTATAGAGAGATTGAGGAGCGGGGTTGCGGTTACACGCACTGTGGAGTGCGCAAGGTTGGCCTAGGCTGTCTAGAGAAGAGAGGGGGGCTCGGAATGCCCAGCACCGATGGTGACCGTCGGCCGAAGTACCAGAAGATCGCAGACTCTCTACGCGAGGCGATCCAGTCGGGCGAGTACGGTCCCGGTGATCGGCTTCCGGGAGAGAACGACTTGATGTCCGAGCACGGCGTGGCCCGAATGACGGCTCGCCAGGCCCTGGGCGTCCTCAGAGACGAGGGTGTCGCCGAGTCCCGCAAGGGCGCCGGCGTGTTCGTACGCGACTTCCGCCCACTGCGCCGCCGAGGCATTCAGCGACTGGCCCAGGACCAGTGGGGCAGCGGTCGATCGATTTGGTCTGCGGACATCAAGAACCGCTCACTCGTCGTCGACCAGGTGACGGTTTCCGAGGAGGCCGCGCCGGAGCGGATCGGGCAAGTCCTCGACCTTGCGGATGATGACACGGCATGCGTGAGGCGTAGGCGGTTCGTGCTGGATGGGAAGCCCGTTCTCCTCGCGACGAGCTACTTGCCCACGTCCGTGGTCGCGGGCTCGGCCATCACGCAGGAGGACACAGGACCCGGCGGAACATACGCCCGGCTGGTCGAACTCGGCTACAAGCCAGTGCACTTCCGCGAGGAGATCCGCTCGCGCATGCCGACGAAGCACGAAGCAGCGCAGTTGAGCATCTCCGCAGGCACTCCCGTGATCCTCATTTGCCGCACTGCGTTCGCGGACGAAGGTCGCCCTGTCGAGGTCAACGAGATGACTCTCGACGCCGCCTCTTACATCCTGGAGTACGACTTCGACGCCTGAGCAAGCTCGGGCTGTTACAGGTTTCTCTACCTCATCAAGCCCCGGCTGCGCTCCGCTCCGCCGGGCGCGCTCCCGGCTCCGCCGCGGGCGCCGCTCCTGCCTTCGGCCCGCTCCGCCCGCGCTGCGCCGACGCGCGCCCACATGTGGATAGGGCCGACGGCCATGAGCTGATCACTGCACATTGCAGCAGCGGTCAAAGCATGCCTCCGGCGGGGGCGCTCAGGCTCCGAGAGGGCGGGGGCGCCGTTCGCGTGTGCCGGCCGAGTGTGGCGTGCGCGGGGTGCTCCCATCCCGTCCGCCGTCGACCCAGGCAGAGCCGAGCAGTCGCGGCCCAGGGCGTCAAGGTCGTTCGTCCAGCAGGGCGCTCCACCTTGACGCCCTGAACCACGCCCGCTCCACGGTGTGTGGGTCGACGGCAGACGGGATGGGAGCCGGGGTAGGTGGTGGGTAGGGGAAGTCGTGAAGGCTCCGGTCGGTGTTTTGCCAGGTCAAGCCATATCCGCATACTCGATCTTGCGATACGGTGCGGATTCGCGTAGCGACCTCCAGGGTGGGGCAGTGAAGTATCTGATCAACCGTGTCTCTCGTTGCGTGACGCTGACCATCCTGATTCCGGCCTGTCTCTGCCTTGTCGGCTGCGACCCGGATCCGACCGATCCCGAGAACGTCTCCCCGATCACCCTGGTGAACAACACACCCAGCGCCGTGCGTGTCTTCTGGTGTGCTGGCGACGGAGACAACGAGTGCTCGGAGCAAGACAGCCTCGGACCAATCGCAGCGGGCGGCAGGCGCCACGTACGGATTTCGTCCTACGAGGTACTACTGCGGATCACGTCCACATCAGGCCCGGAGCAATACGTCTGCGGCGACGACACATCAGGCAGCCGGATAGCTCTGAGCCCGTCGTACCCCTCAGTGAAGTCCGCATACGACCACTGCGCCAGCGGATCGTCTCCCAGCACGACGGGCTGATCATCACACGCGGGGCCATGATCACTCGCGCCAAAGCAGCTCCCGGCCAAAGTCGCTCCGCCGACCGCGCGCTATGGTGCCGATCGAGGGGGCGAGATGACTGACAAGTCCAGTGGGTTGAACCACCCACGTTGGCAGCTGGCGCTCATAGTGCTGCCGTTTCTCATCTTCGTGATCACCGAGGACGACGTCATCATGCGAGGCCTGCTGGCTGTGAGCCTCACGCTTACGGCCATCCGCTACGGGCGCGACTCCAAGAAGTGAGTGCACATGGCTCCACGCCTTAGGGGGCTAGGCATGGCCCTGGTGACCTGCGTCTCCGTGACTTGGTTCGGCTACCAGGCCCTCTACGGGGAGGGGGCGCTGCAGATGGCTTCCATCTTCTTTTTGGCGATGGAAGTGCTCGCGACTGCAAGCGCCATCCTCGATCACGTCCGTCCTCGACCGAAGCGGCGCCGGTCACTGGAAAAGCGGGACGCTGGTTGAACTGCCCATCCCCCCGACCGCGTGCTTTAGATCACAAATCGTCGAGCGGGGAACGACGGGAAATCGCGGTGACTGGCACCAAGCGGAAACGAGATCGGCCCCCGACCAGAATCACTGGTCAGGGGCCGATACTCACTACTGTGGCGGCGCCAGGGTTCGAACCTGGGTAGGCTAAGCCGGCAGATTTCAAGACCGTTGGCTTGCTGCGTCCTTGCCCAGTCCCGGAGGCAGGTGAGCCACCAACAGGCCGATGGCGTCCTCAGCCGTCGCCGCCTTTCCAAGGCGCGTCGTGTACGCGGCCGTGTAGACGCTGTATGGCGGCTCCCCCAACACGATGAACGGCAGATCATCAACCGGAGGCTCGTGCCACGGGGGGGCATCACGGATAAATTTGAGCGTGCCGTGGGAGTGAAAAGGAAAGAGGCTGCGCAGCACGGGCTCCGCGTACGCGGCAGCTGCGACGGGTGGCAACGTGTCGTCGAACGAGCCGCGGGTCATTGGCCGACGCTCCAACAGCCATGTCCAAGCAGTCTCAACGTTAGGGGCCTCGGGCATGACCGTACGATCCTGCATCCGGCAGGCGGCTGACAAGGTCTCCATGCCGGTACAGCAGAGAAGTACAGCAACCATCCCGACCGGGCCCAACCGTCAGCAACCCCGCATGACCGTCCGACCAGACGAGCAGACCTCAGCGACCGCCTCGCCCATAGTTCGCATCGAGGGGGTCTGGGGTTCAAATCCCCACAGGTCCACCGCAGCCAAGAGGCCCGTTCCCATCCGTGGGAGCGGGCCTCTTGCCATGTCCTGGAGCCGACGGCGGCAACTCCCGTTGGTGGTCCCGGGGCCGGCGGTTCCTTCGGTCAGTGTCCGACGGTGAGGGCCCAGCGAACTCCGGACGGGGCCGTCACGGTCACCGTCGCGTGGTCGTGGCTGTGCCCGTGCTCAAGATCCATTCGGTTGAGGATGCCGCTGACCTTTCCGGCGGCGCAGGCGACCGGAAAGCTCAACCCGGTCGGTTCCACCGAGACGTTCAGCGTTCCCCGGCCCTGGCAGTCCACGGAGATCCACAGGGTTCCGGGCCCGATTCCGCCGGGTACGTCGATCTCCTCGTTGCCGTGGGCGTTCGCGACCTTCGATACGACCCTGCTGCCAGGTATGTCCGGAGCCTTGGTGACGGACTCGCCTGGCAGGTACTGGACGGGGTCGGGGGCCGGCGATTCCCTCGGGGCGGAAGCCGGGGAAGAAGCGGGTGAGGAAGCCGGAGGCGGCGACAGTTCGGGGTCGGGCTCCGCGGAGCCGCCCTGGCCGCCGGTGCAGCCGGTCAGGGCCAGCGCGGCGGCCAGTCCTGCTGCCGCCGCGCTCGCTCTCAGCCGTACGTTCCGTAAGGGTCGGGTCGTCGACATCGGGTCGGCCTCCAGGCGCGCTCGGTCCGCCGGGGCGCCGCCGGATGAACACCGCCCCGGTGACTAGAGGGCTTTGGCGTAACAAAGGCTCAGTTCGTGGAAGCGGTAATAGCCGAACTTGGCGCACGGCTCGTAGCCGCTCGACGCGTAGAGGGCGACCGCCTCGGGCTGCTTGGCGCCGGTCTCCAGGACCATGCGGACGCGGCCGGCCGCGCGGGCGTCGTCCTCCAGGCCGGCCAGCATGCGCCGGGCGAGGCCGAGGCCGCGGGCCTCGGGGATCACGTACATGCGCTTGAGCTCGGCGTCTCCGTCCGAGTAACCCTCGTCGTTCTCGTCCTGGGTGCGCCAGCCGCCCGTGGCCACCGGGCGGTCCCACTCGTCGTACGCGATCAGATAGAGGCCCAGCGGCGAGGCGAACATCCGCGCGTCCAGATGCGTGGCGTCGCCGTCGTCACCGTAGCGCTCGGCGTATTCGGCCTGAACCTGGTCGTTGAGCTTGATGGCGTCGGGGTGGTCGAAAGGGACCGGGCGGAAATTCATGCGGTTTACCGTACATCTATGCGTTGAATGATCGAGTTCGGGCCGGCGGCACCGATTAAGTATCGTGCCCGAGTGCTGACTGTGACTTCTGTGAATGTGAACGGGCTCCGGGCCGCCGCGAAGAAGGGTTTCGTGGAGTGGCTCGCGGAGACCTCCGCGGACGTGCTGTGTCTCCAGGAGGTGCGGGCCGAGCCGGGCCAGCTCTCCGCGGACGTGCGCGCGCCGGAGGGATGGCATGTCGTGCACGCCCCCGCCGCCGCCAAGGGCCGCGCGGGTGTGTCCCTTTACACACGCCGTGAGCCCGACCGCGTCCGGATCGGCTTCGGCTCCGAGGAGTTCGACTCCTCCGGGCGGTACGTCGAGGCGGACCTGCCCGGTGTCACCGTCGCGAGCCTCTATCTGCCCTCGGGCGAGGTCGGGACCGAGCGGCAGGACGAGAAGGTCCGGTTCATGGGGGAGTTCCTCGCCTACCTGAAGGGGCTCAGGGAGCGGGCCGCCGCCGACGGGCGCGAGGTCGTCGTCTGCGGCGACTGGAACATCGCCCACCAGGAGGCCGACCTCAAGAACTGGCGCGCCAACCGGAAGAACTCCGGCTTCCTGCCCGAGGAGCGGGAGTGGCTGGGGCAGGTCCTGGACGCGGACGACGGCGGTTACGTCGACGTCGTACGCGCCCTGCGTCCGGACGCCGAGGGCCCGTACTCGTGGTGGTCGTACCGGGGGCGGGCTTTCGACAACGATTCAGGTTGGAGGATCGACCTTCAGGTTGCCACGCCCGGGCTCGCGGGCAAGGCGGTCAAGGGCTTCGTGGAGCGCGCGGCGACGCACGACGAGCGCTGGTCCGACCATGCGCCGGTCACGGTGGTCTACGACCTCTGAGCCGCCTGTCGTCCACCACCTCCGGGTGATCCGGTCGCGGCGATGGGATTCCCTAGGCGTAGGGGCCCTGGTGATCCTGCGGGCCCTGAAGGTCCCGCGGATCCCGGAGCCGCCGGTCCAGCGCCATCGACAGTTCTGCCTCCACCACGCTCTTCGCCAGGGGGCGCAGGCGCTGGAGGTCGTCCGGGGTGCGGTCCTCGGTGAGGACCAGGGTGGTGAAGAGTTCGGCGAGTGCCTCGGTGTGGTCGCGTACGCGGCGGGCCGCCGTCAGGACGTCGGCGAGCGGTATGCCCTCGCGGACCAGGGCGGCCGAGACGTCGAGCAGGCGGCGGCTGATGTGCACGATCTCGCCGCCGTCCGTGCCGAGATAGCCGAGGTCGAGCGCCGCGGCGAGGTTCTCCGGGGTCGCCTGGCCGGCGAACACGTCGGCCAGTTCCTCGGGGGAGAGGCGGACCGGGGTCTCCTCGGTGGGCTCGCCGAGGCCGAGCAGTTCGCCCACGTCGCGGCCGTGGTCGAAGGCCTCGGCCAGTTCCGCGATGCCGTTCAGGGTGTGGCCGCGTTCCAGCAGCGCCGAGATGGTGCGCAGGCGGGCCAGGTGGGTGTCGTCGTACCAGGCGATACGGCCCTCGCGCCGGGGCGGCGGTATGAGCTTGCGCTCCCGGTAGAAGCGCAGGGTGCGCACGGTGATGCCGGCCTCCTCGGCCAGCTCCTCCATGCGGTACTCGCGTCGGCCGGGCTCCGGCGCGGACCGGTCGGCGCCCGTGAGCGGGCCGGAGCCGGGCTCCGGGGCCTCGCGCAGGCGCGCGTCCCGTGGTCGCGTGCCGGCCCTCCGCGTCTCGGCGCCCCGTGCTCGCGCCCCGGCGCCTCGCTTTCCTGATCCCTCGGCCACGTCCGCACCCTACGTCGTACCCCCGGTAACTTTCCCGGTCGCGACCCCTACCCATGAGTACGAAGCTGCTCTACCCTCCCGATTGTGCCAGTGTTCACTGGCAGGGTCGTGCGGGCTAGGGAGGCGTCGGGATGACCGAGCACGAGCATGTACGGGTGGCGGTGATCGGGTCCGGGTTCGGCGGGCTGGGGGCCGCTGTGCGGCTGCGCCGCGAAGGGATCACCGACTTCGTGGTCCTGGAGCGGGCCGGCGGCGTGGGCGGCACCTGGCGCGACAACAGCTATCCCGGGTGCGCCTGTGACGTCCCGTCGCACCTGTACTCGTTCTCGTTCGCGCCCAACCCCGAATGGCCGCGCACCTTCTCCGGGCAGGAGCACATCCGCGCGTACCTGGAGCATGTGGCGGACGTCTTCCGGCTGCGGCCGCACCTGCGGTTCGACTCCGAGGTCAAGATGATGACCTGGGACGCGGAGAAGCTGCACTGGCGGATCGAGACGAGCGGCGGCTTCCTGACAGCGGATGTCGTGGTGTCCGCGACCGGGCCGCTCTCCGACCCCAAGATCCCGCACATCCCGGGGATCGACACCTTCACCGGCAAGGTGTTCCACTCCGCCCGCTGGGACCACGACCACGACCTGCGCGGCAAGCGTGTCGCCATGGTCGGTACCGGGGCCTCGGCCATCCAGATCGTGCCGGCGATCCAGCCGGACGTCGCCCGGCTGACCCTGTTCCAGCGCACCCCGCCGTGGGTGATGCCGCGGGTCGACCGGGCCATCAGCGGCGTGGAGCGGTGGCTGCACCGGCAGCTGCCGTTCACGGCACAGGCCAGGCGCGGACTCCTGTGGGGCATCCGGGAACTCCAGGTGCAGGCGTTCACCAAGCGGCCCGACGAACTCGGCCTGGTCGAGCGGCTGGCCAAGCGCAACATCGCGCGCGCCGTGAAGGACCCGGCGCTGCGCGAGAAGCTCACGCCCGACTACCGGATCGGCTGCAAGCGGATCCTGCTGTCGAACGCCTACTACCCGGCGCTCACCCGGCCGAACGTGGACGTGGTGGCCTCCGGGCTCGCCGAGATCGACGGCTCCACGCTGGTCGCCGCCGACGGCACCAGGGCCGAGGTCGACGCGATCGTGTTCGGGACCGGCTTCCACGTCACCGACATGCCGATCGCCGAGCGGGTCGTCGGCGCGGACGGCAGGACGCTCGCACAGGCGTGGGAGACCGGCATGAAGTCGCTGCGCGGCGCCACCGCCGCCGGCTTCCCCAACTGGATGACGATCATCGGACCGAACACCGGACTCGGGAACTCCTCGATGATCCTCATGATCGAGTCCCAGCTGAACTACATGGCCGACTTCGTGAGGCAGTTGGACGTCCTCGGGGGGCGCGCGGCGCTCGACGCGCGGCCCGCCGCCGTGGACGCCTGGAACGACCGCGTGCAGGAACGCATGAAGCGCACGGTGTGGAACACCGGCGGCTGCACGAGCTGGTACCTCGACGCCAACGGCGTCAACACCACCGTATGGCCCGGCACTACGGCCGAGTTCCGGGGTGCCACGCGCCGCGTCGACCTCGGGGAGTACGACGTGCTGCGCGCGGCCGAGCCCGGGGCCGCGCCCGAGCCCCGTACGAAGAGCACCCGCAAGAAGAAGGTCGAGGCAGGCGCGTGAGCCGACTGACGCATGAGGCGCACGGGGCGTACGCGCCTCCCGTGCCGGCCCGGGAACTGATCGCGCACTCCGCCGACGGGGCGCGACTGCACGTCGAGGTGCACGGCCCCGAGGACGCGCCCGCCGTCGTCCTCGCGCACGGCTGGACCTGCTCGACCGCCTTCTGGGCGGCCCAGATCCGGGACCTCGCCGCCGGCCACCGGGTCATCGCCTACGACCAGCGCGGGCACGGGCGCAGTCCGGCGAGTGACGCGTGCAGCACGAAAGCGCTCGCCGACGACCTGGAGGCGGTGCTCGCGGCCACGCTCGCGCCGGGCGAGAAGGCCGTGCTCGTGGGGCACTCGATGGGCGGTATGACGTTGATGGCGGCCTCGGCGCGGCCGAAGTTCAGGGAGCACGCGGCGGCGGTGCTGTTGTGCAGCACGGGGAGCACGCGGCTGGTCGAGGAGTCGCGCGTGCTGCCGTTGCCCGCCGGACGGATCCGGACGCGGGTGACCGGTGCCGTACTCGGCTCGCGCGCGCCGCTCGGGCCCGTCACGCCGGTCGCCCGGCGGATCCTCAAGTACGCGACCATGGGCCCCGGTTCGTCCCCCGTCATGGTGGAGGCGTGCGCGCGGATCGTGCACGCTTGCCCGCGCGCCGTACGCCACGCCTGGTCGGCCGTGCTCGCCGCCCTCGATCTCGAAGACGGCGTAAGGGAGTTGCGGGTGCCGACGGCCGTGATCGCGGGCACGGTGGACCGGTTGACACCGGTCGTGCACGCGCGTGCCCTGGTGGCGACGCTGCCGAACTGTGTCGGCAGTACCGAGCTGCCGGGGCTCGGCCATATGACTCCGGTGGAGGCGCCGGAGCTGGTGACCGCCCGGATACGGGAACTCGTCACCACGTACATGCAGGCCGCCGGGGGACAAAAGGCCGTAGCCGAGGCGGAGACCACAGAGATCAAGGAGGGCGCATGAGCAAGGTGAGCCTGGAAGGGCAGGTCGCCGTCGTCACGGGAGCCGCGCGCGGTGTCGGCGAGCTCCTCGCGCGCAAGCTCTCCGCGCGCGGGGCGAAGGTCGCGCTGGTCGGCCTGGAGGCGGACGCGCTGAAGCGGGTCTCGGAGCGGCTGCACAGCGAGAGCGACCACTGGTACGCCGATGTCACCGACCACGAGGCGATGGCGCGGGTGGCCCAGGAGGTCAAGCAGCGGTTCGGCAAGGTGGACATCGTCGTCGCGAACGCCGGTGTCGCGAGCGGGGGCCCGTTCGTGGACTCCGATCCCGTCGCCTGGCGGCGGGTGATCGAGGTGAACCTGATCGGATCGGCGGTCACCGCGCGGGCGTTCCTGCCGGCGCTGATGGAGAGCCGGGGGTACCTGCTGCAGATCGCGTCGCTGGCCGCGATCACTCCCGCTCCCATGATGTCGGCCTACTGCGCCTCCAAGTCGGGTGTGGAGGCGTACGCGCACTGTCTGCGCGCCGAGGTCGGCCACCGGGGCGTACGCGTCGGCGTCGGGTACCTGTCGTGGACCGACACCGACATGGTGCGGGGCGCCGACCAGGACGAGGTGATGCGGGAGTTGCGGCAGCGGCTGCCGTGGCCGTCCAACAAGACGTATCCGCTGGGTCCGGCCGTCGACCGGATCGTGGCCGGGATCGAACGCCGCTCCAGCCATGTGTACGCGCAGTGGTGGCTGCGTGGGATGCAGGGGATGCGGGGGTATCTGCCCGCGGTCATCGGGGCGGTCGGGCAGCGCGAGATGCGGCGGTTCGAGCCGCGCCTCGGCAGTGTGCGGACGGGGCTGGTCGGGGCAGGCGGGGCGGCCGACGAAGAGGAGCGGAAGTCGGCGGCTCCGTGAGCCGACTGGGGTGTCTCACCAGGGTGTCTCACGGTGAGTGACTGATCGAAATGCGTGCTCTGTCCCTGCGTGTCAGTCTGGTCGAGGCCCGGACCCCCTCACTCGTAAGGGGGTCGAGGGCCGAATCCCTCACCCGCAAACAGGAGTGAATCCCATGAGCATGCAGGACCAGTTCAAGGACAAGGCCGAGCAGATGAAGCAGCAGGCCAAGAAGAAGTCGGGCCAGCCCCGGGACGAGGCCGGCCAGCGCTCCTCGGCCGGCCGCGACCGTTCGGTGCCGGACGCGGAGCGTGCTCAGCGGGAGGCTCAGGACCGCTTCGACCAGGACTACGACGCCTGACCGTCGCGCCTGCTCAGCCTGAATGGGGTGCCCCTTTCGAGGGGCACCCCATTCTCGCGTCCGCCGCCCGTGCCTGTCCGGCAGCAACGCGGCCCCGATGGTCAGGAACGCCGTCAGAAACACCGTCAGGAACGCGGCCCCGGCGGTCAGTTCGCTCGCGGGGGGAGCTTCGGTCTTGTTCTGTCGGGCACGTTCGAGTGGTCCGGCGGGGAGGCCGCGGGATGGGTGCGGAGCAGGTCGAGGGCGAGCTGGATGGCGTCGTCCAGCTGGGCGTGGCGGCCCTCCGCCCAGTCGAGCGGGGTGCGCAGGATCTCCAGGTCGGGGGCGACGCCGTGGTTTTCGACGGACCAGCCGTACGCGTCGAACCAGGCCGCGTTCATGGGCACGGTGATGACGGTGCCGTCGCCCAGACGGTGGCGGCCGGTCATGCCGACGACACCGCCCCAGGTGCGCTGCCCCACCACCGGGCCCAGTTCGAGCAGTTTGAAGGCGGCGGTGATCATGTCGCCGTCGGACGACGTCGCCTCGTCGGCCAGGGCCACCACCGGGCCGCGCGGGGCGTTGGAGGCGTACGACACCGGCTGGGCGTCGCGGGTCAGGTCCCAGCCGAGAATCGTGCGCGTCAGCTTCTCGACGACCAGTTCGCTGATGTGGCCGCCCGCGTTGCCCCGCACGTCGACGATGAGGGCCGGACGCGAGACCTCCATCCGCAGGTCGCGGTTGAACTGGGCCCAGCCCGAGCCGCCCATGTCCGGGATGTGCAGATAGCCGCAGTGGCCGCCGCTCAACTCCCGTACGACCTGGCGGCGTTTGGCCACCCAGTCCTGGTAGCGCAGCGGACGTTCGTCGATCAGCGGGACCACGGCCACCCGGCGTGAGCGGCCCTCGCCCTCCGCCGGGGTGAAGGTCAGCTCCACCGTCGTACCGCCCGCGCCCGCGAGCAGCGGATACGGGCCGGTGACCGGGTCGACCGGGCGCCCGTCGACATGGGTCAGGACCGCGCCCTCGCGGATGCCGGCGCCGGCCAGCGGAGAGCGTGCCTTGGAGTCGGACGAGTCGCCGGGCAGAATCCGCTTGAGCATCCAACTGTCTTCACGGCAGACGAAGTTGGCGCCCAGCAGGCCCTGCCAGCGCTGGTAGTGGGGCGGGCCCTCGTTGCGGCGCGCGGCGGTGACGTAGGCGTGCGAGGTGCCCAGTTCGCCGAGGACTTCGCGCAGCAGGTCCGCGAACTCGTCCGGGGAGGCGACCCGTTCGACCAGTGGGCGGTACTGCTCCAGGATCGCGTCCCAGTCGAGGCCGCACATGTTCGGGTCCCAGTAGTAGGCGCGGATGATGCGGCCGGCCTCCGCGTACGCCTGGCGCCATTCGGCGGGCGGGTCCACCTCGTGCAGGATGCGGCGCAGGTCGATCCAGACGGTCGAGTCGCTGTCGCCGGACTCGGTGGAGGGGACGGCGCGCAGGTCGCCCTCGTCGACGACGACGAGCCGGGAACCGTCGCCGCTCACCGCGAACCAGTCCAGATGGTCGACGAGTTCGGACTTCTTCGCCTTGGTGATGTTGAAGAACTCCAGGGTCGGACGGCCGGTCGTGTCGTCCGGGTTGGCGAACGTCTCTCCCAGCGCTCCGGAGATCGGCCAGCGCAGCCAGACCAGGCCGCCGCCCGAGACCGGGCGCAGCGCCGAGTACTTGGAGGCGGTGACCGGGAAGGGTGTCACCCGGCTCTCCAGGCCCTCGAGTTCGACGGTCGTCGCGCTGCCGTCGCCGGACCCCTCCTCGACCGGGTCGAGGCCCCCGGCGACCGGCCGTCCGTCCGGGTTCAGCGCGAACGGGGAAGGGGTGGCGGAGGACAGCGGGACGAGGTAGGGGCGGCAGCCGAGGGGGAAGGACAGGTCCCCGGTGTGGACGTCGTACACCGGGTCGAAGCCGCGCCAGGACAGGAAGGCCAGATAGCGGCCGTCCCGCGTGAACACCGGATTCTCGTCCTCGAAGCGGCCGTTGGTGACGTCGACGATCAGGCGGTCCTTTATGCGTGCCATCTTGATCTGCCGCAGGGAGCGTCCGATCCCGGGATGCGACCACGTCAGCCAGGCGCCGTCCGGGGAGAAGGCGAGGTCCGTCACCGGGCCGTTGATGGAGCGGATGAGCTCGGTGACCTCGCCTTCGCCGGACTCCGTCTCGGAGGTGTCCTCGGAGTCCGTTTCGGAGGTGTCCCCGGAGTCCGTGCCCGACGTGTCCCCGGAGTCCGTGCCCGAGGTGTCCTCGGACTCCGCACCGGGGATGTCGCCGGACTCCTCCGTCGCCTCCACACCGGAGATGTCGGCGGACTCCTCCGTCGCGTCGAGCAGAAGCAGGCGTCCGTCGTTCGAGGCGATGGCGAGACGTTCGCCCTGCGGGTCCGACACCAGTTCCTGTACGCGGCCCAGCCGGCCGGAGGCGAGACGGCGCGGCTCGCGGGCGCCGCTCGCGCGCGGCAGGTAGGCGATCTCGACGGCGTCCTCGCCCTCCGCGTCGGTGACATAGGCGACCTGGCCGCCCGAGCCGAGCATCTCCGGGAGCCGGACCCGTACGCCCGGGGTGTCCGCGATGGTGCGCGCGGGGCCGTCGCGGTGGGTGAGCCAGTACAGGCTGCCGCGTACGACGACGGCGCTGGCCCGGCCCGTCTCGTCCACCGAGATGCTGTCCACGTGCTGGGCGGCCGGCACCGGGTACGTACGCCGTCCCGCGCGCGGACCGCCCAGGAGGACGTCGAGACGGCGGGGGGCCGACTCGGGGGACAGGTTGTCGACGATCCACAGACCGCCCGCGCACTGGTAGACGACCCGGGTGCCGTCCGACGACGCGTGCCGGGCGTAGAAGGCGTCGTGGTCGGTGTGCCGGCGCAGGTCGGAGCCGTCGTACGCGCAGGAGTAGAGGTTGCCGACGCCCTCGTGGTCGGAGAGGAACGCGATGCGCCCGCCGACGAACATCGGGCAGGCGAGATGGCCTTCGAGGTCGGCGACCAGTTGCCGGCCGTGCAGCCAGATGCGGCCCGTGGCCCCGCCCCGGTAGCGCTTCCAGGCGGCCGGTTCGTGCGGTGGGGTGCCGGTGAGCAGCAGGGTCCTGCGTTCGCCCTCGATGTCGGCGACACCGATGTCCGAGACCGGGCCCCAGGGCAGCTTGCGGCCGGGGTCGCCGTCGGTGGCGACGGAGTAGGCCCAGGTGAAGTACGAGAAGGGCTGGCCGTGCGAGGCGACGGCGAGGATGTCGTCGTCGGGGGACCAGCCGCACACCTGGGTGTCGGCGCTGCCCCAGTAGGTGAGCCGGCGGCTCGGTCCGCCGTCCACCGGCGCCAGGTGGATCTCCGGGACGAAACTGCGCCAGCTCGTGTACGCGATGTGCCGGCCGTCGGGGGAGAAACGGGGGTGGCCGACCTTGGTGCGGTCGACGGTGAGCCGCCAGGCACGCCCCCGGCCGTCGAGCGGGGCCAGCCACAGATCGTCCTCGGTGACGAAGCACAGCCGGTCGCCGCTCAGGTGCGGGAAACGCAGATAGCCGGGAGAGTTCTCGTCCGTGGTCGCGTTCTCGTACTCGTCGCTCACCTCCCCATGCTTTTCCGCTGGACGGGCCCCGGCAACTTGTGGAACCGGGGGCGCGTTGTGGGACAGGGGTGCGCCCGGGGATACGGGAGGTGTACGCGGGGCGCGTTCAGGAGGGCGCGCGCCCCATCTGCCCCGGTCGCCGACCTGCCGTAGCCCCCACTTCCCGGCGTGCCCCCGGCGTGACCCAGCACACGTACGAAACGGTTTCGTTTCGTTGGTGTCGGGGGGTATCTTCAGAGGCATACGAAGCATGGCTCCCGAGCGGGATCCGAAGCAGGAGAGGTGAGTGGGATGGCTGAAGCCGCAACGGCGCGTCGCAGTCGGATCACACCCGAGCGTGAGGCCGAGCTGTACACGGCCGTGCTCGACCTGCTTCGGGAGGTCGGCTACGACGCCCTCACGATGGACGCCGTCGCGGCCCGTACCCGTTCCAGCAAGGCCACCCTCTACCGCCAGTGGGGCGGCAAGGCCGAGCTCGTCGTGAAAGCGCTGCGGCACCAGAAGCCGCTGAAGTTCTCCGACATGGACACCGGGAGCCTGCGGGGCGACTTCCACGCGCTCGCCCTCCGGCAGGACGACTGCCAGATGGAGCAGGACTCCGCGCTGATGCGAGGCCTGGCCATGGCGGCGCACGGCAATCCGGATCTCCTCAAGGCGTTCCGGGAGTGGTTGATCGAGCCGGAGTTGGAAGAGCTGCGCGGGGTCCTCCAGCGCGGTGTCGACCGAGGCGAGATCCGTGCCGACAACCCGGCGATCCAGTACGTGATGCACATGCTCATCGGCGCCTTCGCCGCCCGCACCATGATCGACGAACTCCCGCCGACGCAGGCCTTCCTGCATTCGTATGTCGACGCCGTGGTCCTCCCCGCTCTCGGCGCCTGACTTCCCAGTCCTTCAGCCCCTTCATCTCCTTCAGCTCTTTCACCCCCGCAGATTCACCCCCTACAGAACAGATCTGTAGTCGCACCTGACGCGCCGCTCACGTCGTCGGGCTGATCCCCCCTGCCCCCACTCGGGTGATCACGCCAGCCCCTGCCCTTCCACGACCTGACCGGGAGTACGCCCTCGTGGCCACATTCCTCTACAAACTCGGCCGACTCGCCTTCCGGCGACGGCACTTCGCCGCCCTGATCTGGGTGGCACTGCTGACGCTCGCGGGTGTCGGCGCCGCCTCCGCGCCCGTCGCGGGATCGTCCTCCTTCTCGATCCCCGGCACCGAGGCGCAGAAGGCCTTCGACCTGCTGGAGAACCGTTTCCCCGGAATGAGCGCGGACGGAGCGACCGCACGGGTCGTCTTCAAGGCGCCCACCGGCGAGAAGATGGCGGACAAGGACAACAAGGCGACGGTCAAGAAGGCCGTCAAGGTGCTCGGCACCGGCTCCGAGGTCACCTCCGTCACCGACCCGTTCAAGACCCACGCCGTGAGCAAGGACGGGTCGATCGCCTATGCCTCGGTGAAGTACAAGGTCTCCGGCATGGAGCTGAAGGACGCCTCGAAGGACGCCCTGAAGGCGGCCGCGCAGGACGCGCGGCACTCCGGACTGACCGTCGAGGTGGGCGGTGACGCGCTCCAGGCGACCCCCGAGACCGGTTCCAGCGAGGCCATCGGCATCGCGATAGCCGCGGTCGTCCTCGTCATCACCTTCGGTTCGCTGATCGCGGCCGGGCTGCCGCTGCTGACCGCGCTCGTCGGTGTCGGCATCGGGGTCTCGACGATCACCGCGCTCGCCAGCGCCCTCGACCTCGGCTCCACCACCTCCACCCTCGCGATGATGATCGGCCTCGCGGTCGGCATCGACTACGCCCTGTTCATCGTCTCCCGCTACCGGGCCGAGCTGGCCGAGGGCCGCGAACGCGAGGAAGCGGCCGGACGGGCCGTCGGCACGGCGGGCTCGGCGGTGGTCTTCGCCGGGCTGACCGTCGTGATCGCGCTGGTCGGACTGTCGGTCGTCAACATCCCGATGCTGACGAAGATGGGTGTCGCGGCGGCGGGCACGGTCGCCATCGCCGTCCTCATCGCGCTGACCATGATTCCCGCGCTGCTCGGTTACGCGGGCCGCAGGGTCCAGCCGGCCGGCAAGAAGAGCAGGCTCCTCGGCGGCGGCCGTGCCGCCAAGAAGGCGGGCAAGCCCAACATGGGCACCCGTTGGGCGAGCTTCGTCGTCCGCCGCCCGCTCGCCGTGCTGCTGCTCGGCGTGATCGGCCTCGGCGCCGCCGCGGTCCCGGCGGCCTCGCTCCAGCTCGGCCTGCCCGACGACGGTTCGCAGCCCGTGTCCACCACCCAGCGGCGCGCCTACGACCTGCTCTCCGACGGCTTCGGGCCCGGCTTCAACGGCCCGCTGATGGTCGTCGTCGACGCGAAGGCCAGCGACGCGCCCAAGGCGGCGTTCAGCAAGGTGCATGACGAGATCAAGGACCTCAAGGGTGTCGTGAGCGTGAGCCCGGCGGCGTCCAACAAGGCCGGTGACACCGCGATGATCACGGTGATCCCCGACTCGAAGCCGTCCTCCGTCACGACCGAGGACCTGGTTCACACCATCCGTGGCGGGGGCGCCGGCATCAAGGCCGAGACGGGCGCGACGGTGCTGGTCACCGGCTCCACGGCCATGAACATCGACTTCTCGCAGAAGCTCAACGACGCGCTGATCCCGTATCTCGCGCTCGTGGTCGGTCTCGCCTTCCTGCTGCTGATCGTGGTGTTCCGCTCGATCCTCGTCCCGCTGAAGGCGGCTCTCGGCTTCCTGCTCAGCGTGATGGCGGCCCTCGGCGCGGTCGTCGCGGTCTTCCAGTGGGGCTGGCTGTCCAGTCTCATGGGCGTCGAGGAGACCGGCCCGATCATGTCGATGATGCCGATCTTCATGGTGGGCGTCGTCTTCGGACTGGCCATGGACTACGAGGTGTTCCTCGTGACGCGTATGCGGGAGGCCTACGTCCACGGTGAGACGCCCGGCCAGGCGATCGTGACCGGGTTCAAGCACGGCGCCCGGGTCGTCACGGCGGCCGCGGTCATCATGATCGCCGTGTTCTCCGGGTTCATCGGCTCCAGCGAGTCGATGATCAAGATGATCGGCTTCGGCCTCGCCATCGCCGTCTTCTTCGACGCGTTCATCGTGCGGATGGCGCTCGTCCCGGCGGTGCTCGCGCTGCTGGGCAAGAAGGCCTGGTGGCTGCCGAGGTGGCTGGACCGCGCGCTCCCGAACGTGGACGTCGAGGGCGAGGGCCTGCGCGCGCTCGACGAGAAGCCGCGCGACGCGGACCGCGACCGGGAACTGGCCGGCGTCTGAGTCCTGGCCGGAGACCTCTGAGACGTCTGGGACCTCTGAGACGTCAAGGATCTCCGGAACCTCCGGACCTCCGGGACCACCGAACCCTCGGAGGTCCCGGAGTCGGAAGGGCCTCTACGAGGGCATCGGTGAGACCTCGCCGGTCCTGCGGCGAGGTGCCGGCGAGTGATCAGTGAGCCACCGGGGTGGCGGCCGTGTACGTACGACGGAGAAAGCGCATGAGCGCCTTCGTGTCGAGCTGCACGACCGCCACCCCTTGCGCCGAGTGGAATTCCAGGACGGCCTGGACGCGGCCGCACGGCCAGATGCGGATGTCGCCGTCGCTGACGGGGACACGCAGGCCCTGTTCGAGGAGTTCGCGGTCGAAGACCCACTCATGGGGGCCGGGCAGCGTGATGTGAACCTGGCGGGGGTCGGCCTCCGGGTCGTACCGGAGGGCCACCGGGACGGCCCGGTGTTCGTCGTCGGCGGTGTCGGCGGTGTCGGTCACGATATGAGCGCGTGCGTATTGTTCGACGGCGTGCATGAACCGACTCCTTACGCTGCGTTACATGTGCGGAAGCTGTGAGTCCCGTCACCATTCCAATGTCGCACATCCCGTGGAAACCGCTCTCCGGTCGCCCGTGACCGCCCTTCGGGGAACGCCTGCCCAGTCAGGGCGGGTGCATGTGTGCGGCGGCGGTCACACACCCTTCCGTGAACGGTTCACGCCGTCGCGCCCGTCGGCTCGTCCCCGTGAACTGCTCCCGCGCTCCTGCCCGTCGGGAGCTATTCATGGGTCCTCGCTCTTGCAAGTCATTCGCAACAAGGCACTATCATCGAACGGTGCATGTGCCTGACGGATTCATCAACGCCCCTGTCTCCGCCGCCGCAGGCGTGGTCGCCGCCGGCGCCATCGCCGTGAGCCTGCGGGGTGCCCGCCGTGAACTCGACGAGCGGACCGCGCCGCTCGCCGGCCTGGTCGCCGCCTTCATCTTCGCCGTGCAGATGCTGAACTTCCCGGTCGCCGCCGGGACCAGCGGACATCTGCTCGGCGGTGCCCTGGCGGCCATCCTCGTCGGCCCCTACACAGGTGTCCTCTGCGTCTCCGTCGTCCTGCTCATGCAGGGCATCCTCTTCGCGGACGGCGGCCTCACCGCGCTCGGCGTGAACATCACCGACATGGCGATCGTCACCACGGTCGTGTCGTACGCCCTCTTCCGCGGCCTGGTGAAGGTGCTGCCCCGCAAGCGGCGTTCGGTCACCGTCGCGTCCTTCGTCGCCGCGCTGCTCTCCGTTCCGGCGGCCGCCGTCGCCTTCACCCTCATCTACGCGGTCGGCGGCACCACCGACGTCGCGATCTCCAAGGTCGCCACGGCCATGATCGGCGTCCACGTCCTCATCGGCATCGGCGAGGCCGTGATCACCGCGCTCACCGTCGGCGCCGTCATCGCCGTACGGCCCGATCTCGTGTACGGCGCCCGCGGTCTCCAGCAGCGGCTCAAGCTGCGGGTCGGCGGGGAACTGGTCGACGCCCCCACGGCCGCCGCCCCCGTCGCGGCCCGCTCCTCGCACCGCAGGGTGTGGATCACCGGCCTGGTCACCTCCCTCGTGCTCGCCGGGTTCGTCAGCTTCTACGCCTCCGCGAGCCCCGACGGCCTGGAGAAGGTCGCCAAGGACAAGGGCATCGACACCCGGACCGGGAAGCACGCCACGGGCGACTCGCCGCTCGCCGGATACGGGGTCAAGGACATCGCGGACGCCCGGGTCTCCGGCGGCCTCGCGGGGGTGATCGGCGTCGGCGTCACCGTCGTCGCGGGCACCGGCGTCTTCTGGACGGTCCGCAGACGCCGTACGTCCGACACCTCGCCCGCCTCCGTACCGGAAGGCGTCTGACGTGGGGGCGGGTCACGCTCACCGGTTGTACCGGCACGGGCACTCGCCGATCCACGCCCTCCCGCCGCACACCAAGCTCGCCGCGGCCTTCGCCTTCGTGGTCGTGGTCGTCTCCACCCCCCGCGAGGCGATGTGGGCGTTCGCGCTGTACGCCGTACTGCTCGCGGTGGTCGCCCGCCAGGCCCGGGTACCGGCGGGCGTCCTGCTGAAGCGGCTGCTGATCGAGATCCCGTTCGTCGCGTTCGCGGTGCTGATGCCGTTCGTGGCCGAGGGCGAGCGGGTGGACGTGCTGGGACTGTCCCTGAGCGTCAACGGTCTGTGGGGCGCCTGGAACGTCCTCGCCAAGGGCACCCTCGGCGTCGCCGCCTCCGTCCTGCTCGCCTCCACCACCGAACTGCGTGAACTGCTCCTGGGCCTACAGCGGTTGAAGCTCCCGCCGCTCCTCGTGCAGATCGCCTCCTTCATGATCCGCTACGGCGATGTCATCACGGACGAGATGCGGCGCATGCGGATCGCGCGGGAGTCGCGCGGCTTCGAGGCGAGCGGGGTGCGGCACTGGGGGGTGCTCGCGAAGTCCGCGGGCGCGCTGTTCATCCGCTCCTACGAGCGCGGCGAGCGCGTGCATCTCGCCATGGTGAGCCGGGGGTACGCCGGTTCGATGCCCGTCATCGACGAGGTGACCGCGTCCCGGGCGCAGTGGTCGTACGCCCTCGCCCTTCCGTTCGCCGCCCTTGCCGTATGTCTGTTGGGATGGACGCTGTGATGTCTGCTGGAACGACCGGGGAGATGGCCGTGGGGACGCCGGGGGAGAAGACGGGGGAGATCGCCGCGGGGGCGGCCGGTGGGAAGGACGGCGTGCCGGCTTCGCTGGAGGTCGCGGGGCTCGCCTTCGCCTACCCGGACGGCCACCAGGCCCTGTTCGGCGTCGACTTCGGCATCGGGCGCGGCGAGCGCGTCGCGCTGCTCGGCCCGAACGGCGCCGGCAAGACCACCCTCGTCCTGCACCTCAACGGCATCCTGACCGGCGGCGCCGGAACGGTGACGGTCGCCGGACTCCCGGTCGGCAAGCGGCACATGGCGGAGATCCGGCGCAAGGTCGGCATCGTCTTCCAGGACCCGGACGACCAGTTGTTCATGCCGACCGTGCGCGAGGACGTCGCCTTCGGCCCCGCCGCCGCGGGCATGAAGGGTGCCGAACTGGAGGCCCGCGTCCGTACGGCACTGGAGCTGGTCGGCATGGAAGCCTTCGCCGAGCGTCCGCCGCACCATCTGTCCTTCGGGCAGCGGCGCCGGGTCGCCGTCGCGACGGTGCTGGCGATGGAGCCGGAGATCCTCGTCCTCGACGAGCCCTCCTCCAACCTCGACCCCGCCTCCCGGCGTGAACTCGCCGACATCCTGCGCTCGTTGGACGTCACCGTCCTCATGGTCACCCACGATCTGCCGTACGCCCTCGAACTGTGCCCCCGTTCGCTCGTCCTCAGCGACGGGGTGATCGTCGCCGACGGCGGGACCGGCGACCTCCTCTCCGACGACGAGCTCATGCGCACCCACCGTCTGGAGCTGCCCTTCGGGTTCGACCCGCGCTCCGTGACAATGGGGGCGTGACGAAACAAGAGGACGTCGGGCCGCCGGCCGGGTCGCTGCTGCTCGACGACCAGCTGTGCTTCGCGCTGTACGCCGCCCAGCGTGCCGTGACCGCCGCGTACCGCCCGCTGCTGGAGGAGCTCGGCCTCACCTACCCGCAGTACCTCGTGCTGCTGGTCCTCTGGGAGCGCGGCGAGACCACGGTCAAGGAACTGGGCGCCGCCCTGCACCTCGACTACGGCACGATGTCGCCGCTGCTCAAGCGGCTGGAGTCGGCGGGACTCGTACGCCGTGAGCGCTCGGCGCACGACGAACGCTCCGTGCGTGTCACCCTCACCGGGCGCGGCGAAGTGCTCAGGGAGCGTGCGGAGGAGGTGCCGCAGGCGCTGCTGACGGCGACCGGTATGAGCGAGGCCGACGTCACGCGCCTCCGCGAGGAGCTGCGGCGGCTGACGGAGCGCGCGGAGGACGCGGCGGCCCGCAACCGCTGACCCCTGCCGAAGCCGGGGCCGCCTGACCCCTGCTGAGCCCCTTCCGAGGCCGGGGCGCCCGCGATTTCCACCCCGGGCATTCCGGACCCCATACCGGCCAGTACCTTGTGCGCGATGCACTTGTGCACTTCTGTTGCCCGCACTGGGGGAGGTCTGCCGTGATCGACGGCGCCGTTGTCGACACCCGTCCGACGAAGATCATGTATGTCGCCGAGGCCACCGCGCACGGCGGCCGGAGCGGCTATGTGACCAGCCAGGACGGGCAGCTCGACCTGAAGGTCGCGATGCCGCCGGCGCTCGGCGGCGACGGGAACGGGACGAACCCCGAGCAGCTCTTCGCGGCCGGGTACAGCGCCTGCTTCCACAACGCGCTGGTGCTGGTGGGCCGCCGCGCCGGCCTCGACCTCTCCGGTTCCACGGTCGCGGCGAAGGTCGGGATCGGCCCCAACAAGCAGCGCGGCTACGGACTGGCGGTCGCGCTGAGCGTCTCGCTCCCCGTCGTCGACGAGGGAGTGGCGACGAAGCTCGTGGACGCGGCGCACGAGGTCTGCCCGTATTCGAACGCCACCCGCGGCAACATCGAGGTCACGATCCTGCTGGGCTAGGGGTCCTAGGAATCGAAGGCCCCGGACGCGTGTTGCACTCACTGCTGGGACTTCGGCAGTGGTGAGGCGACAGGGAGCGCGGGCGTGGACGTGAACGGCACAGTGGCCGAGGGCTTCGAGCCGGTCAGAGAGGCGTTCGCGGGCAACTTCGCGACGCTGGGGGACCGGGGCGCCGCCGTCACCGTGTACCGCGACGGGCACAAGGTCGTCGACCTGTGGGGCGGCGCCCGTGACGTCGACGGCACCGAGCCCTGGGAGCGCGGCACCGCGCAGATCGTGCGCTCCGCGACGAAGGGCGTCGCCGCCGCCGTACTCCTGCTGCTCGCCCAGCGGGGACACCTCGACCTGGACGCGCCGGTCGGCGCCTACTGGCCCGAGTACAAGGCGCACGGCAAGGAGCACACGCGGGTACGGCACCTGCTCGCGCACCGGGCCGGAGTGCCCGTCCTCGACCGCCCGCTCAGCCCCGCCGAGGCCGCCGACCTCGACCTCGCGGCCGCCGCGGTGGCCGCGCAGACGCCGGCGTGGCAGCCCGGGGCCGAGCACGGGTACCACGCGCAGACGTACAGCTGGCTGACGGGCGAACTCGTCCGGCGGGTGACCGGGCGCACGATCGGCCGGTGGATCGCGGACGAGATGGCCCGGCCGCTGGGCCTTGACCTGTGGGTCGGGCTTCCGGAGGCGGCGGCCGGCCGGGTGGGACGGGTCGCGCAGGTCGAGGCGCCGTCGACGCCCGGCGTCCTCAAGACCCGTCCGAAGCGCGCGGTCTCCGAGGCGTACGCCGACCCGGACAGCCTCACCCGCCGCGCCTTCGCCGCGATCACCCCGATGCCCGACGAGAACGATCCCGCCTACCGCGCGGCCGTCCTCCCCGCCTCGAACGGCATCGCCACGGCCGACGGCCTCGCCCGCTTCTACGCCGCGCTGATCGGCGAGGTGGACGGTGTGCGGCTGTTCACGCCGGAGACGGTGTCGGCCGCGCGGACGGAACAGTCCGCGGGACCCGACCGGATCCTGGTCGTCAACACCCGGTTCGGCCTCGGCTACATGCTCCACGGCGGAGCGTCGCCGCTGCTCTCCCCGGGCTCCTTCGGCCACCCCGGCCGCGGCGGCGCCCTCGGCTTCGCCGACCCCGAGTCGGGCATCGCCTTCGGGTACGTCACCAACGCCTTCCGCACGAGCGTGACGGCGGACGCGCGAGCGCAGGCGCTGGTCCAGGCGGTGCGGACGGCCGTCACCGCGTAACCGCCCAACCACGTCCGGCCGCCCACCGTCGGCCGGCCGCCCGGCCGCGGAAAGCCTTCCGCCGTGGACGGCCACCTCACCGCGGACCCGCTCGCCGTCCCCGTCCGCCGCGACGGCCTACCCGGCCCCCGCCCGCAGCATCGGCCCGATCATCGCCCTACGACGGTTGAAAAGGTCGCAGGACAAACTGAGACGATCAGCTCGCGAAGCTTCTCGATGTACAGGCGTACGTTCTTGGAAGCGATGTCCGTGTCCGGGTGGCGGCACGCGATCCACAGCCCCTCGTGCAGCCGGTTGACCCAGGCGCACACTTGATCGCCGTACGACACGCGGAGCAGCCCGTACGCCTTTTGTTCGCTCCAGCAGGCCGAACCAGGAATGAGGCGGGCGTCCACATACGAGATGATCGAGTACAAGTCGGGCGATGTGGGGCGGAAGTCCTCGCCCAGGAGGTGCAGTACTCGGGCCAGAGGAATGCGCGCCAACGACCGATTGGCATGCAGCTGGGCCCTGACCGAGGCGAGCGCGGCGTCGAAGTCCCGTGCCGCAGGTACTTCGATCGGCGCGCCGCCGACATACCAGCCCACGGAGTCCGACCACGCGGACTTCAGTCGGGTGTGGAACGGCACGACCGTGCGGTAGACCGGTTGCCCACCGAGTTCGTGGACGATCAGACTGGTCGCGGCCAGGACGCCCACCAGGCTGCCGCCGTAGGGCCGGCAGTACGTCTCGAACGCCGCGGCCGCGTCCGCATCGACGAGCGGCTCGCGCATGAGCTTTTGGACGGGCAGATCGTCGCCGGGCTCCAGGCCCAGATCGACAGGGAACTCCGGAAGCCTTCCGTCGCACCGGCCGATGAACTCCCGCCAGCGCGTGACGATCGCGTGTGTGTCGTCGATGGCGTTCGCGTTCGCCCGCTCCTGCTCGCAGAAGTCCACATAGCTCGCGACCGGTGCGGCGGTGAGGGGCTGTCCCGCGACATGTGCCGTGTACAGCTCCTGGACCTCGTACGGGATGCGCTGCAGCGAGTAGGCGTCGACGTTGGTGTGGTCAAATGCCAGATACACGCTGGTGGAGTCCTCGCGGACGACCGCCGCGTAGATGAGATTGGGCCAGCCGAGAGCGTCTGCCGCGTCGTCGAAACGGTCCTGCAAACGCTCGGCCAGCAGGTTCGCATCGGCGAAGTCGCCCACCACTTCGCGGTAGAGCGTGACATCGTCCCGGTCGAGAGTGAACCGGTGCATCTCGTCGCCCACCCATCTGAACCCGCTGCGCAGCGTCTCGTGGCGCAGTGTCCAGCCGCGTAGGGCCTGTTCCAGCGCGTCGAGGTCGACTTGGCCGGGCAGGTCGAAAGCCGTACCGAGCCAGGTCGGCACAAACAAGCCTCCCTCGCGCACCGACCGCGCCGTTCTGATGTGTGACTCCTGGATGTACGCCGGCGGCCGCGGATCCGTCGGCAGCACCGCCGCGGCCGCGACGGTCGCAGGGCTGAACCCCCACTCCACAAGGCGGCCAGGCCGGACCTCGCAGCGCTGAATATCAGAAATTCGCACAGTGGCGTCTCCTCGTCGGAAAACAAAGGCTTGATCAACGTGGAGTCGTGTGCGAGCGCTGTCTGCCGTTTCGCCTGCAAATCAGCAGAAGGTGTGGCACGTCGAACGGTGAAGCGACCCATCCATCGCCCCGCATCCGACGGCCGTTCATGCGCCTGCCTGTAGGGACTGCCGCGATGCCAGGGACGAGACGCCGCCGGTGACCGCTCGGGCCACCTGTCTCGACTCAGGGTCATGCCATGGGCCCGGAGAGTGGAACCGCCCCCAACCGCACGCCCGTCGGCGAGCGTTGCCGCCGGAGAGCGTGCGCCGCTGCGCGCAGTTCGGGTTGCGCGGCAACGGCTCGACGAGCGATCACGGTTCGTCCGATACGTCTCCACGGCCGCGGTTGCCTCTTCGTCACGATCGCCATGACAAGAGCAACGAGCAACCAGACCGACAGTCACATGATCGACGGCATCTGTCGGGACCTTTTGGTCCAGCACAGCGACTTGGAAGGCGGCACGCCATAACCCTGTTGCCTTTCCAGCGTTTGCAGATGTGCGGGTGAGTGCCCGCAGTGATGTCAGGAAGGTAAGAATCCATGAGACGGGCTACTCGAAACCGTGTGCTCGCCGTTGCCGCCGCATCCGGCGCGATGGCTGTGGCGCTTCCCGTGTCCGCCGTCTTCGCAGCCGACGGCGCTGACGCCGGGGCTACGGCGGCCGGTTCGCCCGGGGTGCTCTCCGGGAACAACATCCAGGTTCCACTGTCTGGGGCGCTGAACCTCTGCGGCAACACGGTGGACGTCGTGGGGCTGCTCAACCCGGCCGTGGGCAACGTGTGCAGGAACGACAGGGGCACGGCCAAGAACGACAACGGCACGGCCAAGAACGACAAGGGCACGACCAAGGCCGGCGGCGCGGAGACCGACGGCGGATCGGACGCGTCAGGCGGAGCCTCGGCTGATGGCCGCGTCACGGACTCGCCCGGGCTGATCTCAGGCAACGGTCTGCAGCTCCCGGTCGATCTGCCGGTGAACGTTTCCGGGAACAGCGTCAACGCGGTCGGCGTCGGTAACCCGGTGATTGGCAACGAGTCGGTCAACGGCGGTGACCACTCTCACCGTGACGTCCCCCGAACAGCTCCGGCCCCCAAGCCCTCGGTCGCGACGCCCCCGGCGTCACGGATCCCGGCTCCCCGGCAGCAGGCCGTTCCGGACACCGCGACGCCCACGCTGGCCCACACGGGAGCGGATCTGGCCGTCCCGGCGCTCGCCGGCGGCGCCGTGTCCCTCTTCGCGGGTGCGGTCTTGTACCGCCGCTTCCGCCCAAGTCGCTGACCCGGAGGCCCGTACAGCCCCATCGAACGTGTTTGGTGGGGCCCGGGTGGGTCGCCGGTGCGTGGCTCCCCGACTGTTGACTGCCCGTCAGAAGGAAAACGGAGGCGGGGGGGGGGGGGGGGGGGGGGGGGGGGGGGGGGGGGGGGGAACCGGGGGGGGGGGGGGGGGGGGGAGGGGGGGGGGGGGGGGGGGGGGGGGGGGAGAGGTGGGGAAGGGGGGCTGGTGTC
>NZ_JBVJCT010000050.1:39417-48673 GCF_055588305.1 Streptomyces sp. NPDC042002 | reverse complement strand
CCATCCGCGTATCTCACACACTCCGGGATACCTCCACCACACCGGAGCCATCAGGCATTCCAGGACACTTCACCCTGACGAGCCGAAGTCAGTAACGTCGTGCGTCCGGAACAGAGTCCGGCTCAGATGCCTCCCCGAGGTCCGGTCGCGGTCCGAATGCCCTCCGGCAGCGCGGATGGGAGATCGGCCACTCGGCGGCCTCTTCGACGGTGCGTATGGTGCGGTTGGCCTTGTCCACGTCCCGATGATTGGTCCATCCGCAGTCGAACCCGTCGAAGACCTCGACGTGCCGGACGCCCGCCTCACGAACCCAGTTCAGAGTGCCCGCGTTGTAGGCCACCGCGCTCTTGGCGAGCGTCGCCGACTCCGCCCACGCCTGCACCGGGTATCGGGCACCGTTGCGGTAGATGACGTACCGGAGTTGGTGCTCGGCGGCGAGCCGATCGGCGAGCGCCTTCGCGGCCTGCATCGCCGTGGTGTTCCCCGCCGCGAGCAGCGGCACCTCCCGCCGCGCGGCGTCCCGCACGGCTCGGTAGAACGCACCCGCCATTCGCTGCTCCTCCTGGGAGCGGCGTAGGAAGTCGGCGTAGGAGTCGACGGCCAGCGACTGCAAGGCATCGGTGTGGATCAGCGTCCATGTGAACCGTCCACCAAGCGATTCGGCGGCATGCTGCGCGCCCTGTTCGTACAGGTGCGACAGCTGCCGGGCGACGAACGCTCGGGCTTCTGCATCTACGCGCTGCCGGAAGTCAACGATCGCGGCCTGGAACTGGGCGAGCCGGTCGGCGACCATCCGGGAGCGGTCACCGTCACCGATCGCTGCCAGCACTGCGGCTTGCTGGGCTGCCAGGCGCGGCCAGGCATCGTCCAGCACTGCGGCGACCCGCGCCGCGACCGTGGCCGCGTCACCGGGAGTCAATGGCGGGAACTCGTACGCCACTACCGCCGCCAGTGATGGGCGCGCTGCAGCGGGGCGACGACGAGAGCGTCCCCGCCCGCCGCCTCATCTGGCGCGGCCGCAGCCTCGACGAAGGCGATCTGCCGCTCCAGGCCGGTGAGGTTGTTGCTCTGATCCATCGTGACGACACCATTGAGCGGTGTGCATCGTGAAGTTGCTGGTCGCGGGTCTGGTGTGTGTGGGCTTCGAGGTGCTCGGGCTGGTTGCGGGCGGATGGCTCCCATCAAGATCGTCGGTCAGCGGGCGACTTCGCGGTTCGTCAGTACCAGCAGGGCCCTCACCAGCGCGGTCGCCCACTTCGGGTCGGTACGTACCTTGCCGAGGACGCGCCAGTTCTTCAGTGGTGATCTCGGCCAGAGTGCGTCGGTGGATCCACCGCGTCAGCCGCATTCCCCTGTGGCGACCGATGAGTTCCGGGGCCCGGTGGGGTCTACCTCCGCACAAGCGAAAGCTGCGCACGAGCTCTGTGAGGGGACCATGACTACCCACGCACTACCACCCGTCGTCGACGCCGCAACTTGGGATCGCCAACTCGAGGCGCTGCGAGCCCGGGAGAAGGCCGCGACGCGGGAGCTTGACGCCATCGCCGCCGAGCGTCGTCGTCTGCCGATGGTCGAGATGCCCGACTACACCCTCGAGGGCGAGGACGGCCCCGTTCGGCTGGCGGACGTCTTCGAAGGCAAGAGGCAACTGATCGTCTACAACCACATGTGGTTCGCGGGCAAGGATTGGCAGTGCTCGGGCTGCACGGGGTTCACCTCGCAATACACCCGCCTGGGGTTCCTGGACAACTACGATGCGCGATTCGTCATCGTCACCCAGGGCCCGATCAAAGAGGCACTCGCCTACAAGCAGCGGGTCGGCAACCAGATGACGTGGTACTCGACTGCCAACAGCTCGTTCGGGGCCGACGTCGGCGCACCGCCCGACGGAGGATTCGCGGTCAACGTGTTCCTGCGCGACGGCGACACCGTCTATCGCACCTGGCACACCAACGGTCGGGGTACTGAGCAGCTCAGTCACACCTTCGCGCTGATCGACGTCCTGCCGTACGGACGGCAGGAGGAATGGCAGGATTCGCCCGAGGGATGGCCTCAGTCGCCCACCTACAGTCGGTGGGCGACGTCCAAAGACATCGCTGCGCTCTATGGCTCGGGCTCTGGCGGCGGCTGAACGACCTGCATAGCTTGGCCACCTCGCTGGCGGGCCCGGGCAGCGCGGCCCGCCGGCGGGGCCGGTGCAGGCGGCAGGGAGGGGGCTGGAAGCCGACCAGAGCGTTCAGCGGCTGGTCAGGCAACCCTTCGCCCATTGCTCGACTGCCTCGGGGTCGACCAGCACCGCGTGCAAGACAGCCCTCAAGATCCACTGAGCGGAGTGCATCGTGAAGTTGCTGGTCGCGGGTCTGGTGTGTGTGGGCTTCGAGGTGCTCGGGCTGGTTGCGGGCGGATGGCTCCCATCAAGATCGTCGGTCAGCGGGCGACTTCGCGGTTCGTCAGTACCAGCAGGGCCCTCACCAGCGCGGTCGCCCACTTCGGGTCGGTACGTACCTTGCCGAGGACGCGCCAGTTCTTCAGGTGGGCGAAGCCGTGCTCGACCGGTGCCCGGACGGCTGCCAGTGCCGTGTTGGACAGCTTCTGCCCTCGCGTCAGGGGCCGGTTCCGGGCGGCCTTGTAGCCGGTGATCACCGCCGGGTCGGTGTCGGGACTGCTGTCGTCGAGCCCGACGAATCCCAGGTCGGCGATCGCGCCGAGCCCTGCCGCCCGCAACTTCTGTGTGAGCTTGTCGTGTCGGCAGGCGGTGATCTCCGAGGTCCGCCCGGGTCTGACCGCGGAGACCCATACCAGCCGGCCCCGGTCGTCGGTGAGCGCGATCACGAGCAGGCCATGGCATTTGTGCTTGCCGGAGTAGTTCTTCCGGTTCTCCGTGCCGGTGCGCCGCCGGGTACGGATCAGCGTGCCGTCCAGCAGAACCACCCCGCCACCCGTTCGGGCGATCTTCTTCAGGGCCCTCTCCAGGCGTGGGGCGCGGGCGGCCAGCAGGACGACGACTTCTCTGACCCACCATGTCACGGTGGTGCGGTGTATCCCGTTGCCGCCGGCCAGGTCGCCCGGCCGCTGGTCACAGCGCAGCACCGCCAGCACGATGGCGGCGATCTTCCCCGCGGGCAGGGCCCGCCACCGCGAGCCGATCTTCTTCAGGTGGCCACGTATCAGGCCGGCGAGCCAGTTCAGGGTGGCACTCGACAGCGACAGGCGGGCGGTGTGGACAAGGCCGTCAGGGCCCTCGGTGAGACCTTGTTTTTTCTTCACACCAAACTCAACTGCCGCCGGGGGCCCACCGGTTACGCCCTGCTGATGTCCGCCTTCGGCACCGTTACGGGCGTGCGGTGACCCGCCCGTCGCCTCGTTTGTGCAGCCAGCCGCGGTCGGCGAGCTTGGTCAACTTCGCGCGCAGCGGTTCCAGCTTGCCGCGCACCGTCACCTGAAGGCCCAACTCCTCGCCGACACCCCTGACCTGGACCGGACCGTCGGCGGCCCGTACGATCGCCAGGATCTTGCGGTGGTCAGCGGGCAGGGCGGCCTCATCGCGCGCCTCGCTGCGGTGCGGGATCAGCAAGACCGCCCGCCCCGCCACCCGGGCGGGAGCCGGAGCGACGGCCGCGGCGGCCTCCTCCGCAGCCCGGTCCCGCTCAGCCAGCCGATGCAGGACCCGCTCGGCGATCACCAGCTCCCCCCGCTCGGCCTGGACCTCCTGCAGCTGCTTGGCCAACTCCTCGGTAAGCGCGTCCAGTTCACTCCGGCGAGCCGTGATCCGCTCCAGCTCCTGCATCGCCACGCCCTCCCGGCGCACCGGCCCGGTCACGGATCGTAAGAGCGGCACGGCGACCGGCGCAGCAGAACCCGGCAACGACTCTGGCCGACCGGTCGGACGATCTTCACCGTGGACACCCGCCGACGACCAGCGTGAGTATCCCGCCCGCCCCTCACACCAGACCCGCCACCTGCAAGTTCACGATGCACAGTCCTCAGTGGGCCGGGCGGACGCGAGCGCATTGGGTAGCGGACCCGCGTCCTGGCCCGAGTGAGTGCATGCGATGACCGACGGCAGGCCCCGCCGGTCGGTTCCCCCCCAGGGCTGTCACGGCCCGCTGGAAGAGCGCTGACGGTGCTCGCTCTCGCGCATCTCGCCGGTGTGGCGGCCGATGTCGGTGACGCGGTCCGCGAGGTCGGGATGAGCGGGCCGCAAATGAGAGGCCGTCTCAGAGAGGGGACCCAGAAGGTGGGCCGGGTCGCTGTCTCCTAGTGCGGAGTGCAGGGCCGCGAGTGCGTCCGTCGCGGTGGCGGGAAGATCCGGCAGGGCAGTGATGGTCCCGGCAAGCTGGCGCAGCGAGGCGGCGTGGTCGTGGGCCCAGGACATGACGGACCGGTCCGCGGCACGCCGGCCTCGGGTGGCCTGCACCCGCTGCTCCTTGGTGGTGCCGGCTTCACCGGGACGCACGCGCAGGTAGCGGCGCTCGGCGGCCTGGCGGCTGGAGACCCCGAGGGGGTGGGCCAGGTCGGACCAGCTTGCGCCGGCCTCCCGGGCCGTCTCGATCAGCGCGGGCTCCCAGTGGGCCAGTTGTTCGCGTACTTCGCGCAGGAGCAGCAGTGCGGCTATGGCCTGCTCGGGGTCATCGATGGAGGCAGCGTCGGCGGTTCGTGCCGTCCGGATGGCCTGGGCAATGGCCTCGAGCGCGGTGGCCGTCGCCGCGAAGGAAGCCGGTGCCGTGGGCGGGTCGTCGCTCATTCCTTCTCCTTCCCAGGTCCTTGCATCTGTCATCGACTGGATGACATCTGGCTTGTCGTCGTTCAGATGACATGCTACAACGGAGTCAGGTGAAGCGCATTGGCAGCAACTGCCTGAACTCATCTGGAGGTGTATCCCGTGTTGATGCGCACTGACCCGTTCCGGGAACTCGACCGCCTGGCCCAGCATCTGATGGGTCCGGGAACGTGGTCCCGTCCCTCCGCGATGCCGATGGACGCCTACCGAGACGGCGACCAGTACGTCATCGCCTTCGACCTGCCGGGCATCGACCCCGACGCCCTCGATATCGACGTCGAGCGGAACATGCTCACCGTGAGGGCGGAGCGACGCCCGCTGCCGCGGTCCGAGAGCGCCCAGACGGAACTGTCCGAACGGCCTCTGGGTGTCTTCTCCCGCCAGATCGTCCTGGCCGACACCCTCGACACCGAGCGCATCTCCGCCGACTACGAGGCCGGCGTCCTGACGCTGCGCATCCCGATCACCGAGCGAGCCAGACCCCGCAAGATCAGCGTCCGCGGCACCGGCGACCGCAAGGAACTCGACAGCTGATCCTCCGGCCGCACCTTCGCCGACCGGGGCCCAAGGGTTGTTCGCCCACGTTTTCCACCTTGGGCCCCGGCGGCCCCGGCTCTACTCCCTCGCTCCACACCGGAGAACCGATTCCTAGAGGAGCGCGGTTCACGCGGTCCGCACGGGGCAATCGGTTCACCGCAGCAGAAATCACGGTTCACGCAAGGAAAGTCGTCGCCATGACTCTTCTCTCTCCCCCCGCGCCCTCTGTTCCGACGGCAGTCACCTTCGACCAGATGCTGGAGAAGGTGCGATACGAAGGTGTTTACCCCACCCGCCGACAGGCACAAGACGTCGTACGCCGGGTGCTTGAGGCGCTGGGCCGCCAGTTGACGGGCGACGAACGGGTGGCGCTCGCCGCCCGCCTGCCCCAGGAAGCAGCTGGCTACCTCGCCTCGCAGATCCCCTCCGGCAGGCCACTGAGCGGCTGGGGCTTCGTGAAGGACCTCGCCGAACGGACCGGCGGCTCTCTGGCGACAACCCGCTGGGACACCGGATCGGTCCTTGGCGTCGTCGCCCGCCTGGCCGGAGACGACCTGATCGCCCGGATCATCGCCCAGCTCCCTGACGGCTACGCCCTGCTGTTCGGACGGGCCCAGCTCGCTCGGGCTGCCTGATAACCAAGGCGGAACCCAGCATCGCCACCAGACGAGGACGGCACGCAAGTCCGAGTGGCCGTCGTGCTCGCCCGAGCAGTGTGGTGGCAGCACGAACGCCGCCCAAAGCGACCGCACCTGGTTCAGCAGCGGTTCAGCAGCGAATTCTAGTGAGAGTGCCTCTCCGTACCTTGGATCGCTCTCAGCCCCAGGTCTTTCAAAGACGAGACTGCCCGGAACGCTTGCGTTCCGGGCAGTCTGCATGAGCGGCAGCCGCGAAGCCCGTGGGAAAGTTGCAGGACCTACCCGCCTCAGGCACCGACCGCTGGATTCGCTGATCCGGCAACGCACTGGTATTCGGCGTTGATGCGCTGCGCTTCATCGAGGAAGCCCTGGGTGGTGCCGAGCATCTCGGCGGCCGGGCCCATGGTGAAGAACAGGGTGGTCGTCGTCGAGACAGCCGTACGAGTCGTCCGCGGTCCGTGCCCCTCTCACGGAATGCGTCGAGGGGCCCTGGCGCCGTTGGCGCCAGAGCCCCTCCGGACTGTCGTGCACCAACGAGCGGCGCGGGCTTGCCGCGGTCAGTAGGTGGCCAGGGAGATGGCGATGTAGTGCGCCGTGAAGGCCGTCACGGTCAGGGCGTGGAACACCTCGTGGAAGCCGAACCAGCGGGGTGAGGGGTCGGGGCGCTGGAGGGCGTAGACGACCGCGCCCGCGCTGTAGAGGAGACCGCCGGCCACGATCAGGGTGAGTACGGCCGCTCCGCCGGTGTGCAGGAAGTCGGGCAGGTAGCGCACCGGTGCCCATCCCAGGGCCAGGTAGCACGGGGTGTACAGCCAGCGCGGAGCTCCGACCCACAGGACGCGGAACGCGATGCCGGCCAGTGCGCCCGCCCACACGATCCACAGCAGAATGGACCGCTGGTCCGGCGGGAGCAGGAGTACGGCCAGGGGCGTGCAGGTGCCGGCGATGATGAGGAAGATGTTGGCGTGGTCGAGACGCCGCAGGACCGCCTCGCCGCGCGGCCCCCAGGTGCCCCGGTGGTAGATGGCGCTCGTTGCGAACAGCAGCCAGGCGGTGACCGAGTACACGGCACAGGCCACGGCTGCCTGCGGGGTGCGGGTCAGACAGATGAGCACGATGCCCGCGATCAGTGCGGCGGGGACCATCCCGGCATGCAGCCAGCCCCGCAGCCTCGGCTTGATCGGTTCGGCCAGATCGGCCGCCCGCTCCACCAGCGCGGCAACCGAGTGCCCGCTCTCCCCACCTTGTGATCCGCAGGGCAACCCGTCTTCATGGTCTTCTCCACGCGCTGCGGCGGCGTACGTGTATTCGGCTTCAGCGGCGTCGTGCGACACGGCTTCTCGTCCTCCCTCGGACTCCTGGGCATCACCGGTGATCATGCAGCCATGCTAAAAGACTCGCCCAGACAGTTTTCTGCAAGGCCGGTCTCGAAACAGCCAGGCCGCGCCGCCGGAAATGGGCCACTGGATCACTTCGCCGCCGTGTGAACTCCGGCCCGTTGCTGCTTGCCGCCCACTGGGCTCGAAGCAGAATAGATCAGCTGCTCGTGGGAACGATCAGAGCTCCCGAGCGGGTATCTCCGCTCCCTGCGCGCAAGGATCGCCGATGCTTCCTGAGGTCCGCCCCCACCTGTCCGGCCCCCTCGCCGACCAGTTGGAACACCAACTGGGTCTGGCTCCGCAACGGGAAGCCGGCGATCTCGATGTGCAGCGCGTCGCCGGCATCGCCGTCGTCGCGGCCGCCCACTCCGATGGGTATGCGGCCACCGGCCACCTCCTGGGGCTGCTGGCCGCGCTGCCCGCCCCCACCAAGGCAGGAGAACGCTTCTGGTCGGAGCTGTGGAGGTCTTCTGGCACCGCGTACCTGCTGCCTGCCAACATCAAGGCTGCCGTACTGCGTTCCCTGGCGGGAGAAGGAATCGTGCTGGCCCGACAGATCCTGTCGGCTGTCGATGAGATGACCCCGCCCCAGCGCGTCGCAGCCGGGGAGGTGATCGGTCAGGCCCTTGCCGAGTCCGACCATTTTCCCGACCTCAAGACACAGGTCATCGGAGAACTATGGCTCCGTGACCTCGAACTCACCGCCTGGCGCGTCCTGCACGCGGACCGCAGGTCCGACGATCCGACAGGACGCAAAGCATTCCTCGATGCCTGGAGCAGGGTCTGAGCTTCAGCGCTTGCTTGTCGTGATGGGTGAACAGATCCAGCAGTGCCCGGACGGGCACGTGTGCGTCTGCAGGGTGGCGGAGGGTGCCGTCCAGGCAGAGGAGGTAGCGCGTGCGCCGTCCGGCGCGCTCCCGGCGCAGGTAGCCGGCCTGCTCAAGATCGTGACGATGTTCTGGGCGGGTCGCTCGGTGACGTGGCAAGCCGCGGCGATGTAGCGAAGGCGAGCGGCAGGGGCGCGGGCGATGACGATCAGCACACGGTTGTGGTTGGTGAGGAAGCTCCACTTCCCGGTCTGTTCGTTCACCATCTGCTCCGTTCTTCGATGTTGCCCAGCTGTGAACGCCGCAGGGAATTCGGTTTCATCACCATCAGTGGCAGGCCGTGAGTGTCGACCACTCGACCGCGGTGGCGGCCGTTGCTCCCTTTTTGCCAGGGTCGGAGCCGTGAGAGTCTTCCCACGGTCGAAGCCGCTTTGCCTGCCTGCGAGGCGCTGCCCGTGGCCACCGCGCCGGCTCCTTTGCCCATCTGGCGGCGGATCCGACTGGTCAGCACCTCCCGCACACCGGCGGAACCCCAGGGGGGCCAGTTAATATAATCGGCCCATGTCGAAGCCTGACGAGCTGCTCGTTGACGTCGCCGCCCTGGTGGAGTCCGGGCAGAGCAACCAGATGTCCCTGACCGTGGTCACCGGTGGTGCTGTCATCACCGGTCGGCTTGCCCCCGAAGCAGTGTGGCGGCAGAGGGTGTCGGACGTGCTGACGGATTCCGCCCGCCTGGGAGAATTCTCAGCCGTCTTCGACACCCCCGCGAAGAACGGGCCGCCCACGCATCTGCACTTCCATGTCGCCCGGATCCTGCAGGGCACGGTGGGGATCCCGGAGACGGGCGGGATGTACCGCGTGGCGATCGCCGACGTCGGCGCCTGGACCGTGGGCGACTTCAGCTATTCCGACCACTGAGCAACGAGTGCGGCGGGTACCCGTTGCAAGCAGTGTGGGGGGGGGGGGGGGGGGGGGGGGGGGGGGGGGAGGGGGGGGTGGGGGGGGGGGTGGGGGGGGCGAAGCGCGAGGGCGACAGTATGGTCCACCGTTGCAGCAATCGGCACACGGTGGAGCTCCAGGCGGACCACATCGCCC
>NZ_JBVJCT010000050.1:0-39407 GCF_055588305.1 Streptomyces sp. NPDC042002 | reverse complement strand
ACGCCCACGCCCGTCCCAAACCCAGAAACACCGCATCCCCCACCACCCCCCCCCCCCCCACCCCCCCCTCCCCCCCCCCCCCCCCCCCCCCCCCCCCCACTGCTGTTCAGGTGTCGGCTTCGTGCCTGTTTCCCTCGGTCAGACGGACACGGGAGTGCCGAGCATCGCGGAAGCGTGCTGGAGCGGGCTGAGGATGCGTACGGGTGCGGCCTCGGGGAGGGTACGGCAGGTGAAGCCGAGCTGCGTCATGGCCCGCAGGACTTCGCCGGCGCTGAAATCACGTCGGTCCTGGCGGGTGATGACCTGGCCGACCTGCTTGACGGGGTAGTGGCGGCGGCCGATGATCACGGATTCGCCGGTACCCAGTTCGGGCTTGATGCCCTTCATCGATTCCAGCACGCCGCTCTTGGTGAGCTCGAAGGGGAAGCGGGCGATGACACAGCGCATGTGACCTCACAGAGAGAAGAGGGAGAACGGGCCGACCACGGTGAGACGGCTCAGCGGGAGAGGGCGAGGACGCCCAGGGCGCTGCCTTGTCCGTCGACCACCGGCAGGGCACCGAGCCGGAGGTAGCGCATCGCGTGCTCGGCTTCGGCCATCGTGGCCACGGATGTAGTGAACGACCCGTGGTCGTCGAGGAGGTCGCGCAGGCGGACGCGGTCCGTGTAGGCGGAGCTGTCGCGGATGGCGGTGAGTTCGGCCTGGGTGACCAGGCCGGTGCACTGGCCGTCCTGGTCACAGACGACCAGCCGACCCGTGCACGCGGCGGCCATGACCGACAGCGCCACCTCGACACTCATGTGGTCACAGACCTGCGGTCCGGCCTCGTCCATGAGCTCCGCCAGCGTCCTGTGCGCGGGGCCGGCGCTCGCGGGGCGGGGCTGCATCTGAACCAGCGTCACAAGGTGCCTCCTGCAGAGATGGGTCAGCTTCCTGATCACGAAGGTTGGTTCTAGGCCGCCGTGCCGAAGACGGCCTGGGGTACGGGCGCGCGCCGGGTCGTCGAAGAGGGGCGGCGCCGGCCTCGCGAGGTGCTGCGCTTGGAACGTTCGGCCACCGGTGCTGTGATGACGACCGGGATGCCGGACGGGGCCTGGGCGCCGGTGATCCGGTGCAGGGCCTCGTCGCCTGAGCGGATCTGGGTGGTCTGCGGCCGGATCCCGGCGTCCACCATGAGGCGCACCATGCCGCGGCGCTGGCTCGGTGTGACGAGGGTGACGACGCTGCCGGACTCGCCGGCTCGGGCCGTACGGCCTCCGCGGTGGAGGTAGTCCTTGTGGTCGGTCGGCGGATCGACGTTCACGACGAGGTCGAGGTTGTCGACGTGGATGCCGCGCGCCGCGACATTGGTCGCCACCAGCACACTGACGTGCCCTGTCTTGAACTGCGCCAGCGTGCGAGTGCGCTGCGGCTGCGACTTGCCGCCGTGCAGCGCGGCGGCCCGAACCCCACTGTTGAGGAGGTCCTGGGTCAGCCGGTCGACGGCATGCTTGGTGTCCAGGAACATGATCACCCGGCCGTCGCGGGCGGCGATCTCCGTCGTGGCAGCGTGCTTGTCTGCGCCGTGGACGTGCAGGACGTGGTGCTCCATCGTCGTGACCGCACCGGCCGACGGGTCGACCGAATGCACGACGGGGTCCGTCAGATAGCGGCGCACCAGCAGATCGACGTTGCGGTCCAAGGTGGCGGAGAACAGCATCCGCTGACCCTCGGGTCGCACCTGGTCTAGCAGCGCGGTGACCTGAGGCATGAAACCCATGTCGGCCATCTGGTCGGCCTCGTCCAGCACCGTGATGCCCACCTGGTTCAGCCGGCAGTCGCCCCGGTCGATGAGGTCCTTGAGCCGCCCCGGAGTCGCGACGACCACCTCGGCCCCGCCGCGCAGCGCGCCGGCCTGCCTGCCGATCGACATCCCGCCCACCACCGTGGCCAGCCGCAGCCTGACGGAACGGGCATACGGAGTGAGAGCATCGGTCACCTGCTGCGCCAGCTCACGCGTCGGTACGAGGATCAGCCCCAGCGGCTGGCGGGGCTCAGCACGCTGTCCCGCGGTACGGGCAAGCAGAGCGAGACCGAAGGCGAGGGTCTTGCCGGAACCGGTGCGCCCGCGGCCCAGGACGTCACGGCCCGCCAGGGAGTTCGGCAGTGTCGCGCCCTGGATCGGGAACGGCGCGCTCACACCCTGCCTGCCGAGTTCGGCCAGCAGCTGCTCGGGCATGGAGAGATCGGCGAAGCTCTCCACGGCGGGCAGCGCGGGGGTGATCGTCGTGGGGAGCGCGAATTCACCCTGCACGGGGGCGGGCCGACGGCCGTAACTTCCGGAACGGGCAGGACCGCCGGAACGGCGCGGTGCCGACGAGCCGAAGCGGCTGCCGCCCCTGCCTGCGTCGGCACTGCCATTACGGGCGCGGGGCGAGCGGTCGTTCGTACGTGTGCGGTTCATGCGGAACCTTCCTCGATGCGGCACATATCAAGGAATTCCCGCCAGCCGTGAGCAGCACGGAATTACAAGTATGGACCGATGTCAAAGCAAATCCGGCCGACGGGAATCCGCGGCGGGGGTAAATGCTGAAATAGGTGACGCAGCGAGGACGTAAAGTCCCGGGCGCCGAGGTGCGGTGTGGCTCTTCAGGAGGCGCCTGCATCCTGAAGGAGGAACCGCGTGTGGTGAGACCGCGGATTTCTCCGAGCCGTCCCGCAGGTGAAACCACTGCGGGAAAATGCGTGTAGCTGGGGCCCGCACCCCGAGGGATGCGGGCCCCAGCTACACAGTGCGCGTCAGCGTCAGGCCGGAACGATGTTCTCGGCCGTCGGGCCCTTCTGGCCCTGCGCGATGTCGAAGGTCACCTTCTGGCCTTCCTGAAGCTCACGGAAGCCCTGGGCGGCAATGTTCGAGAAGTGGGCGAACACGTCAGCGCCGCCACCGTCCTGCTCGATGAAACCGAAACCCTTGTCCGCGTTGAACCACTTCACGGTACCAGCAGCCATGTCATATCTCCTTTGGGGCAGTACACCGGCATCCGCACTGTGCGAACACCGTGTCGCCGCGATGATTACCCCGCCGGAAAATGACCGGAAATACAAAAGCGCTCTCCCCGACAGAAGCCGAGTGGGAGCACTTGAAGTTCGGGAACCACAACTGCAACTGAGATGGACAGTAGCACGCCGCAACGGCCCGCGTCGGTTAAGTAATTCCACTCCGCTCATTGCGGTAAAAACTCTCACTACACGGTCCGGCAAACTCTCACCTCACGAGCACAGATATTGACTCACTCGCAGTGCAACGTTCCAGAAAAGCGGAGTCGCCAGCCGCGACCAGGGTAGTCGGGGCGCTTTGGCGTGTGCGGCTGTCCGCAGGGTCGCATTGAACAGCAGCCAAGAGCAGCCACCGCCATGAGGCGGACCTGCGCTGATCGCCACGTCCGGAGCAGTGGTCGAGCGTTCGATCCGGTGAGGGGACGTCACCGTGGATCGTGTCGGGCAAACCGCGCCCTCCGGAAGTGCCGTGCGCTCAAAGGCTCGGCTTCACCCGGACATGGCAGCTGACAGCGGGCTGAAACCTTGGTGTTCGTTCGCCGTCTGCCCGACGGGCGCCGCATCCATGACGACCGGTGGGGAGAGTCCGACCGCTGACCGGGAGCGGAGCGGCTATGCCTGTCGTCAGGAGGGGAGGGCTTGACGGAGCGTGGGATAGCAGGGAATGACCGTGTCGAGACCAACGATTTCAACGACCCGCTGAACCGCTGCCCGCACGGCCGCCAGCCGAATCCAGCCGCCGGCGGACGCTTCATCGCGTTGTGCGGCCAGGACGCTGACGGCGCTGGCGTCCATGAAGGCGAGCGCACTGCAGGACGCCGGAAGCGCTACACCTTATAAGGGTGCTACCCCCTTGCGCCTGTGCTGCAGGTAACGTTCCAGGCGGGCGTACCCGGCCCTGAAAAGGGTAGCGGGCGGGAGAGGGAAGCGGGCACGGATGGACGAGACAAGAGGGGCCGAAGGCGAAACGGCCTCGCTGTTGGAGACATCGCTCGCGCTGGACAGCGACGGCTCCCGCATAGCTCAGGCCCGTCATCTGGCCGCGGCTTTCCTGACGCAGGTGAGAGACGACCACGGCATCCCGGTGGTGACCGCCACGGTCGAGATCGTCCAGTTGATCGTCAGCGAACTGGTGACCAACGCCCGAAAGTACGCGCCGGGACCGGCCCTCTTGCACCTGCGGATCACCAGTGCCGTGGTGCGAGTTGAACTCTGGGACAGCAATCCCGCAGTGCCGGTTGCACAGGTGCTGGATCCGGAACGCATCGGCCAGCACGGCCTGGAGATCGTCAGGGCACTCGCCCAAACCGTCATCGTCGAGCGGACCCCCCTAGGCAAGCGCATCACCGCGGACATCGCCCTCATCCCGGCCACCGCATAGCCGGTCCCGTCTCGTCTGTTCGAGTAGCTCATGGCGACGGCCGCCGGTCGGCCGGCGGCCGTGTGCCTCGCGTGACGTGGCCCCCGTACCGTCCGCATCGAGCACTCCCCCGCAGGCAGGACCCGGAAGCATGAAACCCGGGTATCGAAGCTGCCCGCCAGGGACGCACCGGGCCTGTCGGCCTCTGCGGGAGTCGAGGCGGGCCCGGCGCTCATGGAACGCCGCAGGCTCGCCCTGCTGCGGGAAGCAGCCTCAACCACCACACCCGAACGGCGCAGGGAGACTGCGCCCCCAACCCAACCCCTCACAGCCGCTACCGACCCGTCGGGTTCGACGATCCGGCGGCGCGGCGGTGTTCGGCGTTGATGCGCTGCGCTTCTTCCAGCTGGTCTTCGAGGATGACGATGCGGCAGGCTGCCTCGACGGGGGTCCCGTTGTCGACGAGTTCGCGGGCTCGGACGGCGATGCGTAGCTGGTAGCGGGAGTAGCGTCGATGGCCGCCCGCTGAGCGGAGCGGGGTGATGAGGCGGGCTTCGCCGATGGCGCGGAGAAAGCCCGAGGTGCTGGGCGGTCCAGTCGGCGAGATGACCGGTGTAACCGCCGTCGGCCCAGATGTGCGCCAGCCGCCGGAAGTGATTCTTCGCTGCGGGCAGCAGGATCCGGGCGGCGTCCCGGTCGGTCGTGGAGGCCGGCGTGACCAGCACGGCCGGCAGAAGTCCGAGGGTGTCGGTGAGCAGGTGCCGCTTGCGTCCGTTGATCTTCTTCCCGGCGTCGTATCCCCGTGAAGCGAGAGTGACGGTGGCGTCCGCCTTCACCGACTGCGAGTCCACGATGGCCGCGCTGGGCTCCGGGCTGCGGCCCTCAGCCCGGCGGACGGCCTCGCGCAGCCGTTCATGCAGTTCGTTCACCAGTCCCGTGTCCCGCCAGCGGGCGAAGAAGGCGTAGACGCGCGGCCAGGGCGGGAAGTCGCAGGGCATCGCCCGCCATTTGATGCCGTTGTCGACGAGGTAGCGCACCGCGTCGATCATCTGACGGTGGCAGTGGCCCTCCGGACGGCCGCCCCGGCCCGCCAGCCATCCCGGCACCGGCAGTAGATCCCGCACCAGCTCCGCGTCGTGGCGCTCGCCCATCGCGCAGCCGAGCAGGCGGCGCGAGAACAGACCGATCACGGTGGCCAGGTACAGCTTGCCCTCGCTGGTGACGATCTCCGTCAGATCCCCGGCCCACACCTGGTCAGGAGCGGTGACGCTGAAATCGCGGCGCACGAAGTCCAAAAACGCGGGCCGCCTGCCCGGCCTGGTCAGCCCCCGGCGCTTTCGGATCTCGCGTCCGGCCAGGCCGAGTTCGGCCACGAGGCGGGCGACGGTGTTCACTGACACCCTCCAACCCTGGCGCACGAGCGTGATCCAGACCTTCGGGGAACCATACGTGCCGCCCGACTCATCGAAGATCTGCCGGATCGCGTCGGCCAGCTGCCCGCGCTGCACCTCGCGGGCGGTCACGGGCTGGTTGCGCCACTTGTAGAACCAGGACTCGCTCACACCCAGCGCACGGCACGTCAGGGTGCGCGGAATGTCCTGCTCGGCCTTGCAGTCGCTGATCACCCCGGCCACCTGGACCGGGTCCGCCACAGAAGGCATACACCCGGCCCCAGGCGGGGAAGTCGGCCGGCATCGCCCGCCACGCGAACGGCCGGAGCGCACCTCGGCGCGTCGCTGGGGTGCGGTCCGGCATGGGCAGAGAAGATCTGGTCATGACCGACGCGACAAAAGCAGTTCTTGAGGGTGGCCCTGACGATCTTCCTGAGCGGATCGTTTCGGTTCCGGCGCCCGACCTCGACATCAAAGTGCCGTTCCGTGGAGGGTACGAGCACTTCCGGACCACGACGCGTCAGCAGGAGACCGAGCAAGGCCAGTTGCCGGTCTACGAGTGGTGGGAGCGCACGGAGCTCCCGGGGTAGCCGGCTGCACGGAGCATGCGACCGGACGGGCGTTGTCAGGCGACGAAGTGCACTGGGGACATGGCCCGTCCCCACAGCGCACGCCGTCCCTGCCCGCTGCCGGATCCGGTGCCCGGCACCGGGCAGGGTCCTCGCGGGCTGACGCCAGTGCCGGCGTGACGCTTCACCGGGGACGTCGTTGAACGGTGTACCCCCGAACCGGGCTCCAGTGCCTCTGGCTGATTCCTCGGGCCTGTGTCGTTGCCCGCAAAGTCGCTACCCGCGCGTTCCGGCTGCCTGGACAGGTACGAACCGTCGCCGAGGCGCGTCAGGACCGGAGTGCGGCGGTTGGCCCGTAGTCGGCCCAGCACCCTGGGCGCCGGTCGCGTTCACGGCGGCGAGGAAGAAGGCCAGTGCCACGCCGGCGAAGATGGCCACAGCACGCCGATGAGGCCGCCGCCCCACCAGCCGAGGTGGGAGCCGCCGAGGAAGAAGCCGACGATGATGTACTGCGGAATCGCCAGAAGCCACCACTTCACCAGCACCAGGCCACGGGAGAGTCACTCCGGGTAGGCGATGTCGAGCCGCGCCGGGTAGTCCGGTCCTCACCGAGACTGAACGGCGGATACCGGTCCGTGCCGAGGGCGCCGTACGAGTAGTAGGCGACTCGCCAACTCCAGCGCAGCACAACGACGTTGAAGTCGAAGAGTCGACGGGGGTACCGCTCGGTGAAGAGGATGGCGAAGAACGCGATCACGCTCACCACGGTGAAGGCGATCCAGAGGAAGGACAGCACCACGTAGTGCGGAACGGCGAGGAGCCACTTCACCAGCCACAGCCACCGGGACAGCGGCGCGTCGAGATGTGCGCTCACTCTCACCGGACGGTCCGGCAGCTTCATCGGAGTCGTCATGGTGATCAGCACCTTCCGCGCGCACCCGCGCGCCGCGTCATGAAGTCTTGTGCCCCCACTGCGGTCCGAGCCGTTCCCACTCGCGGGTCCACCGGTCGTAACGCCGCCGATCCAGCCACCACCGAGCGAAGCCGCCGACGGCGAAGCCCGGGCCGCCCAGGGCCAAAGCAGCGCCGACGCCGAGCAGACTCACCGCCGCGGCTGCCGCGCTCGTGCTCGGAGGTGCCGTGGTCGGCTTGCCCTGCGCGGTCATCCAGATCACGACGTCCGATCCGGCCTTGTGACCGGCTTCCACGAGGGCACGGCCGGTATGCGGGGAGCCGTCCGGCGCGATCCACCGGACCGTCACCCGGACATGGTCGTAGTCCGCGCCCCTGGCGGTGGACGTTGCCGAACCCGTGCTGTCGACCAGCACGGCGTGGACGGCGTGCCGGTCGTTACGCAGTCGGGTGAAGGACTCGTCGGCGGCATGGGCCGTCACCAGGCCGGCGAACGTGCCGCCGACCCCGATGGCGGTCCAGACGAGCAGCAGGAGCCACGCCTCGAAGACGTCGTCACGGCGACGCAGCGGATTCCTCCGCCAGCGCCAGCGCCGCTGCCTCGCACTGCGTGCTCCACGCGTCGCCCCGCACCTCCTCCTGCACCGCAACCGCTCAGGGCACCCCAGGGGCGCGACGGACGGCAGGGGCCGCCCGGCCCCAAGAGGGGACCGACCGGCCCAAGCGGTGGGCATCCGACCCGGTCAGGCTTGAAATGCCAGGTCATGTCATGCGCTGAAGGGGTCGTCATGAAGGCACTCGTGTTCCACGGTCCGGGAAGGTCCGCCTGGGAGGACGTGGCTGATCCCGGTGTCCAGGACGCCACCGACGCTGTCGTGCGCGTCGACTCGGTCACCATCTGCGGAACCGACCTGCACATCCTCAAGGGCGACATCCCCGAGGTGAGGCCGGGCACGGTGCTCGGTCACGAGGCCGTCGGCGAGATCGTCGAGGTCGGCAGCGATGTCCGTACGGTCCGGCCGGGCGATCGAGTCCTGGTCTCCTGCATCACGGCCTGCGGCCGCTGCCGCTTCTGCCGGGAAGGCGCATACGGACAGTGCTTGGGTGGGGGCGGCTGGATCCTCGGCCACCTGATCAACGGCACACAGGCCGAATACGTCCGCGTCCCACACGCCGATCTCTCCACATATCTCCTGCCCGCAGCCGTGGACAGCAAGGACGCGGTCCTGCTGGCCGATATCTTCCCCACCGCCTACGAGGTCGGCGTGCTCAACGGGCGGGTACGGCCCGGAGACACCGTCGCCGTCGTCGGGGCGGGGCCCATCGGACTGGCCGCGATCGCCACGGCCCGCCTCTACTCGCCCGAGAAGATCATCGCCGTAGACCTCGCGCCGGCCCGGCTCGACGCGGCCAAGCGCCTTGGTGCCGACGCGATCGCGACCGCGGGAGAAGAGGCCGAACAACTGGTCTCCGACCTCACCGACGACCTCGGAGCCGATGTCGTCATCGAAGCGGTCGGTGTCCCGGAGAGTTTCGAGACGTGCACGCGCATGGTGCGGCCCGGCGGACACGTCGCCAACGTCGGCGTGCACGGCAAGCCCGCGACCCTGCACCTCGAAAGCCTGTGGATCAAGAACGTGACGATCACCACCGGACTGGTCGACACGTACTCGACCCCCACCCTGCTGCGCATGATGGCCGCTGGCCGGCTCCCGGCTGCCTCTCTGGTCACGCACACGTTCCCGCTGGACCGCATGGAGGAGGCGTACGACGTCTTCGCACGAGCCGCCGACACCGGTGCGCTCAAAGTGGTCCTCGGAGAGCCACAGCACGACGCTCTCGCGGTCAGGACGCCCTGATCGCCAGGCCGCCATGACGGAAGGAAACGAACGGTCATGTCAGAACAGGCACAAAGCGCGACGCCCGACGGTGCGCCGACGGACGAGAACCCCTTCACGGGAACACCGGGCGCAACTCCAGACGTCGAAGAGGCACGGCCGGAGGCGATCCCTACGGCGGCTTCGGCCGCGGCCGCACCCGGCGACACCGGGCGGCGTATCGCCGCGCGACGCGAGGAGCTGGGCCTGACCCGGCAGGACACGGCAGCGCGGGCGGGCACGGCGGCGAGCTACCTCCAGTACCTGGAGGAACAGTCCACCGCCATGCCCGGGACGAGCGTCCTGATCCGGCTCGCCGACGCCCTGGACACCAGCCTCGCGGCCCTGCACGGCGGCGACGTCGACCTGCCGCCGGGCCTCGGCCAGGCCGCCGGCAACTCCGAACTGATCGAACTCGGCCCCGAGGAGTGCCGGGCCCGGCTGTCGACGCACGGCGTCGGAAGGCTCGCGACCGACACTCCGAACGGCCTCGTCGTCCTGCCGGTCAACTACAGCGTCGTCGACGCAACGATCGCCTTCAGGACGGCGCCCGGCTCGATGACCGCCACGGCGGTCGGCTCTCGCGTCGCCTTCGAGGTCGATCACGTCGACGAGGCCCTCAGCCAGGGCTGGAGCGTGCTCGTCCAGGGCCGCGCACGGGCGGTAACCGATCCCGACGTCGCGCGCCGACTCGACGCCCTCGCGTACAGCCGCCCGTGGGCCGGCGGTGACGAGCGCGACCTGTGGGTCCGTCTCGACGAGGAGAGGATCACCGGGCGCCGGATCTCGGTGCGGTGACCGCCCTGTCAGTCTGTCGACACCTCGCGTGAGAGTTGGCCCCGATGTATCCCGACGACGGTTTTCGTGAACTCGGCAGGCAGGAATGCCTGGACCGGCTGGGTCAGGCGCCCATCGGCAGGGTCGTCCACACACAAAGCGCCCTGCCCGCGGTCCTGCCGGTCAACTTCAGTCTGGACGCTCGGTCCGCCGTCCTGCTGCGGACCTCGGCGGACTCGGAACTGGCCCGTTCGATCGACGGGGTGGTGGTGGCGTTCGAGGTCGACGCGGTGGACGCGGTGGCGCACTCCGGCTGGAGCGTCGTCGTGACAGGGCACGCCACCGTGGTGGCCGATCCCGACGAGCACGATCATCTGACCCGGACAGGACCGCGTTCCTGGGTGGCCTCACCCCAGGACGTCTTCATCCGCATCGCGTCCGAACTGGTCACCGGCCGCGAACTCGTCGACGGCCGGACGATGCAGGGAGTGCAGCCGCCCCCTGAGACGCGGTAGCCGCGCGGTGGGTCGAACGGCCCCCGGGTGAGGCTGTTCGGGCGCACCGCCCTGAGCTGCAAGGCCTTCGCCGCCGCCGGGGGCGACAAGCATCGAAGGCGCAGGACATTCCGCACAGCGCGCGAGGGAATACCGGCAATGACCGCAACTGTCGACGATCGAGTAATTCCCCAACTCCAGCGTCTTCGTCCCCAGGGGACCCGCGTGGAGACGGCGGTGTCCGGGGTGGGCCGCCCAACCTTGAAGTGTGCGGGCCGCGTCGGCCCGTCAAGGACGCCTGGCGGCGTCGCTACCGCGATGAGGTGCGCTCATCCTTGACCGCCCGCCCCGGCCCTGAAGACCGGCTGGTTATCGGGCAGCCCGGGAAGTTACGGCATCCCCGGGTCGCGGCGGAGCAACTCCGCGCTCCCCATGGGGACGCTCATGAACTTCAGCCGGGGGAATTACGCGAACTTCCACAGCAAGCCAGCGATTACTTCGGGGCGCGAATGACGACGACGAGGACCGTGGCGTGCTGCGCAGAGCGCAGGATCACCGACCCCAGAAGCGCTTCGCTGAAGCCGCCATGCCCGCGGTTACCTACCACCAGCAACTGCGCATCCCGAGCAGCATCCACCAGAACGGCCGCGGGATTGCCCTGCGTAACCGTCGTGCGGACTTCTACGCGAGGGTCGGTGCCCACCGTCTCCGCCGCAATCCCTTCCAGACGCTCGCCCACTGCCTCCGCCGCAACGGTCTTGTCGTCGGTCCGTGGCACCAGGCCGTACCAGTCGACAGGCTGTTCCCACGCGGCCAGCGCCTCGACGACCGCCCCGGACGCCTGTCCCGGCCCACCGCCCAGCGCAGTGCCGCCTTGGACGCGTCGGAGCCGTCCACGCCAACCACAATCCGCTCGGCATCTTTCCCGCTGTCACTCATGTCGCGGCCTTCCATACGCGCGCACGGCCCCTGCCTCGTTATCGATCCAAGGCCGCCGCCCTGCGACTCCCGGAGAGAGTGCTGCCCCGGGGCCACCTGCCGGTCGAGCACGTGCGGCGCTGTCCCGCGGCATCGGATCCGGGAACGGCTGGTGCCGAAGTGGCACCGGGCCCACCACCAAGGAGTCGGCAAGGAGGGCGGGCATGACGTCCGGACGATTGTCACCGTTGCCTCGCACTGCCCGAGCGGAACCCCACCGCGGCGGGGCAAGGCTCTGGCGAACCGTCGGGATGTCCGGCCAAAAGGTTGACTGGGTGAACCGACGGCTGGTGAAGGTCGCACGGATGCGCATGAATGATGATGCCGCTCACCCCGCCTTGACTGCCGAATGCCCCTCTACGAAGTGCGGAGTTGCGGACGTTGTGAGCGATGTGCCCCCGGTTGTGCCCCCGGTTGTGGGATGGTGGCGGCGAGCCCAGCGGAAGCCTTCGTCGGCTCCCCAAACGATGAGCGGGAACGGTGCGATGACAGCCAGCTGACCGGGGCTGAGCGCCGCAGTGCCGAAGATGTGCTGGAGCGGCGGCGCGTACACGACGGCTGCGGTGAAGGCCAGTTCGAAGGCTATGCCCCACAGGAGCAGGCGGTTGGTCCAGATCCCGACCGTGAACAGGGAGGCGCGGTCGGTGCGTGCGGCGAACGCGGTGCCGATCTGGCAGGCGACGATGCCGACGAACGTGATGGTGGTCGCTTCCAGATAGGCCTGGTGCAGCGGGGTGCCGCTGCCGGTGGGATCACCGGGATTCCAGCCGGCGCGCCAGAGGGTGAAGAGGAAGCCGCTCATGACCAGGGCGGCGGAAATGATTCCCAGGAACGCCCATGCGCGGAAGAGGAGAGCCCGGTCGATAACTCCCGTCTTGCGGGATCGTGGCGGGCGGGACATGAGTCCGGGCTCGGCAGGCTCGCGTCCGAGTGCGAGCGCCGGCAGTGTTTCGGTGCCGAGGTCGATCGCCAGAATCTGCAGGACCGTCAGCGGGAGCGGGATGTGGCCCCCGGAGAGTGCGAAGACGAGGAAGGGGACGACCTCGGGCACGGCGTGGGCGAAGATGTAGAGCACGAACTTGCGGACGTTGTCGAAGACGCGGCGACCGGCGTCGACCGCGGAGACGATGGTCGCGAAGTTGTCGTCGGTGAGGACCATGGTGGCCGCCTCCCGCGCGACGTCGGTTCCCGACTTGCCCATGGCGACACCGATGTCGGCGTGGCGCAGGGCGGGGGCGTCGTTGACACCGTCTCCGGTCATCGCCACGACCTCGCCCTGCGCACGGAGGGCTTCGCAGATCCGCAGTTTGGCTTCCGGGGAGGTCCGGGCGAAGACGATCTCCTGGCGCCTGGAGAGCAGTTCGTCGAGGTCCTTGTCGCTCATGCGGTCCAGTACGTCACCTGTGAGGACCGGGCTGCCGACGTGGCCGATACCGACCTGGCGCGCTATTTCCGCGGCGGTGAGTCCATAGTCGCCGGTGATGACGTGGATGCGGATTCCGGCCCGGTGGGCATCCTTCACGGCCTCGGCGACGCCGGCACGTGCTGGATCTGCCATGGCGACCAGACCGATCAGGGTCAGATCGGATTCCGCCACCGACCGGTCCACCGGCACCTTCTCCGCGTGGCCCAGAGGACGGTGCGCAATGGCGAGCACGCGTAGTCCGGACGCTGCATAGCCATCGATGCTGGCACTCAGCTCCCCGCGCAGCGCCGCGTCCAGCACGACGCTCTTTCCTCCAGGATCGAGGAGGTGGGTGCAGCAGGGCAGAACGGCTTCGGGGGCTCCGTTGGTGTGCACCGTGACGGCGTCCGCTTCGTCGTTCATGGTGGACATGCGCTTCACGTGGGCGTCGAAGGGAAAGATCGCGTGTCGGGCGGCCTTGCGCTGCGCGGGTGCGATGGCAACGCCGAGGTCTTCGGCCAGGCGCAGGAGTGCGAGCTCGGTGGGATCGCCGCTGCCGTGAGGCTGTGCTGGTGTGGGTGCCTCCGCAGTCGTGCAGGCGGCGGCGCTCGCCGCGAGGAGTGCCGCCTGCGGCTCGTTAACCGCCCTGTCCGCTGCTATCTCGCTACCTGCGAGCCATAGCCGGGTGACCCGCATCCGGTTCTCGGTAAGGGTGCCGGTCTTGTCCGTGCAGATCACGGTCGTCGATCCCAGTGTCTCGACTCCCGACAGGCGTTTGACGACGGCTCCGCCACGTGCCAGCTCCCGCACTCCTGCGGCAAGGGCCAAGGTGATGGTGGGCAGCAGCCCCTCGGGGACATTGGCGACGATCAGTCCGATGGAGAAGCTGACGGCCGCGCTCCAGCCCAGCCCGGCAGCGACTCCGATGGGCAGGAAGGCCGCGCCGATCACGACAGCAACGACGGCGATGATCCAGGTGACCCGCCGCACCTGCTTCTCCAGGGGGCTGCGCTCCGCGTGAACGCGCTGCGACAAGGTGGCGATGCGGCCCAGCTCGGTGTGCATGCCCGTCCGGGTCACGACCGCTTCCGCCTCGCCACCGCTGCAGGTGGTGCCGCTGAAGACGAGTTCACGTGCCTCAAGCAGGGAGCGGGTATCCTCCAACGGCTCGGGCGAGCGGGTCACCGGAAGCGATTCGCCCGTCAGCGAGGACAGATCCAGCGTGAGAGTGCCTTCGATGATCCGGGCGTCGGCGCAGACCCGGTCACCCTCGGAGACGATGAGGATGTCGCCGGGCACGAGGTCCCTGGCCGCGATGTCGCACCGCACGTTGTCGCGCAACACCCGAGCGGTGGGCGGCAGGAACGCGGCCAGTGCCTCCACGGCCTTCTCTGCCTGCATCTCCTGGACGAAGGCGAATCCGGCGTTCAGGAGGATCACTGCCACAACAGCGACCGAGAGCGCCGGTGTTCCTCCAGCCCAGGCCAGAACGGCGGCGAGGGCCAGCAGGATCGCCAGCGGCTGGGTGAACTGGGAGAGCAGCTCGCCCGGCCAGCGCCTGCCTCCGGATCGGGTCAGCACGTTCGGGCCGTAGACCAGTTGCCTGCGGGCCGCCTCCCGGCTGGTGAGGCCCGAGGGGGAGGTGCGCAGGTCGCGGAAGAGTTCCTCCGGCGGCCGCAGCTCGTCGGCCTGCTCGGCGTTGTCGCGCTCACCCGCCGGGTGGGCTTCTCCCCCGTCAGTGCGTGATGACCGGGCCATGAAGGGCCCTCCCCGGGAAAGAACGTGCCTGAGATGATGCGGATACGCCTCGCGGCCGTTGCCCGTCAGGTCCAACATGCCACCAGCTAGCGGCTGTTGATCTCTGCCTGGCCCGCCCTGCGTCGCTCGGGTCACGGTTGGGGGATGACAACGACCGGGCAGGGCGCGTGCTGCACGCAGTGCTGGCTGACCGAGCCGAGCAGCACGCCGGTGAAGGTGCCGTGACCATGGCTGCCCAGGACCAGAAGTTGTGCGTTGCGGGCGGCGTCCATCAGTACCTGCGCGGGGTGGCCCTCGGCCACCCGGATCGACACCTCGACAGGGTGGTCCATCTGCTCGCGCACCGTGGCGACGGTTTCCTGCAGGGCTTGTTCGGCGGTCTTGGCGAACTCGCCGCCTTCGGGCATCGAGGGGACCCACCCGTAGCTGTACCCGTACACCTCGGGGTACTGCCACGCGGCGATCGCTTCGACGGTGCTGCCGGTCAACTTGGCCTGTACAAGTCCCCACCTCAGGGCCGCCTGTGAGCCGGCCGATCCGTCGACACCCACGACGACGGGCCAGGGCTTCTCGTCCGTGTGCTGGGGCATGTCGTTCTCCTGCCGGTCTGTTGAGAACTGAACCGGCGTGCGAAGCGCAGCGCCGACCCGCGTCACCGGACTTTCGACGGCGGCGCCGATACATGGATCCCGGCCATCGCTCTGGGAGACCGGATATACGGCATCACGCTACGCACTCTCGCCGAGGCCGCGGCCGACCAACCGGCCCTAGAGCGAGGGCCGTTCGGCCCTGTCTTGCAGGCCCGGTCTGCCGGCCGACGACGCGCCACGCAATCGGGGACCGGTTGGCCCCTGCCTTCGGTGTGGGCAGCGAGCCATGCTCGGAACACGGCACGAACTGCGGAGCCCAACGGGGCTGCCACTGGGGGCCTTTCGACCCTTCTGGCGCACGAGCCCGGTCCGGCTTCCGTGTCCTTCGTGCTCCGGCTGGAGCGTGAAGGGCCAGCGGTCTCGTGCCCTATCCGAGGAGCAGCACATGGGAGTACTCGTTTTCCTGATCGTCGTGGTGGCCCTGCTGGTCGTCGTGGCGATCGCCATGGCCATCAAGGTCGTCAAGCAGTTCGAGAAAGGGGTGCTGTTCCGGTTCGGCCGGCTGGTGGGCCCTCGCTCTCCCGGTCTGCGGTTCATCATTCCGTTCGTCGATGTCCTGCACCGGGTATCGCTGCGGATCGTCACGATGCCCATCCAGTCGCAGGGGATCATCACGCGCGACAACGTCAGCGTCGACGTGTCGGCGGTGGCGTACTTCCGCGTCGTGGACGCCGTGAAGTCGGTCATCGCGATCGAGAACGTGCACGCCGCGATCAATCAGATCGCACAGACCACGCTGCGCAAGGTCGTCGGACAGCACACGCTGGACGAGACGCTGTCGGAGACCGACCGCATCAACCTGGACATCCGCGAGATCCTGGATGTCGCCACCGTCGAGTGGGGCGTGGAGGTCACCCTGGTCGAGCTCAAGGACATCCAACTGCCCGACAGCATGAAGCGCGCGATGGCCCGTCAGGCCGAGGCCGAGCGGGAGAAGCGGGCGAAGATCATCAACGCCCAGGGCGAGTCCCTGGCCGCCGCGGCCCTCGGGGAGGCGTCGGACATCATGATGGACCATCCCCTGGCTCTCCAACTGCGCAACCTGCAGAGCCTGGTGGAGATCGGTGTCGACAAGAACACCACCGTCGTCTTCCCCGCCCCGCTGATGAGCACGATCGGCGAGCTCGGCTCCTTCCTCGCCCGCGAGACCGCGGCCGCGCACGCCGCGCCGCCGCCGCCCGCCGACCGCACCACGACCAGCCCGGACCCCGTCATGAACGGGGCGGCCAAGACCGTCTGATCAACCGCGTCACCACGACAGGTGGCCTGCCAGGACAGGTGGCCTGCCAGGACAGGTGGCCTGGCAGGCCACCACCACGGTGACGCAAAGGTCGACCCCTTGTGCCCCGCCTGAATGGGGCTACGCTGGGGGGTCAGACGTCCAAGACCCCGGCGGCTTACTGCCAGTTGACACGGATGTACCGAGGTGGCTCTTTGTACGGCCTCCGACCGGTGCCTCCCCTGCGGCCGCCGACCCGATCCCGACTCTCTCGCCGTAGGCCGCATTCACGCACGGCTGCGCTGCGCTTGGCACCCATGACCGTGTCCTGAGGCATCAGCACCGGCCGTTGCTCCAGTCTTCCTTCCCGAAGACCCGCATGCCTGTCCTCCACAACGGCGGCGTGCCGACCTCTTCCAGATAGAGGCACCATGTCTGCCCCTCAGGCAATGACAGCGCATCCGCACGGCACCGAAGAACCAGCACTGACCAGTGGGACAGACGGACCCGGCAGCGATCTGGTTGCCTGTACGGGATCCCCCCGGGTGCTTTGGCCAGTCCACTCAGCAACCGAGCCCAACGCCCGGAGTCGGCTGTGGTGACCACACCGGACAGGGCCCGCGCTGCCGACACGTCACCCGATGAGTTCCAGATCGAGTGCCTCGTCGCCCGTCGACGCTCGATCGTCGCCTGGTGCGACCGTCACCTGATGGCCATCCACGCCCTGTCCACCCTCATGACGGACAGCCCGGGCGTTGTCGACGCGGCCCTGTCCGAGATCCTCAGCGATCCCGTCGAGCCCGCCATCGGCTACGGCCAAGGAGAGGATCACGCCCCGGCTGCGACCACAGCCCATCGAGCGTTTTCACACCCCTCTCCCCCACACCTGCCCGCCACGCGTGACCACTGTCCCGACATAGCCGCCTCCCCGTACGACCGCATCGAACTCGCTCTCCACCTCGTCGGAGACCGCTCCTGCGCCAGCGTCTCCCGAATCCTGGGCCTCCCCGAACGCTCCGTCGCCGCCCGACTGCGGTCCGGGCTCTGGATGCTGTTCACCCCCTGCGACGGCGATTCCGGCAATATCACGCTGTTTTGAGTGTGGTTACTCGCCAGGGCCTCGTTGGTATGGCCCGTCAGGGAGTCCTACGAACCGACGCGGTCGAAATATGTGCAGATGGGTCGGCTGTCCATCCCGCCGAGTTGAGTGCTGTGATAGCCGAGGGTCGAACTCGGCCTCATGACGCTTCCCCTGGAGATCACGGCGTGCTCCTGGCGCACGAAGCCACGTCTGTGCCGAGGGACCTTCGGCCCCATGGTGTGTACCCCTCGGCCCTCGTCATCCGGATTCAGTGTGAGGAGGCTGGGCGAGACCGGCATGCAGGCGCTGCCGACTGAAGGCGAGTCCTCGATGGCTACCGTTCCCGTATCCAGTTCCCATGGTCTCAATCCTGTCGTCGTCGGGGTCAGCCGGTCGGAGGCAAACAGGGCCGGCGTTGCCTGGGCCGCGGAGGAAGCAGTACTGCGGCATCTGCCGCTGCGCCTGGTGCATGCCCTGGAGTGGCCCCCGGGAGCTGAACCCCATCCGTATGTGGCACACCCGCAGCGCACCTGGAGCGCTCATTTCCGCGCCGAGGGTGAGATGGTGCCGCGGGAAGCGGCGGACCTCGTTCGCGAGCGTCATCCGAATCTGGAGGTCGATGCGCGTACCGCTGACGGTCCGCGTGCACGCGTGCTGGTCCAGACGCAGAGGCCGCCCTGCTGGTGGGTGGGGGCGAAGCCGTTGAACGTGGTGGAGCAGCTGTTCGTTGTCTCTCCGCTGGGCATCACGCTGACCGCCCGTGCAGGGCCTCCGATGGCGGTGGCACGCCGGCCGCAGCTGACGGCCGGAACTGTCCGGACAGGGTGAGGCGGCTCAGCGGGGACCCGCGGCGGCATCGCCGAGCTGCTGCTCGGCTCGGTCAGCCTCGCGGTCGCCGCCGCCCGCGCCACCTGCCCGGTGATCGTGCTGCGCGGCAGCCACCACACCCGGATCCGCGAGCACGGCACCGACCTTCGGGAGGCCGAGGCTGGACCTGGACCTGGACCGACTGAAGTCCCCATCCACTGCGAAGGAGTTCATCACCATGACCGTACGCGTCGGCATCAACGGCTTCGGCCGTATTGGCCGCACCTATCTGCGCGCGGCACTGGACCGGGCGGAGGCGGGCACCCAGGACGTTGAGGTGGTCGCCGTCAACGACATCGCCCCGCCCCCCACCCTGGCCCATCTCCTGGAGTACGACTCGACGTTCGGGCGCATCGGACGGGAGGTCACCCACGACGACAGCTCGATCACCGTCGACGGCCATCGCATCGCCGTCACCGCCGAGCGCGACCCGGCGGCCCTCCAATGGGCCGACTACGGCGCCGACATCGTCATCGAGTCCACCGGGCACTTCCGTGATCGCGACTCCGCCGCCCTGCACCTGAAGAGCGGCGCCCACACGGTGCTTCTCTCCGCGCCCGGCAAGAACGTGGACGCCACCATCGTGATGGGCGTCAACGACGGCACGTACGACCGGCACCACGACCGGATCGTCTCGGCGGCCTCCTGCACCACCAACTGCGTCGCGCCGATGGTCAAGGTGCTCCACGAGACCTTCGGCATCGACCGCGGCATGATGACCACCATCCACGCCTACACCAACGATCAGTCCCTCCTGGACGGCCCGCACAAGGACCTGCGCCGGGCCCGCTCCGCGGCGCTGAGCATCATCCCGACCAGCACGGGAGCCGCCCGCGCCGTCGGCCTGGTGCTGCCGGAACTGGCGGGTGCGCTGGACGGCATCGCGGTCCGCGTGCCCGTCGAAGACGGTTCGCTCACGGACCTGGCGGTGGTGCTGCGGCGCGAGGCGACGGTGGACGAGGTCAACACGGCCTTCGCCGAGGCCGCTCAGGGCCCGTTGAACGGCATCCTCCGCGTGTCGAAGGCGCCCATCGTCTCCCGCGACGTCATCGGTGACCCCGCATCCTGCATCTTCGACCCGGCCCTGACACAGGCGAACGGCAATCTGGTCAAGGTCTTCGGCTGGTACGACAACGAGTGGGGCTACACGAACCGGCTCCTGGACCTCACGGCGCTGGTGGCCGACAACTGAGGACGCCGACCCGCACACCTGCGTCACCCCGCCGGCCCGGTCCCGCACCCTTGATATCCGCCAGGTGCCGGCCCGGGCCCGTTGCGCGTGTGGACCAGGCTCTAGGGCCGACCGGCCCCCAACGCACCCCCGGACAGCCCATGGGATCACCGTCCGATCCGCTGGATGCTCGAAGTGGCAAAAGGCCTGGAGGAGACCCACGATGACGCATGACACGCTCAGTCAACCAACGGTCCATGCCCTGCTCTCGGACGGCACCACCGTGTGCATACGTCCTGTGCGGCCGGGCGATCACGAGCAGCTGCAGGGGCTCTACGAAGAGATGTCCGCGGACAATCTGCGGCTGCGGTTCTTCGCGGCGAGCCGGCGTTCCGCCGCGGTGGCCGCCGACCGGGCCTGTGCGCCGCCGCGCCCCGGATATCTGGCACTGATGGCCGAATCAAAAGACCAGGTGATCGGCCTGGCCGAGTACGAGGTCGGCGACAACGCGGCCACGGCCGAGATCTCTATCGCGGTGGCCGACGGGCTGCACCACCGGGGCGTCGGCACCCTCTTGGTCGAGCACCTGGTCTCCGCCGCCCGTGCGGACGGCATCACCACGTTCACGACCGACGCGCTCTCCGAGAACCACGAAGTGCTTCAGCTCTTCGCCGACCTGGGCCTGCGCACGACCCGCCGTTTCGAGGGTCCGGAGGTGCGCTGCGCCATCGAACTGGACGAGGACGACGCCTATCTCTCTGCCGTCGAGGCGCGCGGCCGGGCCGCCGACGTGGCCAGCCTGGAGCCGCTGCTGCGACCGGACGCGATCGCGGTGGTCGGCGCCGGCCGCAGGCCGGGGTCGGTGGGGCGGGCTCTCCTGCACCATCTGCACGCGGGCGGCTTCACCCGGCGCCTCTTCGCGGTGAACCCCCGTGCCACGTCAATCCTCGGCGTGCCGTCCTACCCCTCGGTCAGCGCGCTGCCAAAGGTCCCGGATCTCGCGATTCTCGCGGTGCCCGCGACAGCCCTCCCCGCCACCGCGGAGGAGTGCGGCAAGGCCGGAGTAGGGGCACTGGTCGTCGTCTCGGCCGGCCTCGACAGCCAACAGGCGGAAGCCCTCATGGCCGCGTGCCGTACGTACGGCATGCGTCTCGTCGGACCCAACTGCCTCGGCATCACCAACACCGACCCGGCGCTCTCCCTCGACGCCACCTTCGCAGCGGATCATCCGCGCCCCGGCACTGCGGGCGTCGCCGTGCAGTCCGGCGGCGTCGGCATCGCCCTGCTCGACGGGCTGTCCCGGCTCGGCATCGGCGTCTCGTCCTTCGCCTCGCTGGGCGACAAGTACGACGTCAGCGGCAACGACATGCTCCAGTGGTGGGAGAGCGACGGCCGCACCGAACTCGCCCTGCTGCACCTGGAGTCCTTCGGCAATCCGCGGGCGTTCTCCCGTACGGCCCGGCGCGTGACCCGCCGTATGCCGGTGCTGACGGTCGACGCGGGCCGCACCGAAGCGGGCCGCCGCGCCGCCGCCTCGCACACCGCGGCTGCCGCGACCCCGACCATGACCCGGCAGGCGTTGTTCACCCAGGCCGGCATCACCGCCACCCGCTCGGTGGGTGAACTCCTCGAAACCGCAGCCCTGTTGCACTCCCAGCCGCTCCCGGCCGGGACCCGCGTGGCCATCCTCACCAATGCGGGCGGCGCGGGTGTCCTGGCCGCGGACGCCTGCGCGGAAGCGGGGTTGTCGCTTCCGCCGCTCACGCCCTCGGTGGTCGAAAGCCTGTCTGCCGTACTGCCCGACGGTGCCACCGCGGGCAACCCCGTCGATGTCACCGCAGCCGTCACGGAGGAGCAGCTCGGGGACTGCGTGGACCGGATCATGCAGCACCCGGGTATCGACGCCGTCCTGCTCGCTCTCGTTCCCACGGCCGTCGCGGCCGCGACCGGCGACGACCTCGTGCGGGCCCTCACCAGCGGCCCCGCACGCCGCGCCCTTCCGGTCGCCGTCGTACGCCTGGAGCAGGACCTGCCCGTCAGGCTGCTGCCGGCCACCGAGGGCGGCGCGATCCCCTCGTACGCCGAACCCGGTGCAGCAGCACGTGCGCTGGCCCACGGCGCTCACCGCGCGGCCTGGTTGAGCCGGGCGGCGGGCACGGTCCCGGAGCTCGGACAGGTCGACTCGGCCCAGGCCCGCGCGGTCGCCGAGACGTACCTCGCCGCCCACCCGGACGGCGGCTGGCTCGACCCGCGCACCTGCGCAGAACTCCTCACCTGCTACGGCATTCCCCAGCTCCCGTGGTCCTGGGCGGAGACGGAGGACGACGCCGTCATCGCAGCCGAACGGCTGCGCGGCCCCGACGGCCGGGTGGTCATGAAGGCGCACTGGCCGGGCCAGCTCCACAAGAGCGAGCAGCACGCCGTACACCTCGATCTCGAAGGTGATGCCCAAGTCCGTTCCGCCTACCGAGACTTCGAGACACGGTTCGCCGGACTCATGACCGGTGTGGTCGTCCAGCCGCTGGCCACGCGCGGCACCGAACTGTTCGCGGGAGTCGTACAGGACGAGGTCTTCGGCCCGCTCGTGCTGTTCGGACTCGGCGGCACCGCGACCGAGGTCCTGGCCGACCACGCCGCCCGCCTCGCCCCGCTGACCGACCTCGACGTACACGACCTGATCACCGCACCCCGCTGCGCACCGCTCCTGTTCGGCGCGAACGGCAGCGGACCCGTCGACCTCGAAGGCCTCGAACAGCTGCTCCTGTGTCTGTCCCGCATGGCGGGCGACCTGCCGCAGCTCGCCGAAGCCGACTTCAACCCCGTCCTCGCGACGCCTGACGCAGTCACCGTGCTCGACGCGCGCGTCCGCCTGCTGCCGCGCAGGGCTCAGCACCCCTATCTGCGCCGACTGCGCTGAGGAGGAACAGACATGAAGCACAACAAGGTCGGATCCGTGATGGCGACGGAGGTCGTTCGGGCGCTGTACGGCACCCCGTTCAAGGAGGTGGCCCTGCTGCTCGCCGACCACCGGATCAGCGGACTGCCGGTGGTCGACGAGGTGCTGGTCCGCTCGCTGTGGCTGGCGCCGGCGAGCGTGGAGGTCGGTGTGGACGAAGGAGTCGTGACGCTCGCGGGCCAGGTGGAGCGCAAGAGCGAGGCGGAGATCGCCCTCGCCATGACCAACCGCATCGACGGGGTCGTCGCGGTGGTCGACAGGCTCACGTACCGGCTGGACGACTCGCACCTGAGGCCGGACGAGCCGGCCATGCATGGTGTGACCGGGCAATGGCTGCGAAAGTTGTGAGAGGAGGCGCACCGTCATGCTGAGCAAAGTGCTGGTTGCCTACGGAACGACGAACGGTTCGACCGCGCGGATCGCCGAGACCATCGCCGAAGTCCTGCGCAAGGAGGGGGTGTCGGCCGAGGCGGTTCCTGCCCGGTCCGTGACGGACGTGGAGTCGTACGACGCGGTGGTGGTGGGTGGCGGGCTGTACGCGGGGCGCTGGCACAAGGACGCCCGCCGTTTCGTCCGCCGTCACGGCCGTGCGCTGGCCGGCCGTCCGCTGTGGTTCTTCAGCAGCGGCCCGCTCGACGCCACGGCCTCGGAACGGGACATCCCGCCCGTGCCAGGTGTGCAGCGGGCCATGGTCCGGCTCGATGCCAGGGAACACATCACGTTCGGGGGCTGTCTCGAAGAGGGAGCGACAGGCTTCGTCGCCCGGAAGATCGTCTCCTCCGGAAAGGGCGGGGACTTCCGCGACTTCGGGCAGATCGAGGGGTGGGCCGCGCGGATCGGTACCGAATGCGCGGCCGCGCCACAAGGGAGCTGAACCATCCGGGCCTCCCCCGTCCCCGGTCGCCGTCTTGTTGATGGATGGGCCCCTGGTCGGTGTGTGCTCCCGCGTCGTTCGGTGTGTTCTCTCGGTGTGCCGCACGAGGGTCCTCGTAGCAGAGCTACTTGGGCCTTTGGCCGGTGCGGCGAAGCGGGGCCCGTGCCGGGCGGCGCGGGGGCGTGCATGAACTTTCCCGAGGTGCTTGAGAGCGGTCGCGGTCTGCGCGGTAGGCGCGTGGACGGGGGTGCGGGCCGTGGCCCAACGCCGCCGGACAGGCGAGTGGGGGAGCGAAAGTCGGTACCGAGGGGGCCGCGGTGGAGCCGTCGTTGTACTTGAAGAAGCGGTCCGCGCCGCCGAGATGTCAGCCTGTCTTCGGCTCGCAGGGTCGCGATGTCGAGGCCCCCGGACAGTACGGTGAAGACAGGGGAACTGGTTCGAGCCGCCCTTTCTGCAGTGTCGGTCGGAGGAAGTCATGAGCGGGGATGGACGCGGCGGTTCCGAGGATCATGTACCCAAGCTGCGGCTCGATGAACTGCTGAGCGAGCTGCAGGTGCGCATCGACGCGGTACGCGGGACCCGGGACCGCCTGCACAGCCTGCTGGAGGCCGTCCTGTCGGTCGGACGGGAACTCGACCTGCCGCAGGTACTGCGCAGCATCGTCGAGGCCGCGGTGGTCCTGGTGGACGCCGAGTACGGGGCGCTGGGCGTGATCGGCGATGACCAGAAGCTGTCCGAGTTCCTGACCGTCGGCATCGGCGAAAAGGGGCGGTCGGAGATCGGGGCGCTGCCCAGCGGGCACGGGCTCCTCGGAGAGCTGATCCGGCGCCCCGAGCCACTGCGGCTGCCGGAGCTGTCGGGGCACCCGGCGTCGTACGGCTTCCCGGCGCACCACCCGCCGATGCACTCCTTCCTCGGCGTACCGATCCGGGTGCGCGACGAGGTGTTCGGAAACCTCTACCTCACCGAGAAGCGCAGCGCCAGGGAGTTCGACGCGGAGGACGAGTCCGTCCTGTCGACGCTGGCGGTGGCCGCCGGAGTGGCCATCGAGAACGCACGGCTGTACGAGGAGACCAGGCTGCGCGAGCGCTGGCAGCGGGCCAGCGGCGAGGTCACCAGCATGCTCCTGACCGGTGCGCCGAGCGCGGACGTGCTGGAACTGATCGTCGACGAGGCCCGGAAGATCGTCTCCGCTGACATGGGGCTGATCGCGGAGCGCGTACCGGGCGAGGGGACGCTGCGGCCGGCCCTGGCAGTCGGCCTGGGCAGAGAGGAACGCAACGGTCTGGTGTTGTCCGCGCGGGACGGTTTCGTCGGAGCGGCACTCGGCGCGATGGAGCCGGTGGTCAGCGCCGACATCGAGCATGACTCCCGCACGGGCGAAGGCGAAGCCCAGTGGGCCGGGCTCGGACCCGTGGTCGCTGTGCCGCTCGGCGCCGGCGGGAAGGCGCGGGGCGTGCTGCTGCTGGGGCGTGTACCGGCCGGTACACCGTTCGGCGACGTGGACACCGGGCCGCTGCTCGGGTTCGCCGACCAGGCCGCGCTGGCGCTGGAGCTGGCCGAGCGGCGGCGGGACGCGGAACAGATCACCCTGTTCCAGGACCGGGACCGCATCGCCCGTGACCTCCATGACCTCGCCATCCAGCGGCTCTTCGCGGCCGGCATGACCCTGCAGAGCACCCAGCGCTTCATGGAGCACCCCGAGGGCATGGAGCGGCTGACACGGACCGTCGACGATCTCGACGACACCATCAAGATCATTCGGTCCACGATCTTCGGACTGCGCACCCACGGCGGGGGCGGACAGGAGAGCGACGGTCTGCGCGGCCGGGTGGCCGAGGCGGTGAGGGCCTCGGCCACGTCACTCGGATTCCCGCCCGCGCTTCGCATCGAGGGGCTCGTCGAGACCGATGTCCCCGGCGACATCGCCGACCACGCGGTCGCCGTGCTCGGCGAGGCACTCAGCAACGCGGTGCGGCACTCCGGAGCACAGGCGGTGGACGTCCGGCTTCAATGCGCCAGGGGCGAGTTGACCCTCACGGTGACGGACGACGGCTGCGGGGTGCCAGGTGATGTCGGGCGCAGCGGGCTGAAGAACATCGAGGAGCGGGCCGTCGCCCTCGGCGGAACGCTGACGCTCGGCGAACGGCCGGAGGGTGGCGGCACACGGCTGGTGTGGCGGGTGCCCGTGAGTGCGGACGGCAACGCGTCGGGAGGCTGACCGCAGAAGGGCGCGGCCCATCGGCAGGCCCCGACGGCGGGGCAGGGCGGACTCAGCGCATCGGGTGATCGGTGGACTCGGGCCGTTCAAGATGGCTGGCCAGGACCGCCGCCTGGACGCCGAGCTTGGCCAGCAGCCGGGAGATGTGGTTCTTCACCGTCTTCTCGGACAGGTAGAGCTTCTTGCCGATCTCGCGGTTGGTGAGCCCGTCTCCGATGAGCGCGAGGATGTCCCGCTCGCGCGGCGAGAGACTGGCGAGCTCGGGTGAGAGGGCCGGTCCCTCGGCGTGGTCCGCGCGCAGGGAACACATCAGGCGGGCGGTCGTCGTGGGGTCCAGCATCGACTGGCCTGACGCGACTGTACGGACCGCCGAGACCAGGTCGGAGCCCCTGATCTGCTTGAGCACATAGCCCGCCGCCCCAGCCATGATCGCGTCGAGCAGGGCCTCCTCGTCGTCGAACGACGTCAGTATCAGACAGGACAGCTCCGGCATCCGGCTGCGCAGCTCCCGGCAGACACTGATCCCGTCACCGTACGGCAGGCGTACGTCGAGGACGGCCACGTCCGGGCGCAGCGCCGGCCCGCGCACCAGCGCGTGCTCGGCGCTGTCCGCGTCGCCGACCACGGAGATGTCCGGCTCGGAGTCCAGCAGGTCGGTGAGACCGCGGCGTACGACCTCGTGATCATCCAACAGGAAGACCCGGATCGGGTTCTGCTCCGTGAAGGTACGCGCCACAGCCATGACGACCCCTCGTTCACTGGTGGACTACCGACCGCATACCGGCTGTCACGACGATCGTCACCCTTCTGATCCGGATGCACCAGGGCCGACCGGCCCGACTCGACGGCGGTCGTCGGTTCGGCCGCCGGTCACTGCTCCGGGCGGCGAGCCGGGCCAGCGAGCTCGCACGCCACGTCCACCACACCCTCGACGGCCCGGACCAGGCGTGCGGCCACGGGCACCAAAGAGGTGTCCCTGACGCGTCCGGCAAGTGTGACGACCCCGTCCTTCACCTGTACACGGACAAGCGAGAACGACATGGGAAACAGATATGACACGACTTCCCTGCGGACCTCCTCGGCGATCTCCTCGTCGTCCCGCAGGAACACCTTCAGGAGATCGCCGCGGCTGACAACGCCTTCCAGCCGGCCTGTGTCATCGACGACGGGGAGCCGCTTGACCTTGGCGTGCGCCATGGTGCGGGCGGCCTGCGCGAGGGTCGCGGTCCCTTGGACGGTCAGGGCCGGCGACGTCATCAGCTCCTCGGCGGTCACGGCGCCGGCCTTGGCCAGATCGGAGAAACGCCGCAACTGTGTATAGCCGTCGGGGTCGGCGTCGCGGAACTCCTCCTTGTACAGCAGGTCGGCCTCGGAGACGACGCCGACCACCCGACCCTCGCCCTCGCCCTCGCCCTCCAGAACGGGAAGGGCACTGACGTTCCACTGTTCCATCAGCTGCACGATCTCCTTGAAGTCGGCCCTGCGGCCGATGGAGGCGACGGTGTGGGTCATCACGTCGCTCACGATGTGCGGGGTGCCGTGCACGGTGACTCCTTGGTCGGTTCCGACGATTCCATCGTGGTCGGGTCAGCGAGAGTCGCCGCTGCCGTAGGGCGCGTACACGTCCAGCAAGCGGGTCCTCGCCGACCTCAGCCGGCGGGCGACGACGTCTCCCACCCACTGGGTCACTGCCATTCCCAGCGCGGGATCGGCCCGGCACATGGCCAGTACCGCCTCGGTGTCGAACTCGTACGCGCGCACCGGACTCGTCGCCTCGGCGCCCAGACACCAGGCATGCGGTCCGAACAGCCAGGACCAGCCGACGAGTTCGTCGTGCCCGAGTGCCTCGATGACGGCGGCTCGGCGACCGGGCACGTGCATGTCGAGGGCGATCGTGCCGGTACGGACGATCCAGAACCGGTCGGCGCGCCCGCCCTCCTTGAAGAGACGGGTGCCCTGCGGGAACGACACCTCGCGGGCGAGGCGCATCAGCCGCTCGCGGTGCTCGGCGGGCAACGCCCGCAGCATGGTGGACGTAGGGGAAGCGTTCACGGTCCTGCCTCTTCCTGGAGCGCGACCCTGCCGACTCCAATCTCCTCCCGATCCCCCGCCTCGGCTATGGGCCACCCGGCCCCCATGGCATCGGCCAGGGCGATCGGCATGGCCCCGTCCTCGTGCCGCGAGGTGCGGGAGGCCGCCGAGCCGTGCACGGTGGAACAGCATCAGGGCCGAAGGGCCCATCGGAAGGGCCTGCCCGGCCTCTGCACCGCTGCTCGCCCCGGCACCAGGCTCGATGGAAGAAGAGGAACCCACGGGCAGCAACGCTGGAGGTACGGATCATGCTTCGACACGTCACGGCGGGGATCGACGGGTCTCCCGAAAGCCTGGCTGCCGCGCACTGGGCGGCCCGGGAAGCGGCGCGCCGGGGCGCCGCGCTGCGTCTGATGCATGCCTGGGAGTGGCATCCACGTCCGGCCCCGTCCGTGCCCGCGGACATGTCCCAACGGGCCTTGGCCGAGGACCTGCCGGCACGGGCGGCGGACAGCATGCGCGCCGCACACCCAGGACTGCAGGTCATCGGCCAGGCGGTGGCGGACTCCCCGGTCGCAGCCCTTCTCCAGGCGAACGAGCAGGCCGAGTTGCTGGTCCTCGGCTCCCGTGGACTCGACGGCGTCGCGGGGTTCCTGATGGGGTCGGTGTCACAGCGAGTCGTCGCCAGGGCACCCCGTCCCCTGGTGGTGGTGAGGGTGGGCGGCAGCGCCGCCGATGAGCACTTCTCGGCACCGGACGGCATTTCCCCGGAGGAGATACCCGGGATCCCGTACCGCGATGTCGTCCTCGGTCTCGACACCGACCGGCCCTGCGAAGAACTGATCGAGTTCGCCTTCGACGCCGCCGGACGCCGGGCCTCCTCGCTGCGCGTGATCCACGCCTTCACCCGTCCGCCGGACTTCGCCACGGCGGACACGCTCGTCCCGGTCAGGGACCCGGAGTTGCTCGCGGAGCGCGAGCACGCCGTGGTCGCCGCGCTGCGCCCCTGGTGCGAGAAGTTCCCCGAGGTCACCGTCGTCGAGAACGTCGCCGAAGGGCGTGCGGCCGACGAGCTGATCAGCGCCTCGGGCGGCGCGGCCCTCGTCGTGGTGGGGCGCCGGATCCGCGAATCCCGTCTCGGCACCCACATCGGCCCCGTCACACACGCGGCGCTGCATCACGCGCCCTGCCCCGTCGCCGTCGTCCCGCACGCCTGAACAAGCCCGGAGGGTGAGAGAGATGACCAGGTACGTGTACGCATTCGCCGAGGGCGGCCGTGACATGGCGGACGTGCTCGGCGGCAAGGGGGCGAACCTCGCGGAGATGACCCGGCTGGGACTGCCCGTACCCCCTGGCTTCACCGTCACCACCCGCGCCTGCCGGGAGTACCTGGCCACCGGCGCGGAACCCGAGGAGCTGGGCGCACAGGTCGCCCACGCACTGGCCGGGCTGGAGCGCCGCATCGGCCGCGAGCTGGGCGGACGGGACAACCCGCTGCTGCTGTCCGTGCGCTCGGGCAGCAAGTTCTCGATGCCCGGGATGATGGAGACGATCCTCGACATCGGCCTCGGCGACGAGTCCGTCCTCGGGCTCGCCAAGGCCACCGGTCGCGAGCGCTCCGCGTGGGACTCCTACCGCCGGCTCCTCCAGATGTACGGCCGTACCGTCCTCGGTATCGCTCCGGAACTGTTCGACCGGCACGGACCCACCGACGACCCCGCCCAGCTCGTCGAGGACTTCAAGACGGTGATCCGGGACGCGACCGGTGAGGAGTTCCCTCAGGACCCGGCCGAGCAGCTGTACCGCGCGATCCGGGCGGTCTTCCGCTCCTGGAACAGCGAGCGCGCCCGCCTCTACCGCAGCCGCGAGCACATCCCCGACGACCTGGGCACCGCCGTCAACATCCAGGTCATGGTCTTCGGCAACCTCGGCCCCGACTCCGGCACCGGAGTCGCCTTCACCCGCGACCCGGCGACCGGTGCCCGCGGCGTGTACGGCGACTACCTGCCCGACGCCCAGGGCGAGGACGTCGTCGCCGGCATCCGCAACGCCGTACCGCTCGCCGAACTGGACCGCCTCGACCCGACCTCGTACCGGCAACTCGTCGATCACATGGCAACCCTTGAGCACCAGTACCGCGACCTGTGCGACATCGAGTTCACCGTCGAGCGCGGCACGCTCTGGATGCTCCAGACCCGGGTCGGCAAGCGCACCGCCGAGGCCGCGTTCCGCATCGCCGAGGCGCTCGTCGACGAGAGGATGATCGACGAGGACGAGGCGCTGGCCCGCGTCGGCGGGGCGCAGCTCGCCCGGCTGATGTTCCCCCGTTTCGAAGCACACACGGACACGAAGCCACTGGCGCACGGCGTCCCCGCCTCTCCCGGCGCGGCCGTCGGTGCGATCGTCTTCGACTCCGCGGAGGCCGTACGCCGTGCCGCGACGGGGAACAAGGTGATCCTCGTACGCCGCGAGACCACCCCCGACGATCTGCCCGGAATGGTCGCCGCCGAGGCCGTGCTGACCAGCCGCGGAGGCAAGACGAGCCACGCGGCCGTGGTGGCGCGCGGCATGGGCAAGGTCTGTGTGTGCGGGGCCGAGGAACTGACGGTGGACACCGGGGAACGGATGCTCACCGCACCCGACCGGACCGTACTCGCCGAAGGCACGGTGATCTCCGTGGACGGCACCGCGGGCACGGTCCACCTCGGCGCCCTGCCACTGGCCGACTCGCCGGTCGGCCGCTTCCTGGACACCGGGGAGCGGGATGGCGTGCTGACCGACGCGGTGGCCCGCACCCTCGAACACGCCGACTCCGTAAGGCGATTGGGAGTGCGTGCCAATGCCGACACCCCCGAGGACGCGGCCCGCGCCCGCCGCTACGGAGCCGAGGGCATCGGCCTGTGCCGCACCGAGCACATGTTCCTCGGTGAACGGCGCAGCCTGGTCGAGGCGATGATCCTGGCCGAGGACGAGACCGGTCGGCGTGCCGCGCTGGACGCTCTCCTGCCACTCCAACGGGACGACTTCACCGGAATCCTGGCCGCCATGGACGGGCTGCCGGTGACGATCCGCCTCATCGACCCGCCGCTGAACGAGTTCCTGCCCGACCGCACCGAACTCGCCGTACGCGTCGCCACCCACCCGACCACCCGCGACCGACGCCTGCTGACCGCCGTCGAGCGGATGCACGAGAGCAACCCCATGCTGGGGCTGCGCGGCGTGCGCCTGGGACTCGTCGTCCCGGGTCTGGTCGAGATGCAGGTACGGGCGATCGCCGAGGCCGTCGTGGAACGGCTGCGGGCCGGCGGAGACCCACGGGCCGAGATCATGGTTCCGCTGGTCGGCACGGTCGAGGAACTGCGGATCGTGCGGGAGACGGCGGAACGCGTGCTGGCCGAGGTATCGGACGACTCCGGGCTCACGGTCCGCTGCCCCATCGGCACCATGATCGAACTGCCCCGTGCCGCGCTGACCGCCGGCCGTATCGCCGAAGCCGCCGACTTCTTCTCCTTCGGCACCAACGACCTGACCCAGACCACCTGGGGCCTGTCCCGTGACGACGCCGAAGCGTCCTTCTTCCCCGCCTACCTGGCCCAGGGCGTCTTCGCCGCCTCACCCTTCGAGACCCTCGACCGCGACGGTGTCGGCCGCCTGGTCCGTATCGCCGTCGAGGAGGGCCGCGCCACGAAGCCCGGCCTGAAGATCGGCGTCTGCGGAGAACACGGCGGCGACCCCGACTCCATCCACTTCTTCCACGACACCGGCCTTGACTACGTCTCCTGCTCGCCGTTCCGCGTCCCGGCCGCCCGCCTGGAGGCGGGCCGAGCCGCCCTCGCGAACCGGGCCGACAGCGCGTCGGCCGCCACGTAGACAGCATCAGCCAAGGGGAGGGACAGACATGACCACCCGTCGTGTGACAGTAGGCGTGGACGGTTCGCTCGTCGCCGTACGGGCTCTGGACCGGGCCTCCGAAGAGGCCGTGCTGCGCGGCACCGTGCTGGACATCGTGTACGCCGTGCCCGATCTCGACGAGGCCGGTCCGATACTGGCTTCCGCCGCCTCACGGGTGCGTGACCGTCACCCCGGCCTACCGGTCACGGTCTGTGCCGTCGAGGGCGGACCGGTCCAGGCGCTGGTGCGTCATGGCCGGGACGCCGAGCTCACGGTGGTCGGCACCCGCGGGCTCGGCAGCGCAGCCGGTCTGCTGTTCGGCTCGGTGAGTCTGCGGCTGGCCGCGCACACGTACGGCCCGCTGCTCGTCGTACGAGGGGACCGCCGGCCCGTAAGCCATGGTGAGGTGTTGCTCGGCCTGGAGAGCAACACCGATGCGGATGCCGCCGTGTTCGCCTTCGCTGAGGCAGCGCGCCGCGGAGCCCGGCTGCGTGTGCTGAACGCCCGGCCACGTCGCTACCCGGCGCCCGAACTCCCGTCCCTGGCGCACGCGCGCCAGGTGGAGAACGACGGTGCCCGGCAGTTTCGAACCGAACAGACAGCGCCCCGCCTCGCGGTGGCCGGCCCGAGGCAGTGGTACCCCCGTGCCGAGGGAGGGACCCCAACGGTCCGGACCGGCCCGACGCCCGCACTGCTGGAGGCGACCCGCGAGGCCGCGGTCGTGGTCGTCAGTGCCCGCCGCCGTCGGCTCGGTCGGCAACTGAGCACAGTCACCCACGCCTTGCTGAACCATTCCCATTGCCCGGTCGTGGTCGTCCCCACCGGGGCCGGGTGGACGCGATGGGGCGAAAACGACTGACGTCCCGAGGGCGACGGCGGGATCCGAGCCGGCTGAACGGCCCGGAGAGGACCTCGGTCCCCACCGGGGACCAGCGGCCCCTCCTGACACGCGCCCGGCCGGGACACTGAAGCGCGTCCCCTGAAGGAGGGCTCCACATGCTCCGCAACATCGCCGTCGTCCTGGACGGCTCACCCGAGAGCCTCGCCGCCGCCGACTGGGCCGCCCGCGAAGCGCAACTCCGCGACACGCCCCTGCGCCTCGTGTACACCTGGCCGAGGCAGCTCTCCGCGTACGCTCCGCCGGCGAGCACCCCCATACCGTTTCCCCTTGACGGGCCGCGGCACGACTGGGCCGAACGCCTGCCGCGCGAGGCCGCGGCCCGGCTTGCCGAACGCCACCCCGGTCTGCGCGTCAGCGCCGAACAGAGCGCGCAGCGGCCCGTCACGGCCCTGCTGGCTGCCTCCGGAGACGCTGATCTCCTGGTGCTCGGATCCCGGGGCCTGAGCGGAGCAACCGGGTTTCTGACCGGCTCCGTCGCGCTCTCCGTCGTGGCCCGGACCGAGCGGCCGGTCGTCCTCGTCCGAGCCGGTGAAAGCGCCGGGAACGATCACAGGACGGGCGATGTCGTGCTCGGGCTCGACCTGGAGAGCTCCGACAGCCCCGTGATCGAGTTCGCTTTCCACGCGGCTTCCCGCCGTGCGGCGAACCTGCGCGTCGTCCACGGCTGGAAGCCACCGCCCTCCTCCTACGGCTACGGCGACGCCTTCGACGTTGAGCCCAACGCGGAACTGGTCGCGCAGGTGCGGCGCAAGCTGGCCGACGTACTGCGGCCGTGGCGCTCGAAGTTCCCCGGTGCCGAGGTGAACGAGCAGGCGCTGATCGGCACGGCGGGCTCCCACTTGGTGAAGGCCTCCCGGAACGCCGCACTTGTCGTCGTCGGCCGGCGGAACCGTCATACGCGGGTCGGGCATCACATCGGACCGGTGACGCACTCGGTCCTGCACCACGCCGCCGCCCCGGTCGCGGTGATCCCGCACGATTGACCACGCCTTCGATCCGCAGCACTCGTCCGGATCCCGGGCCAGGAGGCGGCCACGCGGCGGGGCACCGTTCTGTCGCGCGTTCGCCGCGCTTGCGAGCCGAGGATTCGAACCGGCGCTCCTGGCTGTCACGGTCGGCGCACGCCATCGGACCGCAGGGCCTCACGGCGGCCAGGGTGGCCCCTGCTCGCGGACGCCGGTCACCCTCGGGATCCGGTGGAGCAGGCCTGCCGCCATCTCGGACCGCTCCGTCCGGCCCGGCGCCACCACCCTCCATGCCCGCAGGTCGCCAGTGCCCCCGGCTTCAGTACGCCGTGAGCCCCTGCTCCCTGAACTGCTCGCGCACCCGCTCGGTCAGCGCCGGTGCGGGAGCCGCGTTGTCACGCAGCGGGAAGGGGATCCCGAGGGCTTCGTACTTCGAGGCGCCCAGCTTGTGGAACGGCAGAACGTCCACCCGGGCGACATTGCCGAGGCCGGCGACGAAGCGGGCGAGCCCGGCAACGGCCTGGCGGTCGTCGGTCCAGCCGGGCACCAGGACGTAGCGGATCCACACGGGGACACCCAGGCGGTCCAGCCGCGTGGCGAAGTTGAGAGTGGGCGCGAGCTCTCCGCCGGTCAGCTTCCGGTACGTACGGATGTCGAAGGACTTGATGTCCAGGAGCACCAGGTCGGTGTCGGCGAGCAGTTCGTCGGTGGCACGGGCGCCGAGGAGGCCGGAGGTGTCGACGGCTGTGTGCAGTCCCGCCTCCTTGCAGCGGCGCAGGATCGCAGCGGTGAAGGCGGGCTGGAGCAGTGGCTCGCCCCCGGTGATGGTCACCCCACCGCCGGCCGTGGTGATGAAGTCCCGGTACTTCTCGATCTCCGCCATCACCTCGTCGGCCGTGACCTCCCGTCCGTCCCGCATGTGCCAGGTGTCGGGGTTGGCGCAGTACAGGCAGCGCAACGAGCAGCCACTGACGAAGAGGACGAACCGGGTCCCGGGGCCGTCCACGCCGGTGGACAGGTCCCAGGAGTGGATCCGGCCGGTGCTCAGGGCTTGCACGGTGCTCACAGCGATCCGTGGAAGGTACGACTGATCACGTCGAGCTGTTGCTCGCGGGTCAGCCGGATGAAGTTGACGGCGTATCCGGAGACCCGGATGGTCAACTCCGGGTATTTCTCCGGGTGTTCCATGGCGTCCTGAAGCGTGGCCCGGTCCAGGACGTTGACGTTCATGTGGAAACCGCCGGAGGCCGTGTAGGCGTCGAGGATGCCGACCAGGTTGCCCGCGCGTTCCACGGGGTGGTGGCCCAGGCCCTCGGGCGTGATCGTCGTGGTCAGCGAGATGCCGTCGCGGGCCTGCGCGTAGGGGAGTTTGGCGACGGAGAGCGCGGAGGCGGCCACTCCGTGCCGGTCGCGGCCATTCATGGGGTTGGCGCCGGGCGCGAAGGGCTGTCCGGCGCGGCGGCCGTCGGGGGTGTTGCCGGTGTGCTTGCCGTAGACGACGTTGGAGGTGATCGTCAGCACCGACTGGGTGTGCTCGGCGCCCCGGTAGGTGGGATGCTCGCGCACCTTCGCCATGAAGGACTCGACCAGCCCGACCGCGATGGCGTCCGCCCGGGCGTCGTTGTTCCCGTAGGCCGGCCAGTCGCCCTCGATCTCGTAGTCCACGGCCAGCCCGGTCTCGTCCCGGATCACCTTCACCCGGGCGTACTTGACGGCGGACAGGCTGTCGGCGGCCACCGACAGACCCGCGACTCCGCAGGCCATGAAGCGGTGCACGGGATGGTCGTGCAGCGCCATCTCGACGCGCTCGTAGGCGTACTTGTCGTGCATGAAGTGGATGACGTTGAGCGTGTTGACGTACGTTCCCGCCAGCCAGTCCAGCATCCGGTCGTACGCCGCCGTCAGTTCCGCGTAATCCAGGTACTCGCCGGTCAGCGCGGGCGTCCCGGGCGCGATCTGCTCGCCGCTCATCTCGTCCCGGCCGCCGTTGACCGCGTACAGCAGCGCCTTGGCGAGATTGACCCGGGCCCCGAAGAACTGCATCTGCTTCCCGACCGTCATCGCCGACACGCAGCACGCGATCGCGGTGTCGTCGCCGGTGTTCGGGCGAGTCAACTCGTCGGACTCGTACTGGACGGCGCTGGTGTCGATCGACACCTGGGCGCAGAACTCCTTGAATCCCGGAGGCAGTCGGGGTGACCACAGCACGGTCAGGTTGGGTTCGGGTGCGGGGCCGAGGTTGTAGAGGGTCCGCAGGAAGCGGAAGGAGGTGCGGGTGACGAGCGGGCGGCCGTCCGAGCCGATGCCGCCGATGGACTCCGTCACCCAGGTCGGGTCGCCGGAGAACAGGGCGTCGTATTCGGGGGTTCGAAGGAACCGTACGATCCGCAGTTTGATCACGAAGTCGTCGATCAGCTCCTGGGCGCGGGACTCGTCGAGGACTCCCTCGTCCAGGTCCCGTTGGAGGTAGACGTCCAGGAAGGTGGAGGTGCGGCCCAGCGACATCGCGGCGCCGTTCTGCTCCTTCACCGCGGCGAGGTAACCCAGGTAGAGCCACTGCACGGCCTCGCGGGCGGTGGTCGCGGGACGGGAGACGTCACAGCCGTACGTGGCCGCCATCCGCGTCAGCTCGCCCAACGCCCTCATCTGCTCGGCGAGTTCCTCACGGTCCCGGATGGTGTCCGCCGTCGACGGCCCGGCGTCGAGCAGAGCGCGCTCGGCACGCTTGGCGTGCGCGAGGAAGGCAGTGCCGTACAGCGCGACGCGCCGGTAGTCGCCGATGATCCGCCCGCGACCGTACGCGTCGGGCAGCCCGGTGATGATCCCGGCCTTGCGGGCGGCGCGCATCTCGGGGGTGTACGCGTCGAAGACACCGTCGTTGTGGGTCTTGCGATAGGCCCCGAAGACGCGGGTGACGAAGGGGTCGGGCTCGTAGCCGTATGCCTTCAGGCTGTTCTCGACCATCCGCAGGCCGCCGTTGGGCATGATCGCGCGCTTCAGCGGGGCGTCTGTCTGCAGGCCGACGATCAGTTCCCGCTCACGGTCGATGTATCCGGGCGCGTGCGAGGTGATCGTCGACGGGGTCGCGGTGTCGACGTCGAGGATGCCCCTGCGCCGCTCCTCCGGAAACAGGGCACTGACCTTCTCCCACACGGCTCGGGTGCGGTCCGTCGGGCCCGCCAGGAAGGCCGGATCGCCTTCGTAGGGCGTGTAGTTGGCCTGGATGAAGTCGCGTACGTCGATACGGTCGCGCCACCGTGTCCCAGCGAAGCCACGCCATGCCTCGGGCGCCCGCGTTCCGGCCGTCACTGTTGCTGTCATCGCCGGTTCTCCCTTGCTTCGCACTGGAATGTCTCCGCTTCGATCCTCGCGACGCACGGCGGCCCGCGGGAGGGCCGGGCAGTGCACAGGACCCCGCCGTCCGTCCCCTTGTGGGGGCCGTTCGGCCCGTCCTCCCGGCACTGCCTCTCAACCGATGGGCAGATCCGGCCGGACGAGCGTGCCCGACCTGCCGTGGATGATCTCGTACGCCGCGTCCAGGGCGCCGATCGCGGCCGGCCCGCCGGTCCGCTCGACGAACCGTGCGGCGGCCTCGACCTTGGGCCCCATCGAGCCGTCGGGAAAGCCGCCCCGGCGCAGCTCGACGGGTGTGGCGTGGAGGACGGACCGCTGGTCCGGGGTGCCGTAACCGGCGTAGACGCAGGGAACGTCCGTGAGGATGAGCAGGAAGTCGGCCTTCAGGTCCTCGGCGAGCAGCGCCGCGGTGAGGTCCTTGTCGACGACGGCTTCCACGCCGGTCACCGCGCCGGTGACGGGGTCGGCGGTGACGGGGACTCCTCCCCCGCCCCCGCAGATGACGAGCGTGCCGCTGTTCAGCAGTTCGTGGATGGTCTCGGCCTCCAGGATCCGCTCGGGCGCCGGGGAGGCGACGACGCGACGCAGGCCCGTGCCGTCCGGCGCGATGTGCCAGCCCCGTATCCGGGCGAGAGAGACCGCCGACTCGCGCGGATACACCGGGCCGACGAACTTGGTGGGCCGGTCGAATGCGGGGTCGTCGGCCCGTACCAGGGTGTGGGTGACCAGCGCGGCTATCCTGCGCCCCGGCAGGGCGTTGTGCAGGGTGCGCGCCAGCAGGGAACCGATCAGGCCCTGGGTCTGGGCGCCGAGCATGTCCAGCGGATAGGGGGCGCTCAGGCCGGGATCGGCCGCGCTCTCGACGGCGAGCAGGCCGATCTGCGGCCCGTTGCCGTACGTGATGACGATCTCGTGGTCGTGGGCGAGAGCCGCGAGCGCGGTGGTCACCCGGTCGATGTTCGCCTGCTGGACGGCCGCGTCGGGGCGTTCGCCGCGGTGCAGCAGAGCGTTGCCGCCGAGGGCGACGACGATACGCATGGGTCAGTCCTCCAGAGTGGCGACGAGCGTGTCGAGTTCGCCGGAGTCGAGGCCGGTGTGCTCGACGAGGTCCCGACGGCGGGGTTCGGGCAGGCCGGCCGCGCGGTACGCCGATGTTCCCGGGGACGGTACGGATGCGTCGGACGATCTGGTTCCGGCGTCGCGGCCGAGCCGACGCGCGCAGGGGCCGCCCTTCCCCCGGGCAGGGCAGACCGGCTCCCTGCGGGCGGAGGGGGTCCGTCCGGGAGGCAGGGGCCCACTTGTCAGCCCCCGGGCACAGGCGCTCGCCGGCCGGGAACCCACGCGTCCTCGCGACCTCATGCGCAGGGACCGTATGCCCTCTGTTTCGGCTGCGGTCCGGGACTTCTCCTCGCCCCGCGTCACGGGGCCCAAAGGCTGCCGTACGGCGTCGGCTTCAGCGTCAGGCGCGGCAGAGCTCGTCGGCGCAATGGCGAGTGTCATCAGGGCCAGAAGGATCACGCTGACCAGAAGGAGGATCAGAACTACCATGACGCTGCTCCTCAGCTGGAGGACCGCGTCGTTCCCGCGCGAGGTCCCGGAGTACGGCGGCGGAGCACGGAAATGGCCCGGGTCCGTCCGCAGGGCTGCCGGTGTGGCCCGGTGTGACCTCGGCGACGAGCCGCCCTGCCGTGTACCCAGCATCGCCCGGTGTCCCCGCCCACGGCAGGTGCCGAACGGCCCCCATCTCCCGCCCCGACCGTGAGTCCGCCCGAAACGGGTAGGCGCGGCGGCGGACGGCAGAACCCGGTCCAGGAACCGTGCGGCGTCCGGAGCGGGCAGAGGAAGGGACGTTCGGCCCCTGTGACGGTACCTGTGGGCCCCTGTGGGCCGACTGGGCCGGGCGGGACATTGAACGCAGGACGACGACGGCACGCGGGCAGATATCGCGCTACGCCTACCAGACCCCAGACAGGGACGGACATCATGGCAGTACACGAAACTCCCGGCCGGCACACGGGATTCCGCCTCCCGTCGCGACACCAGGCCAGGACGACCCGGAGGTCCGGCGAGACCACGACCGACACCACGGCCACGGCCGCCCGGGGCTTCGCGGGGCTTCGGATCGTGACCGGGTTCATCTTCCTGTGGGCCTTCCTCGACAAGACCTTCGGCTGGAGCTACGCCACCGCATCCGGCAAGGGCTGGACCGACGGCGGTTCACCCACCCAGGGCTTCCTCAGCGGCGTCGCCGCCGGACCCATGCAGTCCACCTTCCACTCCTGGGCCGGAGCGGGCTGGGCGAACTGGCTGTTCATGCTCGGCCTGCTCGGCGTCGGCCTCGCCCTGGTCAGCGGCATCGCACTGCGGCTCGCCGCGATCGCCGGCACCGCCCTGATGGCGTTCATGTGGATCGCCGAATGGCCGCCCGCCAAGCACCTGGCCGATGGCTCGCCGAGCATGTCCAGCAACCCGCTCATCGACTACCACGTCCTGTACGCCGTCGTCCTGATCGCCCTCGCGGTCGCGGGCGCAGGCGTTACCTGGGGACTCGGCAGGACCTGGGCCGGCCTCCCCCTAGGCGCTGTTTCTCGGATCTCCTGACGGGGCTGGGGTGTTGAGGTCACGCTGGTGGTATGGGTCGTGGGGATCTGACGAATGCGGAGTGGGAT
>NZ_JBVJCT010000049.1:0-50867 GCF_055588305.1 Streptomyces sp. NPDC042002 | reverse complement strand
GGGGGGCGGAGGGCCTGACGGCTCTTCAGTTGGCCTGGCGGCCAACTACGGGCCTGACGGCCCGTTAGGTTGCTGTCGCCGTGCCTGGCGGCACGGCTGTGTATGTAGTGCGGGGGTTGGCCCTGGCGGGCCAACTTGTTTGGTTTCTGGGGGTGTTGGCGGGCCTGACGGCCCTCTCTCTCAAGAGAGAGTGTTCTGCCTGGCGGCAGAACAGGCGCCTTGGTGACGGCCCCTCCCCTGGCGGGGAGGGAAAAGTGGACTGGGTTGAAGGTGCCGGCGCCTGTCGGCGCCGTTGATGTCATAACGAGGTGGTTGCACAGATATCCGGGTTGGCTACGCTCCCCTGCCGGGGAGCCTGGGATGAGTGGTGTCAGCGCCCTTTCACATGACTGGGTGTCTGTTTTGTTTAGTAGGTGGGGAGTTCTCTGTCCCTTGCCTTTGTGCCGTTTGTGTACACGCCTGACGGCGTGCTGGCTAGTCGGCTTGGGCCCCTGGCAGGGGGACCAAGACTGCTCTGGTATGTGGTTGATGCGTCAGGGTGCGGGGTTCTGGGAGGGTGGGGTTATGGCTGGCGAAGGTTTGGTGTCTATGACGGTGAAGGTGTCGCTGGGCACGCGGTCTCGGCTGGAGGCCGTGGTGGCGCGTCATCGTGCTCTGCGGCGAGAGCTGGCGCGTGATGTCCGGTGGAGTGTTGAGGGTTTGAGCCGGCGTGAGGCTGATGTGGTGCGTGCCCGGTGGCGCGCAGAGGTGGTTGGGTTGCGTGCGAAGGGGCGGCTGCTGGACACGGTCGACTCGTTTGCCCTGTACGGGGTTCGTCACGAGCTGGCTGTGCGGGGGTGGGTGCGGGAGTGGCCGGAGGCAGGGGGTGGGGGTATGGGTCGTTGGCCGGGGGCTCGGGACGGGGGGTATCCCGAGGCTGTGTCGTTGCGGCTTCCTGCCGGAGTGGCCCAGCTCGTTCGAGCGGGGTGTTGGTCCGTGTCGGCCGAGGCGATCTGTGTGCTGAGGGATTGGCGCGACCGGAATCCGGGGGTGGTGATCACCCGGGCGGGGCGGGATTCGGGGGCGACGGAAGCCTTGGCGGAGTACGAGCGGTGGGCGGATCAGGTTGTTACTGTGGGTGACTTTCTGCGGGCTGGACTGACGTGGGGGCTGGTCCAGCATGGGCGGGATTCTTAGTTTGCAAACTTGAAAAGTGCTGCTCACTGGCTATTTTGCGATTGCTGGATCCTGTCCTTGAGGGCTATCTTCAAGTCTGCTGGTTCATCACATGCTGTGAGGAATTGGGAGGTTGCTGATGACCGCCTTGTACGAGGACTGGGGGCAGGTGCCATGGTCCATGGCATCGAAGACTCAGCTGCTGGCAGCTGATCTCCCCCGGGAGCCTGCGGGAATGGCGAGCGGCCGGGTGCGGGCCTATCGCCGCGGACGTCGCTCGGTGGTGGACCTGTACCGAGTGGAGGCCACTCAGCCGACTGCTGCATCCGCGCGGCAGTTGGAGGCTGCGGCATGCCGGCGCACCGGTGTGGCCCACGTGTGCGGCGAGTGTGGCGCTCTCGGCGATCGGCCTCTCGTCGGCCGTGACGGGGACAGGCTGTGCCCGATGTGCCAGCGGATGCGTGACGTGGCAGCGTTCCAGGTGTCGTTGAGAGAGCGGCGTGGGGTGCTGGCCCGGTGGGCACGGGGCGTGCTGGAGGATTCCCGGCTTGCGGTGGTGTGGGTGGAGATGCTGGAGGGCGGCCGGACGGCATCGGGGCGAGCGCGTCCTGCCGCTGCGGCTCATGTCACGGCAGTGGACTGGCAGGGTGCAAAGCTGGTGGACGTGGTGGTGCGGCTGGCTAGCACCAGGAGCCGTGAGGTACCGGAGGGAGCGTGCCCTCCTGACGCAGGGGTGAAGGCGCTGGAAAGTGCGCTGGGAGGGTTGCGAGTGCTGGCCTGGACGCAGGCGCAGGTGTCGGCGCTGACGCGCCGCTTGGACTCGATGGGGTGCCCGTTGCCGCTGACGGTAGTCAGCGATCTGCCAGGAGCCGACTGGGACGGGTGGCAGACGTCGCTGCGCGATCGTGTCGCGCAGTGGCGGGGCCAGTTGGACCCTGCGTCGGGGGTGTTGCTGCCGGCGTGGGAGCCAGGGCGGGCTGACCGTCTGTGGCTGCTCCTCGCGCGCATGGCGGTGTCCCGTGAGTTCGCCAATTCTGAGGAGACTTCGGCGGTGAACTGAAAGCCACGCTACAGACGGCCACCGACAATCACCGACCGTTTCAGGAGCCGGGGCGAACTCGCGGGATCCCGCAACGGACTAGGTGCTGGCCCAGTAGTCCTTCAGCATCTCGCCCGGCCATTCAGGCTCGCGCACATCGCCCCGGGGCCCCATCTCCTGGAAGTAGGGGGCCAGATCGTAGACGGGGGTGCCGTCGACCGCGTCCAGATCGGCGACGTGGAGGTCTAGGCCGTCAACCTTGATGAGCCTCGGGAAGGACGTCGCGAGCTGGTTCGGCCGCCGGTGGTTGCGGTGCGCGAACGTACCCGAGGGCTCCCAACGCGGATCGTTGCGCGGGCTGCGCGCGTGCAGGGCGACGTCGTCTGGGGAGGCCTTGCTGAAGTGCCAGGTGACAAGCAGGTGGGAGAACTCTTCAAGGCCCCGGACGACATCGAGGGGGTACGCCGCGTTGAGTCGGATGATGGACTGGACGCCGCCCCAGTAGTCGTCTGCTACTTCCGTACGGCCTCCGACAACCATGCCGATGGGTTCGATCTGCAGCGTCATCGCGTTCCCCTCATCCCTGGTGGCGTGATCAATCTACGGTGCGCAGGTAGTCGGCCGCCCGGGTTTCGAGCTCGGCAGCGACGGGGATGCCGCGGCGCCGGTACGGGGTGAGGAGCTGCCGCATCTCCACCACGCGCTGCCGGGCGCGACCGGAGTAGATGCCGTCTTCCATCGCATCAAGGGCCCGCGACCATGTCGCGCACGCCTCTTCCACGTTGCCAGCGGATATCTGAGTGGCTCCCAGGTATCCGAGCGTCACGGCGTGCGTGCGCTTGAAGGCCGGCCCGCGGGTTCGGACACTGCGCCCGAACTGGCCGACCGCGCCTTTCTTGTCCTTCAGGTCGCGCAGCGCGCAGGCCGTTTCGTGGGCCAGCGACGCCTCTCCGAAGAAGAACGTGCGGTCTGGCTCCTCGATGCCGTCGTGCGCGCTGCGCAGGTCGTCCTCGGCGCGAAGCAGCATCTTCGCGGCGGCCTGTTCCTGTCCGGTCGCGGCGAGAGAGCGCGCGTGGACGACGCCCAGCAGGGCCCGCTCGCGCGGGGTTGCCGACTGGTACCGCTGGCCGGCGACCGACGCGGTGGAAAGCTCCAGTGCTTTGTGGGGCAAGCTGAGGTCGAGCGCCTGGTGTGCCATGGCGCGAAGGATGTGCCCGGACAGGGGGGCGTCGCCTGCGCGGGCGGCGAGCTTCAGGCCAAGGGCGAAGTAGGGCTCGGCGAGGTCGTGTTCCCCGTTGTCGAACGCCATCCAGCCGACGAGGTAGGCGGCTTCGCCCGCGGCGCAGTACATGGCGCGGCGGACGCGGTCGTTGGGGAAGGAGCCGACGAGGTAGCGGTTGACGTCGGAGTGGAGGTACTCGACGAGTGCGGTCCGGCCGTGGCCGCCGCCGCGCCGCTGGTCGATGCGGGAGAACGCGAGGGTCATCTCGCGCACGCTCTCCACGTCGCCGCGGCTGACCCGCTGTCCCTTCCGCTGGCCCTGTGGTGGCTCCTGCGCCATCTCGGCCCACCAGGCGTCGGCGGGTAATGCCAGGGCTGTCACCGAGTACACGCCGCCACGGAGCAGACTGCGCCGGTCCGGATCCAAGTCGGTGCTCCCCAGGTCGTTCAGCGCGATCACAGGATCGACGCGCCAGTCCAACGCCCCTTGCGCTGGTGAGGCGGGCGCTGCGAACCCGGCTTCGGCGGGTGTGACGACACGCTTCAGGCAGCGGGACAGTGCCTCACACATGATTATGGGCGCGCGCCCGGAGGGCTGATGGCCGGCCACCCAGTGCTGGACGTGCTGCCGCGTGAGGCTGGTGTACTCCGTCGCGTTGTTCTCGTGTGCGACCCGCACGAAGGCGCTGGCGGCCTGAGCCCGTGACCAGCCAGCTTCCTGCAGTAAGGCGTCGAACCGTTCATTCCGATTGCGCGCCATGATGATCCCCCGCCGCACTGATGATCTTGAGTCACGTTTGTCACCTGGCTCGCGGTACTCCCGCGCCCTACCCAACCTATGGCCCAACTGCCCGGCAGGTGAGGGCAACTGGCTCAAAGTCCCCGCCCCCGGGGAAATAGCGTCACCCGGACGTGAAAACGATCTTGTGTCACGTTTGGCAGTCGCGCCACCCCCGACCGGTACCCGCGGGGGCGTAATCACGGTTCGCTTTACGTAATCACCTAGTGACTCATCCAGGGGGCCTGACTGCCGAACCGCCCGCCCCGGTGGGGCCGCTCGGCAGCCGACGGAGCCCCCGTCGTAAAGCAGGGAGCCACCCCGTGAACCGCCCAGAACAGTCCCCCGCCATCGAGCCGCAGGTGGCCGGCACCGCGACCGAGCTCCCACCGATCGTGGTCGACGCGCCCCGCCTGGAGCAGCGCTGGGCGCTTGCCGCCAACGCGGGGGCCGGGCCGAACGCCCGGCTGCGCATGCGCCCGTGGCTCACGGTCGCGCGCTGGGACGGCAACATCGATGCGGCCGCGCGGGTCGCCGACAGGCTTGTCGACAACGCGGTCCGGCACGGCGAGCCCCTGCCCGGCGGCATCGTGCTCCTGCGGGTGTTCGTTCTCCCCGAGACCGACGAGCTGGCCATCGAGGTCCAGGACGGGCGCCCGGAGTTCCCCGGGTTCGAGCAGGTGGCCACCCAGAGCGGTGAGGCCCGCAAGGCGCCGCCGGGACTGTGGTGGGTGCGCCACTACCGCGGCCAACTGGCGTTCGACGTCATCCAGGACGGGGACCTGACCATCGGCAAGACGGTGCAGGCCATCATGCCCACGATCTGGGACGGTGCCCGGTGACGCATACGCCTCTCCCCCAGCGCACAGCGAACCGGCGCGGCCGCGTATCGGCGGAACCCGTGGAGTTCGCCGTTCAGCGCCTGGACGCCGGGGACGTCGCGCAGGACATGCAGGACCTGGCCACTCGGGTGCGGAGCCTGATGGATCTCCAGCAGGGTCGGCGGCTGCGCTTACCGTTAGGCGGCCGGTTCTTCGACGCGGTCATGACTGCCTCCGGCCCCGAAGCCCACGCCGTCGTGGACCTCTTGGACGAAGTCCAGCGTGTCTGCGGCGCACGCTTCGGCACCCGCTCCTGCGGCCCGGTGATCGACGACCCGGAACGGGACCGGTTCATCTGGCTCGTGCAGCCGGGCACGCACGCGGTCTGGGACAACGACTTCGGCATATGCCGGGGCACACCCCACGAACTCACCCTGCCTTCCATGCAGCAGACAGGGCCGCCCGGCCCGTATTGGCTGCGCCCGTTCCGCGGTGACCGCCTCGTGCCGCACTGGCCCCTGGCCGATCTCCTCGACCGGTTCAAGCCGGGCCCGGTCCCGCACGAGGCGCTCCTCAGGACCATCTCCTGATCCCCGCGTGCGGCGGCGCACGCCCTGAGCCCGCCGCCGCACGCGGTCCAACTCCCCTGCCGGCGGGCCCAGACCTGTCCCCCGGCGGCAGGGGCCCGACCGTGAGGGGGAACGACATGCGCGAGCTCGTCGCCACACCGTTCGCAGACCGCCGGCTCGTCCTGCGTCGAGGCAGCCCGAAAGCCGTACAGCTCCCCCACTCCAGATTCGAGGAGTTGCGCGCGCTGGCCGCCGTCCCGGGCAGCGTGCCTGGGTGGCTCGCCGATGCCGTGGCTGCGCAGTGGCAGATGGACGTTTCCGGGCAGGCCCTCGGTGACGTCCTCCTCGTCCGTGAGCCGGGACCGTACGCGTTCAGCCGGGCGACGTGGGAGATCAATCTCGGCTGCGACTACGACTGCGAGATGTGCTACCTCGGCAAGAAGCGGTTCGAAGGCCTCGACATGGACGGCAAGCGCACCCTGTTGACGGTGATGCGGGACGCCGGGGTGATCTGGCTCCAGATCACTGGCGGGGAGCCGCTGATCGATCCGGACTTCCCCGAGTCCTACCGGTTCGCCGCCGAGCTGGGCATGCAGCTCGAAGTGCTGTCCAACGGCTCACAGTTGCGCAGGGACCGCGTCCTGGACATGCTCCGCGCCTACCCGCCGACCAAGCTGACGCTGAGCCTGTACGGCGCGACCGCGGACACGTACGACGCGGTGACCCGCCGGCGCGGTGGCTTCGACCGGTTCTGCGAAGGCGTGGACAAGGCTCTCGACGCCGGGCTTCGCCTCGACCTGAGCCTGATCATCGTGCAGACCAACGCGCACGAGGTCGACGCCATGCGGGCCTGGGCCAAGGATCTCGGGGTGCCGTTCCGCGAGTACGCCAACATCTCGCCCACGATCCACGGCACCCCGGAAACCCTGCCGTCCCAGTCTCCCGAATACCTCACCGACCGGAAGCCGTTCACCGGCTGCCCGGCGGGCGTGACGTTCTTCCACGCCGACCCGTTCGGCCGCGCCTCGATCTGCAAGGTCGGCCGCGAACCGAACATCAGCCTGACCGCCGAAGGCGTGCCAGGCCTTGCCCGACTCGGCCAGATCGCCGAGTCCCTCATGCTTCGCACTGGAGGATGCAGCGGCTGCAAACTCTCATCCTCCTGCCGCGTGTGCCGACCGATGGCACGGGTCTTCCAGGAGGCGAAGGCACCACTCAGGAACTACTGCCAACACGGAATGAGGTCGTCATGACCGCTGTCCTCGTCGAGATCACGCCCAAGACCGCGCCCGATGCCCCCGACCCGGCCGGGATCGTTCTCGTCAGCGACGTCGCCGAGCTGACCGCGAGTGTGGAGTCCGGCTGCAACGACGACAACCCGTACAAGTAGCTCAACCCGTTGGGGCCGCGCTCCGCGCGCGGCCCCAACGCCCGTACCTCTGGAGAACTCATGCCCACTCCGCGTATCACCGAGCTGCCGGAAGCAGTGCGCTCGCTGATCGAGAAGGCCGGCGGCCGGATTGTCGACGTCGGGACCGTCCACGGCGGTCTCAACAGCTCCATCGCCGTCATCGTGCGGACCAGCACACGCGCCCTGTTCGTCAAAGGCCTGCCGCTCTCTCACCCCCGCGTCTGGACGCAGCAACGGGAGGCGGACATCGCCCCGTACGTCCGCGGCATCGCCCCCGAACTGCACTGGTTCGTGGAAGCCGACGGGTGGAGCCTTCTCGGCTTCCAGCATGTCGAGGGAGGGCACGCCGACTTCGCTCCCGGCTCGCCCGACCTGCCGGCCGTCTCCGCGGCCATGGCGCAGCTCGCTGAGATCCCGGCCCCCAACATCGAGCTGAAGTCGATGCCGCACCGGCTCCGCGGCTACGTCGAGGACCGGGCCGACCTGATGTGGTTCGAGGGGAACAGCCTCCTTCACACGGAGTGGAACCCGCAGAACGTCCTCGTCACGGATGCCGGCGCCCGGTTCGTCGACTGGGCGTGGGCATCGACCGGCGCGGCGTGGATCGACCCCGCACTGTGGCTGCTGTGGCTGATCGCCCACGGCCACACCGCGGACCAGGCCGAGGACGTGGTCTCCGCGCATCCGGCGTGGAAGCTCGCCCCGTCCCCTGGGCTCGACGCCCTCGCCCGAGTCCAACAGCGGCTGTGGGACTCCATCGCGGCCCAGAACCCTGACGAATGGGCACAGCCGATGCAGGCCGCAGCCCGGGTCTGGAACATGCACCGTCAGCACCAGCACTGACTCGATACAGCCCCGCTCGACCGCCCCCGAGGCGGACGAGCGGGGCTTTCCGCTGCCCGGAAACCCGCGCGCACGTGTGGATCGTCGCTGCAGAGATCAAGGTGCCGACGCCCGTACGAGGACGTCTGACGAGCTCCCGCGCCGAACCCGTGCGCCTCTATCTGCGGTGGCGCAGGTCCGCGTCACTGCCGGACAGCCCGTGGTGCTCCCGCGCTGGAGGGCGGTGGTGCGGCAATCGGCGCTGGCATCGAACGCACTTGGGCTATTCGCCGCAACGACCGCCTACGCACCGCCCGCCAGGTCGTGGACGGCACCCCCTGCCCGTCTCCAAGCCGGAGACGGGAGGCGGCTTTCCATGCGGTTCCCTGACGATCAGCGGCCGGTGCCGTCTGCGCTACCGCACCACCGAGGCGGTGACCTGTGATGCACATCTACCGGACCGCCCTCCTCGGCGTCGGCCGTGCGGGCTCCCTTGACCCCGATGTCCGCTTTGCGGCGCGTGATGCGGTCATTCTCCTAGCACTGTTGGGGTACGGGGCGAACGCTTGGCGGCTGTCGCGTGAAGGGGCTGGCTGTGGTGTCCCGATGCGCGCCGCTGCAACTCGCGCTCCAGGGCGGCGCCGGGGGGACGTGTCCGTGGCGGGCTGTGGACGCGTTGGGGCAGGTCACTGGGGGTTACTGTTCAGTTCGTCAGGTGACTGTCAGTGGCGGCCTCTACCGTGTGGTGGGTGAGTCTGACACAGATCGGCCCGGTGTATTCCGGGCGGGCCAGTGCGGTACGTGCTGGCGAAGTGGTCCTGAGCCTGGTGGCGTCGGGGTTGGTGGGGATGCGGGGCTGGACGGGGGTGCGGCGGCTTCAGCATCCCTATGACCGCAGTCTGCAGTTGGGACTGGACCGGCTGGCCGCCCTGTGCGTGCGGGCGGGCAGGGATGCTCCCGTCGGTGTGCAGGATCTGGTGGGAGTGTGGTGCGCCGAGCGGTCGATGAACCTATGGCCGTTGGAGTTCGATCCCGATGCGCAGGTGGATGGGGAGCGGCTCCTGATCGGTGGGGAGCCGAGCGAGTTCTGTCTGGAGTGGGCGGTATCGGCCCAGGATGTGGTGTCCGAGGTCCACGAGAGCGCGCTGGTCAAAGAGATCAAGAAGATGGCTGCCCAGTTGGGGCGGCCGGAACTGTACGCGCGGTGGCGTCTGTTCGTCACCGAGCATGCGGTGCTCAGGCCGGACGCGTTCGTGGCGGCGAAGAACGCTGTGCTGGAGGTGCCGCAGTGGGCGACCTGGGTCGAGGAGTCCTACGGGCGGGTCACGGCCGAGATGACGGTCGGCGGGCGGGTGGCCGTGTGCGGCGGCTGCGGTCAGTGGATCTCCCTGCGGGCGGACGGCCGGGTGCGTTGCAGGGTGTGGCGTTGCGCTCGGCGGCCCGATCTGCCGGAGCCGAACTGGGTGGAGGCGCAGGGGGCCTGGCGGCTGGAGCCGGAACTGGTGCGGTTCGTGGCGCTGCCGGGCCGGCCTGAGCTGGATCTCGCGCGGCAGCTGGCGGCGCGGGGGGCTCGGGTGGTGCTGTATCCGAAGCTGGACGCGCTGGACCTGGTCGCGGTGTGGCCCGACGGCTACAGCGTCGGGGTGGATGTGAAGGACTGGCGCAGCCCTTATCTGCTGGCCAGGCGGATCAAGATGTTCCCCGCGTGGGGTGCTGATGATCCGCACGCGTACGGCCGGGGGTGTCTGGTGGTGCCGTACGACCGGGTGCGTGCCAATCCCGGCTACATGAAGATCCTCGCGCGGCGCAGCGAGGCGTTGAGGGCGCAGCCTCAAGTCGAGGTGATCTCGGACAGGGATCTGGTGACGTCCTGCCCCGATCTGGGTGTGATGGGGGAGGTCGTCTGTGGCCCGTGATCGCAGTGGCTGGTACAGGGGGCTCGGGCAGAAGCTGAAGCGGGCGGCCAGGAGCAACGGCCTGGGCCGTGTGGATGTGCGGCTGGTGGCGTCGGTGGAGCTCGGGCTGTTCGCGCTGGAGTCGTGGGCGGCGGGTGCGGCGGCCGGGGATGCGTGGGCGCTGATGGGCGGCTACGAGTTCCGCACGCGTGAGCAGCGGGCGGTGGCGAGTTCGGCGGCGTTGCGGTGGCTGGTGAGCGAGCTGAAGAGCCAGAGCGGCTGGGGCAAGGCTCTGCGGTCGTATCAGGCGTTGCCGGAGATGCTGCGGATGTTCGATGTGAAGGACCCGTCGCAGCCTCCTGAGCGGCGGGCGTCGCTGTCGGTGGTGTCGGACCGGGAGCAGGTGTATGCGCAGGCTCTGGCGGGGTTGCCGGAGCATCGTGACCTGCGGGTGGCGGTGGCCGAGGAAGGTGTGCGCTATCGCATGGGGCGTGCGGACGCCAGTGTGGTGGTGCCGGAGGGGGTGACCCCCGCGCCCGCGCGGCGGCATCCCGTGGGGCGGCGGCGCAAGCAGGTGACCTTGCGCTGGTCGGCGCTGACGGCGACCGCCGATCTGATGGACGCGCAGGACGTGCGGTTGGGGCTGCGCAACAACTGGCGCGGTCGGATCGACGATCTGTACCTGCTGGTCCGTCAGAGCGACGGCCGGCTGCGGAAGTCGAAGAAGCTGGTGCTGGCGGATGTGATGCACGTGGTGGGCATGCCGGCCGTCGGCAAGACCACGCTGATCACGGTCGCGGCGGTGTGGGCGGGTGCCGAGCCGCACCGGCGGCACACGCTGACGGTGGTCCTCGGGGATGTCGTGGCCGTTCTCGACATGGTCACCGCGCTGTGCCGGTACGGGGTGAGGGCGGCGCCGATCCTGGGTGCGGCCAACCGCGGCCGGCATCTGCAGCAGGTGCACCGCCCGGCAGACGTGCAGGCCCGGGGACTGGTGCTGTTGGAGGATCCGCGGCTTCGGTGGATCTCCACCCAGTGCGTGCTGCAGGGGCTGGCGGAGCTGACCGAGCCGCTGGCGCTGAAGGACGCCCCGTGTGGGCGGCGACTGTGGCCGTGGCACACCGAAAACGGTGAGCAGCAGCGGGAAGCGGCGGTGGACTGTTCGCTGCTGCCGGTGTGCGGGCGGCACGAGGCTGCGCGGGAGTTGGTGGAGGCGGCGGTGTGGGTGGCCACGCCCGCCAGCCTGATGCACTGCCGGGTGCCCGGGCAGCTGTCGCGGTACGACATGCGGTACCTGGAGCTGGCGTGGCAGCGCAGCGACGCGTTCGTGGTGGATGAGGCCGACCGGGTGCAGATCCAGTGGGACCAGGCGTTCAGTCCTTCGCAGGCGCTTGCGGGGCCGGGTGAGGATGCCTGGCTGGACGAGGTGAGGCCGCTGTTCGAGCGGCACATGCGCCATACCCGGGGCCAGCACCTGTTCAGCGAACCGGTGCGGGACTGGTCCGTCGACATCAGTACGGCGGGGCTTTTGGTGACCCATCTTCGTGGTCTGCTGGCCGAGCACAGCCATGTGCGGGAGTGGCTCGGCCAGGGCTACTTCAACGAGTGGCGGCTGGCGCTGGGGCTGGCCGGTGAGATCGCACACCGGCCACGGAAGCAGGACGGTGCGCCCCGGCGGGAACAGCCGGCGTTGTGGGAGTCGGACACGGAGTGCTTTCAGCGATGGCGGGCTGTCTTCTCGGCGTGGCTCGACAACCCGGCCGGCCGTTACCAGGGGAAGGATGCGTCGGTTGCGTTCCTGCGGGACCTGACCGCACGCGGCTACCAGCGGCCGAATCTGGTGACCCAGGACCTGGTGGAGTGGCTGCGCGGACTCGAGGACGTCGTGCTAACCGGGGAACAGGCGCTGGAGCGGCTGGCGGTGCGGTTCCAGGTGACCATGGTCGTCGCCCTGCTCGCCGAGAAGCTGGCGCTGCTGACCCGTGCCTGCTGGGAGGTGGAGATGGAAACCGGGCTGGAGGCGATGGGCTCCAGCCTCGTGCACCGTCCGCCAGCCGAGTACCTGCCGCTGGTGCCGGATTCCCCGATGGGCAACCTGCTGGGCTTCCAGTACCGGGAGCACGAGGGCGAGCTCGAACAGATCGGGACCCTGTCGTTCTTCCGCTGTTCGGGGATCGGCCGGTGGCTGCTGCTCAACCTGCCGCACCTGTATGAGGGCGCGGCCGGTGAGGGCGAGCCGGGGCCGGCGTGTCTGCTGTTGTCGGCGACCAGTTGGGCGGGGAACTCGCCGCGCTATGACGTGCAGGTGCCCGTTGCGGGCGTCCTGGCCTCCCGCACGGGCGACAGGGTGCCTTTGCACGAGCGGATCATGCTCAGGTACCTGCCGGTCAGGATGCCGTCCTCCAGCGGGGCGTCGTTCGCGGTGAGGGTGTCGGGCAAGCAGGGCGAGGAGCGGCTGGAAGCGCTGCGGGAGCTGCTGGCGGGGCTGTGCCAGCGGCAGCAGGGGCTGCGCGGGCCGCGTAAGAGCCTGCTGGAGGAGATCCGGGACGAACTGCCCGAGGGTCGTCGGCGGGTGCTGCTGTTGGTGGGCAGTTACCGCGAGGCTCAAGCGGTGCTGCAGCATCTGCTGCGGATCCAGCCCGAATGGGCCGACCAGATCCTGCAGATGGTGCCCGACGACGAGTCCGGCAGTCATCACTGGAGCGGGCAGACCATCGCCCGCGGCAAGGTGCACGCGATGGCCCGGCAGAAGGATGCATGGATCCTCATCGCGCCGCAACTGGCCATCGAGCGTGGCCACAACATCCTCAACGACGCCCACGTCGCCGCCCTGGGCGCGGCGTTCTACCTGGTCCGCCCTCACCTGCACCCCGAGGACCTCGGCTACCACGTGCAGACGATGAACCGGTGGGCGGTGGAGGAGATCCGGCGCTCCGTCCCGTCTGCCGGCCCCGACACGACACTGGGGGAACGGGCGGCCATGTTCCGCGAACTGGCCCGCCGTGCCTGGCTCAACCTTTTGGAGGGCACGCTGCAGTACACGGCAACCGATCCCGGCTCGGCCCAGCGGCGTGCCATGGACTGGACGAACATCGTCCCGCTGGACCAGATCATCGGCCGGATGCTGCGCGGCGGGGCAACGGCCCGGGTGTATTTCTGCGACGCCGCCTTCGACCCCGGACACGACGACAGCATGCTCGTCGGCATGCTCGACGCCCTCGACGAAGCCCTCGACGGGCCCGACGCGGCAATCGCCGGACCGCTGTACCAGCCTCTTCGACAGTCCCTGCACACCCTCGTGGAGCAGCACCGTGCGCTATGACTTCCTTCAGCCGCTTTCTCTCGTCCTGCAGTCCTTCGCCGGTCATGAGCTGGCGCAGTACTGGACGTGCGAGTTTCCCGCGAAATGGGCGCAGCCCCTGCGCGAACACGTCTTCCGGCCGGCCACCGCGGAGGGTGAGGCCGAAGAGGAGAAGCGGGCCATCCCCCTGTGGGCGGTCAACAGTGCGATCGCTGCGCTGATGCCGCAGGTCCTCACCCACGACGCCCGGGCGCGGCGGGGTCAGATGTGGCTGGCGTGGTCGGCGAATGCAGCCGAGAAGACGCCGGACCGTGCTCTGCTGGTGGAGTTCGTCAAGGGCGGGCTGATGGCAGCCGCGCAGCACCGCAACGAGCTGGCGCGGCGCCGCGGGCGCCCTGAGGTGATCGAAACTGCGGTCCTGGCCAGGATTCTGGACACCTTCAGCGGGCAGGATCTGACGTTCACGCGCAGGACGCTGGACCTGGGACCGGGCCTCGATCTGCAGAGTGCCGACTACACCCTGGTACCGCACGCGCTGGCCACCTATCTGTGCCTGGCGGACTGGCACGTCGTCCACGGCGAGCCGAAGAGCGAACCGGCCGGGGACGAGGGCGGTAGGGACGAAGCCAGCGGAGAGGAGGCCCCGGACGGTGTGCTGGTGCGGGCGGTGCACACGACCCGGTGGCGGCGCACCGCCGCCCGGGACGGAGCGGAACTGGTGTCCTGGCCGCCGTATGTGTACGAGAGCAAGGGCGGGCTGCGGTATCCCTGGTCCTACACGCTGCGGCTGTCGGTGCAGACCAGGGCTCTGGAGGATGTGGTGCGGCCGCGGCTGCACGTGCGGGTCGGGATGCGCCGCTGGGCCCGGTACAACGTGTTCGACCCTAAGCGGACCATCGGCCTGCACCTGCTCTCCCCCTCTCCGTGGGCGGATGCCAGCAGCCCGTTCGGGCTGGCTTCCATGACCTGGAATCCCGGCCCGGCGGGTAAGAAGCAGGGCGCCATGGAGTGGGCGGACGGCCTGGTGCCCACGCTGAAGCGTCTGGGCTCGTTCGGCTTCCTGCCCGACCCCGCGAAACTGGCCCGCGACCCGCTGGGCTTCCTGGAAACGGGCACCGGCGACGACGGACTGCCCCGGGATCCCGTCGCGGGTGTCCCCTACCGGCCCGGACTGGGAAAGAACACCGGGCACGCCGTCGGCGACGGCGTCTCCGCCAAGGACAAGTGGCGCATCTTCAGCCAGCTGGTGCCCGCACTGAAGGGCTTCGCGACGGTGGACGAGCCGCACGTGCGGGTGCCGATCCCCGCCCGTACCCGTCTCAGTGCCGAGGCGTTGCTGCGCGTCGACCGCGGCGCGCTCGCTGCGGCCGCCGGGCCCCGGATCGAGGTCGTGCTGTGGTGCGACACCACCACCATGCGCGACGAGGCCCTCGCCGCGCTCGCGCTCGCGCTGGACCTGCCGCTGGATGCGGCGGACCAGCCCGGGCAGGTGGAGGCGTGGCAGCAGACGTACGCGCTGCCCGAGCTCGAGGTGCTGGTGCGGGTCGAGCCGGTGGGGGCGCTCGCCGACGACCTCGAGGTGAACGAGAAGATCAAGCGGCGCAACGACCGGCTCAAAGACGCCGGCATCGGCCGACAGGTGCAGGTCCGCGGTCGGCTCGGGCAGCCCGGGCCCGGGGTGACGTCCCGCTTCGTCCTGGTCGAGATGCGCGGCGCCGACGGGTTCACGTCCGCCGACCATGATCCGAAGATGGCCGTGCGGGCCGGTGCGGCCGGCTGTGATGCGGTCACCCAGAACCTGCTGCCACCTTCCGTGTCCGCGGCCGAAGCCGGCCCCGGTGAAAACGAGGATGCCGGGGGCGGCACGCCAGAGGAGCAGAAGAGCGCCACGAGCCAACGGGAGCGCGCCCGCAGGGCTGTCGGTGACCTGCTGATCCGGCAGAGCGGGCTGATCCGGCATCCGGACCGGCAGGGCACCACGGAACACGAGCTGACCAATGTCGCCTGCCTAGGGCTGTGGGTGGTGCGCCGCACCGGTGACTTCAAGGCCGTCATGCCCCTGGCCGTGGCGAGCGTGCCGGACCGGCCCCACGTGATGGTGCGTCTGCCCCATTCCAGGTGGCTGACCCACCTCCAGGCATCCGTCCAACTGGCCGCCTGGAGCAGCACACGCACCTTCGAGAAACAGGAGATCCAGGACTTCTTCACCGACTGTGTGGCCGAGTCCAGCGACGGCGGGGATCTCGCGCTGTTCACCCTCGCCCAGAACATCCGCACGGCGTGCCCGGCACTGACCAACCCGAACCTGGTCGCGGACCGGCTCGCGTTCCACCCCGATCGGCCTCTGGACGCCGGACGGCACAAGGGGCTGCGGCACGTCCGGCTGCGCACCAACGTCCGTAACGAGAGTGCACAGCACTTCGCGTACGGGGCGAAGGGCCCCAAGGAGCGGGTGGGAGTGGGGGGCGGACTGTGGGCCAGCAAGGACAACGACCGGTTGTTCTTCGCCACCGCGGACAAACCCAAAACTGCGGGGCCTGGCAGCCCGGGCGGCTCCAGGCTGGAGTGGCACCATGGCAAAAATCGCGACAAACAGATCGTTGCGAAGATCGACACCTGCAAGGACGTGTGGAATCCGCAGCTGCTGGAACTGCTCGTGGCAATCAAGCGGGATGACGACCCTGCCGAGGCCTGGGCAGCCTTGGCCCATCAACGGCGTTCAGCGGCCGCGCACTTCGCCGATCCGGTGACGCTGCCCATCGAACTGCACCTGGCCTACAAGCTCGGCAGCGCGCTGTTGCCCTCTCACCAGCTCGAACCGATCGATCAGCCGGAATCCTCGTGACACCGCCGCCCGCACCGCCCACGCCGCACGGCGAGCAGCCGGGCGGGGCGGGCGGCCGTCCGCAAGGTCTGAACGAGCGCCAACGGACCTATCTTGAGGTGCTGTTCACGATCGACCAGGACAACGAAAGTGCGCAGAACCGCCGCTGGCACGCCGCCCGGGAACGCCAGCCGGCCGAACAGTGGCGGTGGATCACCTACGGCATCGACCACCCGGCGGCCGAAGCCACTGCGGTCCAGCAGCAACTGGGACAGCAGCATGTCCTCGACGCAGGCGCCGGAGCGACACTGGCCGCACTACAGCGGCGAGGACTGATCGAACTGCGGCGAGTGGCGGTGGACGGCCCCGCCGGCCCGCTCTGGCACACCCAGGTCCGGCTCACCCGCTCCGGTCGCGCCGCCGGACGATCCTTGCAGCCGGCGCCACCCGAGCAGGCCACCGGTCCCTCACTGCTACCGGCATGGCTGCAGGCGGCGCTCGAAACCGTCGCGGCCGCCCCGGGACAAACCCTCGCCAAGATCACGATTGGCCGTGTGGCGGCCCGTCGGCTGGGCCCGGCCGGGCACGGCTACATCGAGGACGCCAGTGCCTGGCAGTACCGCCTCACCCCGGCCGGCCGGGCGTACCTGGCCGCGTCCTGGGGCCGTACAAAAGGCTGATCAGCTCCTTTCCGTCGCGGGCCAGGGGCTGGTCATCGCCGAAAGCGGCATCCTGGCCTGTCCAGAACAGAAGTCGCACAGTCTGTAATGAACCGTTCGACGATGGCCGGGAAATTGTGCAGAAGGCCTATACCGAGGGCCCGGTGGCATCCGGGACGGGCGAGAAGTGCTATCCCGCCCCGGAGCCTGGGTGAAGGTGTTATGCGACCGGGCGGCGAACGTGGACCTGCCTTGATCCCGCTCAGGTGCGGGGGCCCGAGGAGCGGCCGAGAAGCACGGCGAGCGCGCGGAGGGCCGCCTGCCGGCGACTGTGCGTGCGGGCGTACGCGGCGGTAAGGGCGAGCCAGGTGATCGGGAAGGCTCGGGTGGCCAACAGTGCAGTGGCGAACGGGCTGTTAAGCAGGGTGAGCAGGTGATGGGACATCGGTGTGGCCTCCTTGGGCGCCAGTGGGGCTTCGGTGGCCCTATTGAGTTGCGTCCGGTGGGTTTCCGGCGATGTCCTGGCCTGTGGATGGGAGCCGTCTAGGCTGGTCAGGGATGGTCTGGCGAGTTTTCCGGCGCAGGGGGCGGCGGACAGCGTGAAAGGGATTTCGGGTGGAGCGGGGCTCGGCGATGCAGGCTTTCGCGGCAATGCTGAAGAGCCTGTACGAGGGCGCGGGTTCACCTACGTTGGCGGCGTTGGTTCGGCAGGGGAAGCGGCATCGGCCAGCTGTGGCGTTGAGTACGTCCTCGCTGAGTGCGTGGCTGTCGGGCCAGTCCGTTCCGTCGCAGCGACCGGTGGTCGAGTTCTTGGTCGCCCACCTGAGCCAGCAGGCTCGCGAGGCGGGTGGCGTAAGGGCTCCTGCCGGGTGGAGGAAGCTGTGGGAGGGTGCGAACGAGGAGCGCCGGCAGCGGCGCGGCGGTCGTCCTTCCCGGCCTGTTGCGGGCGGTACCGAGGTGCAGGTGCCTGTCCTGGGCCGCTTCGTGGCCGAGTTGCGGGACGCGGACGCTTTCGGTGAGTGGGAGGTGCACCGTCCCATCGAGGTGACGGCGACGGTGCCGGGGGCGCTGCCTCTGTATGTGCGGCGCCCTCACGACGAGGCACTGCGTTCGGTGGTGGCGCAGGCGGCCGGGGGCGCAAGCCGGATGGCAGTGCTGGTGGGTGAATCCTCCTCGGGCAAGACGAGGGCGTGCTGGGAGGCGGCGGCGGAGCTTCCGGCCGGGTGGCGGCTGTGGCATCCGCTCAATCCGTCACCGGCCCAGTCGCTGGTGGACGGGTTGCGGGAAGGGATCGCCGCGCGCACCGCGATCTGGCTCAACGATCTGCAGTGGTACATCGGCCCGCAGGCCGGCGCCTTGGGCGAACAGGCGGCGGCCGGTCTGCGGGCGCTACTCCAGAACGGTGCCAGCACACCGGTACTCGTCCTGGGGACTGTCTGGCCCGAGTTCTGGGCCGTGCTGAGCGATCAGGGCAGACGGACGGAACATCCGCAGGCGCAGGCATTGCTCGAGGGTAAGGGGGTGTTTGTGCCGGCCGCGTTCGGGGCGCAGGAGCTGGAGGATGCGCGGACGGTGGGCGGCCACGATCCACGGCTGGCCGACGCGCTGACCCACACGGTGGACGGGCGGATCGCCCAGTACATGGCGGGGGCTCCTGCTCTGCTCGAGCGTTACCGGACCGCGCCGCCCGCGGCACGGGCAGTGATCGGCGCGGCCGTGGACGCCAGCCGACTGGGCGGGGCAGGGCTGGTGGGCGGGGATTTTCTTCAGGCGGCCGCCGAGGGCTATCTCGGGGACGACGACTACGACGCGCTCGGTGAACAGTGGCTTGAGGACGCCCTGGCCTACACGCAGCAGCCCGGCAAGGGAGTGCGCGGGCTGCTGAGCCGGGTGCGGGCCCGTCCGGGAACGGGTGGCGGGGACGGGTGGCGGCTGTCCGACTACATGGACCACGTCGGCCGCAGCGAGCGGCGGTTCACCGCTCCCCCGGCCTCGTTCTGGCGTGCCGCACGCGAGCATCTGCCCCAGCCCCACGTCGTGCGGGCGGTGGGGCGGGCTGCTGAGGCGCGCTGGCGTGATGCCGAGGCCGCCAGCCTGTATCAGCGGGCGCTGGATCTGGGCGATCTGAAGGCAGGGCAGTATCTGATCTGGCTGTGGCAGGAACGCGGTCGGGCCGAGGAGGTTCGCCGGGTGCAGGAGCAGGCCGCGCTCGCCGGGGACGGCGAGGTCCTGGAGGAACTGCTGGAGCCGATGCTGGAGCAGGAGCAGTACCAGCAGGCCGAGCAGTTGCTGCGGGAAGCCGCCGGTCGTGGGAGCCCCGCCGCTCAGCTCCACCTGGCCCGCGCGCTGGTGCTGGACGGAGAGAGCGCGGAGGCGGAACGCTGGTACGCCGAGGTCGCCCAGTGCAGTGATCCGGAGATCTTGCGTGCCTATGCCGGCGACCTGCGCGAGCGCGGGAATCTGGACGGTGCGCGGGCGGCACTACGAGCGGCGGGCGACCGCCACGCCATGAGCGAGCTGGCCACCCTTGCCACAGAGCCGGCCGAGGTCGAGGAGACCGCCCGGGAGGCCTTCGCCGCCGGCGAGGCCACTTTGTTGAAGGACCTGGCTGAACGGGCCGAGGCCGACGGGCGCGCCGCTGACGCGACCCGGCTGTACCAGGACGCGATCGGCATCTTCGAACGCCGCCGTAGCCAGCGGGAGGAGGGCATGAGTCTCATCGACTTCGAAGCAGGTCCTCACTCCCTGCTCGACTACCTCGACCCTGCCGTACTGCCCATGCCGCCCGGGGAGACATGGGCACTGCGCCAGCTGGTGGCCCTGCTGGACGCGACGCAGGGCGCGGCTGCAGGCGACGCCGCGCTCGGTGAGGTTGCGGACGCCGGGAATTCTTGGGCGTTGGAACGGCTGCTGCGACGACTGCGCGAGCGCGGACATACCCCGGAGGCACAAGCGCGGCTGGACCGTGAGGTCGAGCGGGGCAACCCGTGGGCGCTGTGGGTACAGGCTCACCGCGCTGTGCAGGATGAAAAGGTGGCGGACGACGTTCGCCGTGTGCTGCTGGAGCGTGCGGCAGCTGCCCGGGTGGGACAGGCTGTACGGGCGCTGATGGAGCGAGCCGAGGAAGCCGGGCGAGCAGAGGAAGCCGATCAGTGGGCGCTGCACGGCGCTGCCCGCGGCTACACCGCCCCGTTGTGGGAGCTGGTCCGAGGCCGCGAGCAGACAGGACGAGCCGAGGAGGCCGAGCGGCTTGCCTGGAAGGCCCCGGCCAGCCAGCGGTCGTGGACGCTGCGTCGCCTGGCACAGGGTCGTAGCCCTGAGCAGGCCATGCCGTTGCTGCGGCGTGCCTACGACGAGGCCCTTGGATGGGCGCCGGGACTGCTCGCCGAACGGCTGGAGAAGACAGGCGAGTTCACACAGGCCGAGCATTTCGCGCGGCAGGCTGCCGATACGGGTGACCGGCAGGCGCTGGAGGAACTGGCCGGACGACGCAAAGACGACGATCCCGGCCGGCAGTGGCAGACGATACTGGCGAACGGGCTGACAGCCGAGGGGGCTCCCTCCGTCTCATGGTGACGTGTCCGGCTCATGTACGGCCCTATGCGAACAGGGACGAGGCGAGCCGAACCACGTTAGTGGTGGCCATTCGTGGTTACGTGCCCGCTGGAGTTCTCGTGCTGGCCGATCGTTCCCATCACGATGAAGACATGTGGTCACGCTTCGCATTCGCAGTGGTGCATCGTCACAGTTGCCGGTTCGAGATCGCGTAGCCGATGCCTGCCAAGGCTGCATCCGCAGCGGATCCTTCCTGGACCACAGGCGCTGCCCGCGGAACCGAATCGCTACGGGAATCCCCCTGGACTAGAGCCAAATCAGCTTGGTGAGCAGACGGCTGGGCCGACCGGGGATAATCTCCGAACCGTGACGCAGAGAGATCCTTCAGCCGAAAACTTGCTCATCGCAGACTGCCCGGTGTGCCGTAAGAAGGTACTTGCTGAGGTCCACGGCGAGGTGGTGGAGCCGCCGGACGATGAAATCGGCCGAGAAGATCCCTGCCGGGTGCTGTTGGTCGCTTGCACTCTGTGCCGGACGGCCATGGTGTTGGCCAGCGACTACCTGCACGGGCCGAACGAGTGGGAGAGTCCGGAGAACGTCTGGCCTAACGGTGCACCCGCGGTGGACGCGCCGTATCGGGTCGTACGCGCGTTCCAGGAGGCGTACCGGTGCTTCCATCAGGCCAATGCCTACGCGGCAACGGCCACAATGGCCCGCAGGACACTGGAGTTGGTCTGCAAAGACCAGGGGGCAACCGGTGGCAACCTGGCCCGGATGGTCGAGTGGCTGCAGCAGAACAACAAAATTGAGGGCCGGCTTCTGGACTGGGCCACCGCCTTGCGATTCATCGGGAACGACGGGGCCCACGGCGACACCGTCAACCGCCAGGATGCCGAGGACGCCCTGGCTTTCACCGAGGCACTGCTGGAGCACATCTACGTGCTGACCGTCCAGTACGAGAAGTTCTCAGAGCGCCGGCAGAAGGCAACGGACCGCAAAGCAGCCCGGAAGGCGACAGCGCCTGTGCCTCAACCGGTGGCGGGCTAGCCGAATCCCGGGACTGACAAGCCACCTCAGCCGGTTCCTGGCCAGGCCGTTCGGAACGGACCTTTCCAACGGCGCGGGACGGGAGTCAGTGCCCGTGGCAAGCCATTCAGAAAACGAGCGTAGCTCGGATCCATCACCAGCCAAGTGAGTCCAGTGCTGCCCGCCGCTGCGGGCTGAGGTTGGAGCGGCGGCGGCGCAAATTACTTAGCCACTGCCCCAGCCGTACGTTTTCGCCGTCGATCTCCTCGATGTGCCGCTGGGGAACGTCGAGATGGCCTTCGCGCGCCCGGAAGGCACGTGCGGCGGCGAGCCCGCGTTGGAAGGTCCGCTCGCGAGCTGGGAGGCGGTCCTTTGCGGGGGAGGTGGATGTATCGGCCAGCCCCAACTCTGCTAGCAGTGACGTCTGTTCAGGGTGCATCTGGCCGGAACGGGCGCGTTGTGACTCCAGCCAGCTCTCTGTTTCGGCGGCGGCCTTGTTGGCTGCCAGGCTCTGACGGGCGGCGTGGTAGGCCCGTTGCCAGGTGATCGGCCAGGGCGGGTTCCACCATCGGTCCAGGGCGGTGAGGGCGGTGGCGCGCTGGTCGGTGAGGGTCTCGGCGCGGGTGCGCTGGGTGGCCAGCCAGCGGCCGAGGGGGAAGCCGTCGTGGATCTCGTCGACGGGTGCGGCGAGGTGGCCGTGGTCGGCGGCATAAGCAGCAGCGTGGGCCAGGCCGCGGTCGAAGGCCTGCTGGCGGGGGTCCCAGATGATACCGAGGCGTTCGAGGACATGGACGCGTGCAGGGTCGAGGGTGCCTTTGGCGTGGAGGTGGCGTTGCCAGGTCAGCCAGCGTCCCAGGGGGTAGCTGGTGGGGTCTTCGTAGGCCTGAGGGACGTCGAGGTGGTGGTGGGTGTGGTAGTAGCGGCGGGCTGCGGTGAGGCCGCGGCGCCATTCGGCGCTTTTGGGGGCGAGGACGCGTAGGGAGAGGGCGAGGGCGACTTCTTCTGTTTGGGTGGGGCGGTCGAAGCGAAGCCAGGCTTCGGGGTCTTCGCCGGGCATGGTGGGGCGGTGGGTGCGGGGGTCTGACAGGCGGGCGTCGAGGCGGTCGTCGTGGGCGCGCAGGGCTTGGATGGTGCGCCACAGCGGGGTGTAGGCGTCGGCGCCGAGGAGGTCGTCGGGGTCTTCGTCGGGGGTGAGGTAGACGGGGACGACGAGGGTGGCCTTCTTGCCTGCGCCGGGTTTTTGGCGCAGGGCGCGGCCAACGGCCTGGACGGTGTCGACGGGACTGTTCTTGGGGTCGGCGAAGACGACGGCGTCGATGTCGGGGACGTCGATGCCTTCCCCCAGGACGCGGGCGTTCGACAGGACGGCGGGGGTGTCGGGGCTGGTTTGGGAGGTGAATTCGAGGAGGAGGCGGCGGCGGACCTGGGGGGCGTGGCTGCCGCTGATCCAGTCCGCCCACAGCCCCTGGGGCCGCAGGTCGGCGGGGAGGGTGGCGGCGGTGTCGGTCAGGGTGGTGGCGAAGGCGCGGGCGTCGGCGACGCGGTGGTGGAAGGTGAGGATGCGGCGCAGCCGGTGGTCGTGGATGGCGCGCAGGACGGCGACCTGGCGTCCGGCCAGGCGCAGTCCGTCGACGCCGGCTCCGGCCCCGGTGGCGAGCCAGTCGCGCAGGTCCGTGTCGGTGACGACGGGGACGAGGATCTGGTAGTCGGCGAGCAGACCGAGGTCGATGGCGTCGGAGAGGTTGAGGTGGTAAGCGACGGGACCGAAGAGGTCTTCGTCGTCCATGGAGGCCACTGCCTCCGCCCCGTCGCCGTCCGAGGCGTCGTCGGGGTCCCAGATGCGGGGGGTGGCGGTCAGGTAGAGGCGGCGGGTGGCAGGGACCTGGTCATCGTGGTGGACCGCGGCCCACGCTTTGCCGAGTCGGCCGGCCGTGCGATGCGCCTCGTCGATGACGATCAGGTCCCAGGAGGGCAGTTGGTGGTCACGGTGCGCGGTGACCACTGCGGTCAGGGAGGCGTAGGTGGCGTAGACGGTGACCGGGCCCGGTCCCGTCGTGCGGATGTGGGCGGCCAGTTCGCCGGGGTCGGTTGTCATGGGGACGTCGGCGCTGACTGGTTCGTGGTCGAGGGCCTGGCGGGCGGAGCAGACTGCGATGGTGGTGCCTTTGCGTCCCACAGTGCGCCAGGAGCGAATCGTCTGGGCCAGCAGGTCCAGTGTCGGCAGCAGCACGAGAACACGGCCGCGGGGAGCGGTGCGGGCGGTGGTGCGGGCGGCGATCAGGGTCTTGCCGGTGCCGCAGGCGGCGATCACGCTCGCGCGAGGGTGCTGGGCGAGGGTGCGGACGGCTGCGCTGACGGCTTCCTTCTGGTGGGGGCGCAGTTCGAGGTGTGTGGTGGCCATGGATGGACGCCGCTCCGGGGCATGAGCTGGTGAGGGGGTCATTGGGTGTTGCGGGGAGATCTTCTTTGCAGTGCGGGGCAGTTGGTGGATTCGCGTGCGGGTGTCTGCGGCTCAGCCTGCTGATGCCACGCGTAGGGCGCGGCTGAGCAGGACGGGGTTGCCCAGGTGGCGGCGTAGTTCTCTCTCCAGTCCGGCGACCGGCACCAGGTTCTGCGGGGCCCGGGTGTCTTTGTACTCGATGCTGGCGTACCGGGGCAGGACGACCTGGGAGAGGTTTGCCAGTTCGATCGCGTCAGGGATGGTGATGTCGGCGGCGCATTCCAGGCGTACGACTCCGGCCCATGGTGCGCCGGGTGTGCACGGTAGGCGCAGGTACCAGGCGTGGCGGACCCAGGAGGTGCCCATCAGGAACACTGGGCTGCGTTCGCTGGGCGCCAGGGTGGAGATCATGGCGTGGAGGTCGGGCGGCAGGTAGGCGGTGCGGTGGGATTTGATGAATCCCAGGGCGCGTGGCAGGTGGGTGCGGCCGCGCAGGGGGCCGTCCACGACCAGTAGGTCCGAGCCTTCGGGGACGCCGTGGCCGGTCAGGGCGGTGCGGGCGTGGGTGGCGACGAGGACCTCGAGATCGGCGAGTTGGCCTTGCAGCGCTGTGGAGAGCAGCACTGCAAGGTTCTGGTCCTGGTCGTCAGGGGTGATGTGGGCTTTGTAGGTTCCGGCTGCGGTGGGCACGTCGAGCGCGTTGGTGGCGGTGGTGAACAGGCCACGTCGGTAGTCGATGGTCAGCAAATGTGCGCCATGGTCGGGGCAGCAGCAGACGGTGCCTGCTGCGTAGGAGGCGCACAGGGCCATCAGGGCGTGCCGGGCTGTGTTGCTGGGGTGTGCGGCTGGTTCGGCGGATGGGGGCTGTTCGATCCAGATGCGTGCCTCGACGCGGCGCACGCCGTCGACGAACAGGACAGCGCCGGGGGTGGATACCTGGGAGGGCGAGATGGGTTTCCAGTCGGCTGGGGCGAGTTCGATGTGGGGATTGACTGCGGCTGTGGAGTCGCTGATGCCGTTTTCGGCGTTCTCGACGCTGGAGCCGTAGGTGGGGTCCCAGCCGTCGACGTGGAACCGCATGCGGGAAGCCTGTGCTGTGCTGGTCATGTGCCCTGCCGGGTGATCACGGAGGTGTGGGCGTCGCGCTGGACGTGGAACTGGACGGGAATCTGTTCGGCGAGTGCGGTGACGTGGGTGATCACTCCGACCATCCGGTCTCCCTGGGAGAGGTTCTGCAGGGTGTCGGCGACGGTCTGGAGCGAATCGGCGTCGAGGGTGCCGAATCCTTCGTCGAGGAAGATGGATTCCAGTTTCGTGGCGCCGCCCAGACCGGCCAGTTGGTCGGAGAGGGCCAGTGCGAGGGCCAGGCTGGCCTGGAATGTTTCGCCGCCGGAGAGGGTGCGCACCGATCGTGAGGAGTCGGCGTCGAAGTGGTCGATGACCTGGAACTCGCCCTTTTGATGGTGGAGGTCGAAGCGGCCGTCGGACAGTTGGCGCAGCGACTGGGAGGCGCCAACGACCAGGGTGTCGAGGGCTGAGTTGGCGAGCCACTGGGGGAACTTGTTGGATCGCATCAGTCGGGCGAGCTCGGCGGCCACCTGTTGCCGGGTGCGGGCGGCGTCGATCTTGTCTCGCATCGAGGCGGCGTCGGCGCGGCTGCGTTGGATCATTTCTACCTGCCCGCGGGCGCGTTCGGCTGCGACCGCCACCATCCGCGGGGCCTGTACGGCGCGGTCTGGGCTGTCGCCGAGGTCGTGGGGGTCCAGGCCGTCATCGCGCAGCAGCCCCTCCAGGCGGCTCACGAGTTGTTCGGCTTCGTCGTGGGCGCTCTGGGCGTCGGTGCGGGCGCGCTCGGTGGCGTCTTGTCGGTCGCTGACCCCGCGGTCGGCCCAGGCGGTGAGGGTGGACCAGGCGGCGGCGAGGTCTGTGGTGTCGAGGCTCGGTGGGTTGAGCGTCGCCACTGCATCCCGGGTGGCTGTCAGCTCGGATCGGGCGCTCGTGGTGCGCTCTTGCCACTGCTTTTGCTCGGTTGCCGCTGCCTTGGCTGTCTCGCGTGTGTGGTTGGCGTCTTCGGTGGCCGTCTTGACGTTGTCTTCGAGACGTGTGCATTCCTCGAAGAGTGCTGGCAGCTCGTCTTCTGGAGGTGCTTGGCCCAGGAGTGTGTTCAGTGCGCTCAGGCGGTCGGTCAGGGTGGCCTGCTCGCGTTCGGCGGTCGCGGCGTCCCGGACGGCTGCGGTGTGGGCGGTCTGGGCCTCGGCCTGCGCGCGGTCGGATGTGTCCAGCGTGGTGGTGGCGTCCGCGTGGGCCTTTTCGGCGTCGGCAGTGGCGGCGGCGGCAGCTGCGAGGTCGTGTTTCCCGGTGGAGATCTGGGCGCTGGCCCATGCCTCCAGTTCGGCCCAGGCCGCGGTCAGGTCATCGGTGTCGACGGCCGGCGGGCCGAGAGCCGCCAGCGTGCCCAGCGTCGAGTGCAGGGCGCTGCGGGCCGTCTCGAGTTCTCGTTGCAGCGCGGCGGCAGCCGATGCGGCGGAATCGTGCGCGGTTTCGGCTTGGTGTACGGCGTCGCGGGTCTGCTGTTCGTCAGCGGTCAGCTGGGTTCGGGCTGCGGTGAGTTCGGCGAGACGGGCTCGGTCGGCATCGGTGTCGCGGTCGCTGCCGACGGGGCGGTCGGGCAGGAGCGTGCCCAGCCTCTCATCGAGCAGGGCGTGCTTTGTGGCCAGGTTGTCCACGGTCCGTTGTTTGTCGGCGAGCGTGGCCTTGGCGTTCTCGTATTGGGCCTGCAGGTCGCGGTGTTCGGCTTCGGCGGCAGCCCGCGCCGTCTCGGCGGTGTGGACAGCGGGGTCGGACAGCGGCGGCGGGAGGGTGGTTACGTTCTGCTCGCAGACTGGGCAGTCGTGGCCCACCTGAAGCTGGGGGCGCAGCTGCGCGGCACCGGCGAGAGTTCGGGCTTCATCGACTGTGGAGGTGGCCGCGTTCAGGCGCGTATGCGCTCCGGCCGCCGCCTCCTCGGCCTGGCGGGTCCTCTCGAGATGCCTGTCCCGTTGGCTGGTGGCGTCCGCGAGCAAGCCGGTGACGTCGAGGAGCTGGTCGAGCGTCTGGTGCGCCTGGACGAGTTGGCTGCCATCGCCGGCGGCGGTCAGTGCGCGGGAAGCTTGTTCGTGCCGGTTCCGGGCTGCGGTCAGCTGCCTGGCGGCGGCTTCGGATTCGTCGGAGTGAGCTGTTGCGCGGCTGGTCAGGTCGGTGACACCGCCGGGGGTGCGGACGGCGGTCAGCGACTGTTGGCGGTGCTGCAGTTTCTCGTGTGCCTGTCGGGCCTGGTCGTGGAGTTCCCGGGTCTTCTCCGTATTTCGGCGGGCCGCGGCGACGGCGTCGGCTGACACCTTCAGCCGGTCTTGGCACTGCGCCAGCTTACCTTGGGCGTGCTCGGCAGCGGCGATGACGGTGTCGCGGCGCCCGGCCAGGGTTGCCTTCTCTGTGTAACGGTCGCGGGCGAGGGCCAGGCTGGCTCGCTGGGGGCCCGACTGGGCCGCCTTAGCGGCGTCGAAGAGCGTCTGCGCTGCGGCGTCGGCGGCGTCACGGGCCTGCTGGGCGACAGTTTGCGCCTGGGTCGCTTGGCGCTGCAGCTCTTCAATGCCCTCAGGGGTGTGGATGGAGGTCAGCAGACCTGTCTCGCTGCGCAGCTTGCCGGCGCGGGCGTCGGCTTCGTGTGCGCGAGTGCGTACTTCGGTGACACGGGGCACGAGTTGGTCGACGGTGCCGGCCAGCCGTTCAAGAGCGGCAAGACGGGCCTGCGCGGCGGCTTCGGCTTCGGGGGTGGCATCGGCGTGACGGCCTAGCTGGTCGTCGAGGACCTCGATCTCCTTGGCCGCTTCGACCGCCTGGGCGCCGGCACGCTTGCCGATGCCTTCGTACTGGGCGGCGCCCAGGAGCTTGAGCAGGATCTGCTGCCGGGCACCGGCGTTGGCGGACAGGAACCGGGCGAAGTCACCCTGGGGCAGGACGACGCACTGGCAGAAGTCATCGAAGGACAGCCCGAGCAACTGTTCGATAGCAGTGTTGAGTTCCTTGATCTCCCCGGCCAGCACTTCCGGCTGCGGCCCGTCTGCCTCGACCGCGACGACCGTGGGGTCGGTGAACTGCACCAGGCTGACGGACTTCTGCTGGATCTGCTGCCCGATGCGGCGGACCTCACGGGCGACCTGGTAGCGCTGCGACCCGACGTCGAAGGTGAGCGAGACCGTGCAGCGGTTGCTCGTGGGGGCGAGCGCGTAGGAAATGGCGTTGATGCGTCCCCACCGGTAGGCCGACCCGTACAGGGCGAAGGTCAGCGCGTCGAGGATGGTGGACTTACCTGACCCGGTGGGGCCGACGAGGGCGAAGTAGTCGGTGTCGGTGAAGTCGACGACGGTGTGGGTGCGGAAGCCGGCGAAGCCGTTGAGCTCCAGACGAACGGGACGCATCTGAGGATCCTTCGGGCAGGGTGGAGACAGGCCAAGGCTTCAGGGGCGGGCGATGGAGCGGGTCACGTCGTCGTGGAGCTGGTTGAACAGGGCTGTGACCCGGTCGTCGCTGACGCCGACGCTGTGGCAGTAGTCGGCGAAGAGCTGCGCGGGCGTTTTGACGGGCTGGTCGACGCTGATCCCCGCCTTGGCTCCGGTGTCCGCGTGATCGGGATGGATCAGGATCTGCAGGGCGTTGGGGAGGGCTTCGTACAGGTCGTCTCTCATGCCGGCGTAGCCGGGCTGGGTGACCACGAGTCTGAGGTAGTCCTCGCCGTAGCCGGCGGGGTCGGCGGTGAGCTGGGCGACGGTCCCTTCGACGGTGCGCAGTCTGCGGCCGGCGGTGACGGGAATGTCGGTGGTCTTCGCGGGGGTGCCGGGGGTTGCCTCGACGAGGCAGACGACGTGGGTGTTGTTCTGTTCGCCGAAGTCGATGGCGTAGGGGGAGCCGCTGTAGTGCACTGGGCAGGCGGCGGGGATGTGCTGTCTGCGGTGCAGGTGTCCCAGGGCCACGTAGTGGGCTTCGACGGGGAAGATCGCGGCGGGTACGTGATATTCCATGATCGATTGGGCGGGCCGCTCACCGCCGCCGAAGGCGCCGCCGGTGCAGGTCAGGTGGGCCATGACGATGTTGACGGCGTCCGGGGTGAACGCGGCTGTCAGATTGGTCAGGACGTCTCGGACGAGCTGGTCGTAGGCGCCGACGTTCTGCGACGGGGTATTGGCGATGATCTCCGCGGCACGGACGGCGTAGCGCTGGGACAGGAAAGGCAGGACGGCGACGTTGACGCGCTCGTTGGTGGACTTGGCGCGGAAGGTGTGCACGCCGCCGTCCGCGGCTGCTCTGGCCTGACCGTAGACGTGGATTCCGACGACGTCCATCAGCGGCTTGTAGGCCTCGAACGTGGCGCCATGGTCGTGGTTGCCGGCGATGAGGACGACCTCGATGTTCCGCCTGGCCAGATGGAGCAGGGTGCGCACGACAAGCTTCTGGGCGTCCGCGGTCGGTGCGGCGTTCTCGTAGAGGTCTCCCGCTATGAGGACGGCGTCGACGTCGTTGTCGACGGCGATCTGGATGATCTCTTTCAGGACGCGTGTCTGCTCCTCGAGCCGATTGCGGCTCTTGAGGGTTTTGCCGATGTGCCAGTCAGAGGTGTGAAGGAACTTCACGGTGGGTCCTTTGCGGGTGGCTGAAGCAAGAGCAGCGGGTCGCGCGGGCGTGCCGAGGAGTGCGGTGGCGGAGGTCAGTAGGGCGGTTCGTCGATGGCGCCGTCGTCGGTGTCGCCGGGCCACGGATCGCTCTCGGGCCGGGGCAGTCTGCTGAACGGGTCCGGGCGGGCCGCGCTGCCGGTGGTCTGGCCGGCTGCGGGGGCACCGCTGGTGAAGGCGGGGTCGGCGACCTCGGAGAGCCGGGTGGCCCAGGCGGGGAAGGGGAATTCGACGGCCAGGGGCACCGGGATCTCCGGCTGGGAGACGAACATGGTGCCGGGCCTGGCGAGGGTGGCGCGCTGGCGTTGCGAGGTGGGCAGGAAACCGTATTCGGGGCGGCTGGCCTCGGCAGGGTCGAGCCGTCCGACGATCTTGATCGAGGAGTTCGACACGATGCGCCGTTCCACCTCGGAGGCGGTCTGCTGGGCACCGATGAGGATGATGCCGAGCGAGCGGCCGCGTTCGGCAATGTCGAGCAGTACGTCCTTGATCGGGGATGATCCCTCGCGGGGCGCGTATTTGTTGAGCTCGTCGATCATCGTGAACAGCAGCCCGCCGGGGCCGGCTTGCTCCTTGCGGTCGGTCTCCGCGGCAAGGACGACACCGACGACGAACCTCTGGGCCCGCTCCGGCAGGTTGTGCAGGTCCACCACCGTGACCTGCTGCTGCGAGGTGTCGATGGAGTGAGCGGCAGGGCGGTCGGTGTCTGTGGTCAGGTCGCCGCGGAGCAGGGGCCCCAGTGGTCTTTGGGACGACCGCAGGCGGCGCACGAAGGCGTTCACCGTGCCCATCCCGATCGCCGGCCCCGCCCAGTCTGCGCGGGTGAGGTCGTCGGTGACCTTGCCGGAAATGAAGTTGATCATCTCTGCCCAGGTGCGGAGGGTGGTTCCGTCGATGACGACCGCGCCGTCGTTCCCCGCAGGCCGGGCTTCCCGACGCAGCCGGCTGGTGACCTGGTGTACGACGATCGTGTACTGGTTCTTCTCGTCTGTGACATCGGCGAACACGTACGGGAGCAGCTCTCGTTCGCAAAACTCGGCCAGGGTCCACCAGAAGGCGGTGACGCCGCTGGTCCTGCCGGTGACGTGGGGGCGGCCGGTGGTGTCGCCGGGCAGCGGCGGGGCGTAGAAGCCTGCCGAGGCGAAGGGGCTGGCAGACAGACCGAGTTGTGTGTACGCGGCGCGCAGCGTCTCGTCGAGGCGGATGTTGGGCTGGTCGACGAACAGCAGGTCCTCGCCCTTGACCGAGAAGATCAGGGCCTTGGCGTTGACCGCACGGGGTCCAAGGGCGCCCGAGGTGAACAGTGAGTGCATCAGGAACAACGCGAAGCTGGTCTTGGTCGCCACGCCCGAGATACCCGAGATCGATACGTGGGCGCCGCGGGTGCCGTCAAGGAACTCGAGGTTGAGATAGATCGGTGCGCCGTCACGGCCGATACCGACGGGGATACGCGCATCCATCCGGTCGAAGTACAGCGCGGCGTCCCGGGCGGCGCCCGCCGCCCGGATCGCGACTGCGCCGGGCCGTGGCGGGACGTAGCACTCGGGGTCGATGCGTGTGGTCGTGACTTCGGCGATCTCCTGCACGTTGGCCGGCAGGATTCCGTCGGCGATGAGGAACACGTCCGAGCCGAACGCGGCACCCTCGTGGCGGGCGACCACCTCGGTCACCACGCCGGAGGTAACGACGGTTCCGCGTCCGGGGATCTCCCGGCGGGTGCTGACCACATCGTCGAGCTGCAGATAGGCGTCGGGGGAAAGGGCGACGTGGAACTTCAAAGGAGTGGAGTCCTCGGTGCCTGCTACCTTCCCCACCTCGTCCTCGGCATCGTCGCCCGTGAACAGGCCTTCAGACGGCTGCCGTCCGGTCACGGGTGTGGAATCACGGCCGAATACGGTGCTGTCAGCGTTGGAGGGCTCGGAGGCGGTGTCGGTCATCGGCCGTTCCCTGCGTTCGGTCCTACGGTGTCGAGGCAACCCCGGCGACCGGCGGTGAAGCCGTACGCCGGAGCGCCAAAATTCCTGGGCAGCTCTATGAGCACAGACCGTAACCAACGGGCTGCGCGTTGCGGGCGGTTTTTCCGATAACGGAGTGAAATCAGAGCAGGCCCAAGGGCTGAGCACCGTGGGCCGGGGCGGAGAATCTCGCGCTGGCGGCAGCAACCAGCAGCGAGGCTACGCAGCACCAGACGTCGTACCCACACCTGCCGACACGGCAGGAGCCAGCGAAGGCTTCCACGACCCTTGAATGCCCTTCGAGTGAAGACGTCGCGGCCTTGGGCTGTACACAGACCCTGGCGTACGACCGCGGTAACGGAACAGCACGCGTGATCACTAGCCACTATTAGCTCACTCTTGTACCCCCAGCCCGCCGTTTTCGATGCCACCGGCATGACCGCACACGCCTGCAGCCGGATCACGTCACAAGATGGGTAGCCCCCTCGCATAGAGCCCGGCGAGTAGGTGGACTTGATAGTTCCTCCCGCCGATCGGCGCCAGCAGGCCGACGTCGACCAGGCTCTCCAAAAGTTGCTCTGTTCTTGCCTCACCGCGATCGAGGAGACGGGCCGCTTCAGGCAGGGGTACGAACGCGTGAGCAGAGGAGCTCAGCCGTCGGAAGGCACGGGCCTGTTCCGTATCCAACTGGCGATAGCTGTGTTCGATGACGGGTTTCACGGCCAGGTCGCCCGCCTGCAGTTCGTCCAGCCGGCTGTCCTCGTCCGCGAGCTTGTCCCTCAGGTCCGCGACCGTCCAGGTCCGACGTGCCAACAGGCGGCAGGCGGCGGCACGAATCGCCAGCGGCAGAAAGCCACAGGCCGCCACCACATACCGAGCGGCTCCGTGTTCCCCGACCGCCCGTCTTTGGCCGACGATTTGCAGGAAGAAGCGGAGTGCTTCGTCCGGGGACATCACGTCTAGCTCCACCAGGTGTGCACCGGTCAAGTCGATCATCCGCCTATGTGAGGTGACCAGTACGGCGCAGCCCTGGTCTGCGGGCAGCAGCCAGCGGACCTGCGCTGCATTCTGCGCGTGATCCAATACGACAAGCACGCGGCGGCCGTGCAGGGCAGAGCGATAGAGCCCAGAGCGTTCTGCGAGGCCTGCTGGAACAGAATGCTCTGCGACTCCGAGGGCGTTCAGTAGTGTGGCAAGGGCGGCGGACGACTGTATTTGGCGCAAGTCGATGTAGAGCTGGCCATCCGGGAAGTACTGCTCAACTGCCTTCCCAGCCTGCACAGCCAGGGTTGTCTTCCCCACGCCACCGGTACCGGAGATGGCGGCCACCGGCAAACTCGTGCCTGCTGCCGCAGCAGCCAACACGTTGACGAGCTCCTCGAGTACGGCTGACCGGCCTGTGAAATCCGAAACGGCAGGCGGCAGCTGCGCCGGGCGGATGAGGGCGGGGCTCATTCGAACTGCAGCGGGCCTCGATTCTGGCGTAAGACCGGGATCCGCCTGCAAGATACGCCGCTGGAGATCGGCAAGTGCCCGGCGTGGTTCGACTCCCAGCTCGTCGGAGAGCAGTCTGCGTGTGTCTGCGTACACCGCGAGAGCTTCAGCCTGCCGACCGCAGCGATAGAGCGCCAGCATCAAAAGCTCACGCAGCCGCTCGCGCAGCGGGTGCGCTCCCGTAAGCGCGGTGAGTTCGGAAACGGCCTCCGTGTGGAGGCCGCACGCAAGATCCAGGTCCACGCAGCTTTCAAGCATCTGCAGCCGCCACTCCTCCAGACGCGCGCGTTGAGTTTCCGCGTAGGGCCCAGGTATTCCGGCAAGTACTTCCCCCTCCCACAGGCCAAGGGCATGCCGCAGCAGGATCCGGGCACGGGGCAGATCTCCGTGGTCACGTGCTTTCTCCGCCCGCCACGCGAAATCCTTCGCTACGGCAACGTCAACGGCTTGGGCGGGCAGGCGCACGGCGTATCCGCCAGACTCACTGATCAGCGTCCCCGACCCCATCGCCTTGCGAAGTCGGGAAGCGTACGTGCGAACGGCGGCCATAGCCTGGGATGGCGGCACATCGCCCCACAACGCATCGATAAGCTCGCTTGCCGTGACAGTCCGCCCCTCCGCCAGCAACAGGACAGCCAACAGCGCCCGTTGCTGGGGAGAACCAGCTGGCAGCGGCTCGCCCTCCTGCCAGACGCGCACGGGCCCGAGCACCGCGGCATACAGCCCCGCAGCAGGAACCGAAGGCCGCGAGACGCCAATTGGCTTCACCTGCCCGCTCACCACCGGTCTCTCCAGGGGGGCAGAGAAAGGTTCTGCCGATTCCTTCCCTAGAGCACGTTGCCACGCAGCCACCCACAACGGATGGTCAGCCGATGCGACCAGGCACGCGGTAAGGAATCCGGTCAACTGGTGGACATCACGCGGCACCGTCCGGCCGAGCACGATGCGGTGGGCTGTGCTGTGAGGTAGTCGTCCCGTACCAGCGCGGCCCTCCATCGCCCGTACCGAAGGCCGCCCAGCAGATTCGTACAGCTCTCTCAGTCCGGCCCTGAGCATGTCGATGCCGTCGATGTCTTGCGGATCCGGCGAACCCCCGGCGGCTGCACCACGAAGGTTCCCCCTGCGGGCTTGGCGCCATAGCTTCATCGCCTCTTCCACCGATGCGCCGCAGGCCAATGCGTACGCGCGTACGCTCCGTTCACTGGGAACGGAGCGGCCAGAGGCCGCCCGCTGAAGCGTGGTCGTATGACAGTCCGCGCGGACGGCCATCTCGGCATAGGAGCAACCGCTGTCCGACCGTTGGTCACGCAACCACCGCGCCAACTTGACCAGTGCCCTGTTCGACGAGGCGATCGGCCTCTCCTTGCGCCCCACTGTCTTGTGGCCTCAGAAGGCAGCAACAGCGTGCGCAACACGCATTACCGTGCGGCCCAGGCGCCGGTCCCCTTCACGCAGAACAATCAGCGTGCTCGCCGCTACCAGACCGGCGCCGCCCAAAACGGCCAAGACCGACGACAGCTCCAGGCCGTATACGGACAGCACGCAGGCCAGGACCGCGATCACCACGATGACCACGGCATCGGGGAGTGCAGGCTTATGCCGGCACGACGAGTCGTGCACCACACAGTGCGCAGGAAGGAACGTTCGGGCCATGGTCTTTCTCCTGAGTTCAAGTACGCCCCACATGTAGCGGGCGGGTTGCGGGCTCCAAGATCCGTGCAGTCGATACGGCGTTTGCCGACGCCGAATCGCGTCTGCATCGTGCCACCCACCCCACCGTTCAGGGGATACCCTGAAAAACGTTGATGCGTCTCCGTCCACGCCGATGTGCACGATCGTCCAGGCACTGCAACCAGCAAAAACCCTGCCGACCAGCCTGATTACTTCCGGAGACAGGCTCCACGGACATCAGGCCGCATTTAAGATGTCGCGTCATCCCAATCGCGTTCAGCCGTCGTTCAGGACAACCCGGCACTCTTTGCGGAGCCGGATTGCTCCGGCGTCTCCTGAGAGTTGCGGGCTCCACACAAGGCGATCAGGGACTCAGCGTGATCACGTTGCCGCGTGAGACCGCCCAAGGCCGGCACTCTCCAAGAGAGCGCCGGCCTCGCCATTGCCAGCCATCAATGGGTACTGCCTCGAGCAGCATGCGGGCCGCTTGACGAACACCGCACCAAGCCCGACATCACAACCCGCGGCTGCAAACGGCAGAAGGGCGTACGGACGGCAGCGCCTGTCGGCTTCCAGGACCGGGCGCGCACCTCGACTCACTGCACCGGGCGCTCAGTCGTCGCGGTCGCGCCAGCCGGCTGGGAACGCCATCAGTCCTGTGCTGGGACAGCCTCCGCGTCCCGCGGTCGAAGAGGGGCCGAGCAAAAGACTCCAGCGATGCGTTTACGTCCGAAGAATGGCTCCGAGATTTCGGCCTGTTCGCTGAACAGATGCACGGCTAAGTCGGACATACGTTGTAGCATCTGCGGCCCGGCAACATCCGAGGACCGGACCATGCGGTCGGCTGGCTGGGACGACCGGTCATGGTCGCAGGCTGTGGCTACCCTGTCTCAATCATGCGGGCCGCGATAGCGCGAAAGGTCCAATGAGACGGAGCGTGCTAGCTGTCGTCAACTCGGCACTCTGACCAGGAGTTTTCTGGGCCACGGAGCACGGCAACTGTCGTCAGATTCGCATCGTTCTTGGCGTGTACCGCGCCTATTACAGGCAAAGTTGTCGCCCCCGCCTGCGAGGCGAGCAAGGTCAGGACCGCGCGGTCCTGAACGCGAGATACCGGCTGAAGGCTTCGTGGCTGTCGGGGGTGAAGCGCCACTCCAGCAGAGCCGACCGCAGCTCCGGCTCGGTCAGCCAGCCATGCCAGGCGACCTCATCAGGATCGGCGGCCACGGTGTCCGGCACCACGGCTTCGTGCACGCCGAGCCAGTGAGGGCTCAAACCGCTGCGGTTGATGAACGTGAACAGCAAGCGCGGCAGCACACGAATGCCCAGCTCTTCGGCCAGCTCCCGCGCGGCTGCCTGTTCATAGGACTCACCGACATCCACGGCGCCACCGACCACGACCTCGTAGAGCCCGGGGAAGCGCGACAGCTGCTCCGACCGCCGGTGAACGAGGATCCGCCCACGCTCATCACGGCACACCGTCACGGCGACCCGGTGCAGCCAACCCTCCCGGATGGCCTGCCGGCGGCTAACCGCCATCCCCAGCACACGATCTTGATCGTCGACACGCTCCACCAGTTCATCCACGCCCCACACCCTGGCAGAGCCCACCGACAACGTCGCCTCCCGGCGACTCGCGGAAACCGGACCGAGAGCGCCTACGCAAGGAGGCCGGACCCGGATGACGGCAGTTGTCATGCATATGCGACACCTATCGTGCTCTGGCTCATCCAAGTGGACCGCGCCGTCGTCGGGGTGCTGGAGGTCGCCTCACGCCTTGCGGGCGAAGGGGACCAGGTGGGTGGCGAGTTGGGTATGCAGAGCATCAACGCCCGTCGACCGCTCGCCCTCTTCGGACCCGCGTGCGCGTACAAGGGTCAGGCAGTGAAAAGCGGTGAAGGCAGCCCTTCTTGAAAGGCCTGCATGAGGCGGATAGGACAGAGCTGGGCCACCCGTACACAGGGCGGACAACGCACCCGGGCAGATCACCGCATCCCGCCGCACCCTTCGATGACCTGCAGGCCACTAGCCGGGCGGAGCTTCCAGTGCAGGTCTTCCGAGTACGGGCAGCCCCGCCATGCGGCAAGCATCCCGGCCGCCGTCAACTGATCCAGCAGGTCAGGGAGTTGTCCGGGCGAGAGACCGCAGCCCCGTGCCATCCGGCCAGGTTCGCTCCAGCCGTTGCCGGACGTGTCGGTGTGCGCCGCGAGGCAGGTGACAATCAGTTGCTGCAACGGGCCGCCCACTCCGGTCCGGGACGGATTGCCTGCACGCAAGGCCCAGTCCGCGGCCCGGCGCCGGTCCGGGCGGGCTGGTTCCTGACCGAGCAGAGCGGTATCGAGGAGTCGGACGGTGATCTGGCGGGATGCGTTCGGGGTCGCGATGTGTAGCCAGTGCGCCCGTTCCAGGTCGCGCCAGGGTTCTGGGGCGTCGAGGCGGAGGCCGCGCAGTACGCCTCTGGGCAGCCGAACGTGCAGGGTGTCGTCCGCACGGAGCGCACATTGGAGGGCGAGCAGGCGTGCTGAGGGTGACGCGTTGTCGGGGAGGGTGGCGGCCAGGTAACTGAGCATGTTGCGGACGCGGGTCTTTTCATCCGGCCCTCTGGGCGGCCGGTTGCGGCGTCGGGGCGGGCTGGGCTGCGGTGCCTGGGCGAGGGTTGTGTCGGGGACGACGGCCGCCCGCTCCGTTGCCGCGGCGCAGGCGGTGCAGGTGTCGGCAAGTCTCCAGATTCGTCCGCCGCGTTCGCAGGCGAGGAGGAGCCGGATGAGGCCGGCGCAGCCGCGGTGGCGTGGGTGCCAGCGGCAGCCGTGTTCGCGGCACTGGCAGGTGCGCAGGTGGGATGGTCGGAGGTCGCCGCGGGCGTGGCGTGCGAGGTGGGCGAGGGCTGCTTGGCGGGCGGAGCCGGTGGCGACCTGGCGGCCGGGATGCGGGCACTGCCGGCAGACGAGGGCGGGGCCGTCGGGGTGTGCGTGCAGTTCGACGGTCCAGGTGCCGGGTGGCGCCGGGCATGCTGTGCGCGGCCTCATGGGCGCGTGTTCCTCCTGTTGTGCTCGGCGCGGGCCGGTCTTGTGGCGGGGTGCGGGGCGGCGGCCACCCTAGTGCAGAGCTCTGCCCTTCTCGGGGTGTGCGCGACCTGCGGAAATAGGGCAGAGGTCTACACTGCCAGGGCAAGGGTCTGCACCGTCGGATGGACGAGTGACGATCTTGCCGCCCGACCCGGACCTCAACGCACTGCGGTTGGAGCTCGCGCGTCTGCGGGCCGCACGCGGGTGGAGCTACGACGAACTCGCGGCCCGTACTGGCCTGGCCAGACGCACTCTCATCGAGATCGAGCAGGGTCGCACCATCGGCACTCTGAAGACCTGGCACGCTCTCGCCCACGCGCTGGGCACACCGCTCGACGAGCTGTTCAGCACGCTGTGCCGCGGGCACGACCTGCCCGGTCCGGCCGGCGACTGACCCTTGGCCGCACGGCCTCGGCAGACCACCCGAACCGGCGAGAGCCACCGAACACGCAACCGCACGTTCGCACGCCCGTCTCACCAAATAGGGCCGACCAGGCGATCGTCCGGCGCCGTCGGCACGAATCCGACGTGTCGGCTGGCAGGTTCACCCGCATGCGCTCCACACCACCTTCCACAGCCCGGCACTGGGACGGCACCCCGATCTCCCCGCGCCGCCGCCGTCTCCTGCAGATCTCCCCCGACGGAACGAGCCGCCTGCTGCGCTGCGGCCAGCGCGACCGATGCCGCGAATGCGGCAACCGGATCGAGTGGTACCACCGCGGATTGGGCACACAGCAGCGCCCCGTCCGCCTCCATCCCGACGAACTGCCCATCGCCCAGGTGCCCGCCGCGTGCCGCTGGCACGTCAGCTCCGGTCTCGCCTACCCGGTCGATGACGGCAGCAACTGGTGCCGCCTGCCGCACGCGGCCGTCTGCCCTGCCCGGGATACGGACTCGACCCCTGTCGGCTTGACCGGTCTGCGCCGGGCCCTGGCCGTGACCACACGCCGTCTGATCGACACCGGCGTCTTCACCCCTGCCCCGGACCACCCGGCGCCCGCAACCGCGGGTGCACGGGCCTGCCGTCCGGCGCGGCCCGTGGTGCAGCTGCTGTACGTGCGCTATCTCGCGTCCCGGCCGGTGGAGGAGATCCGGTGCGTCACGCAGACCCGGCGACGCGATCGCTGTACCGGCCCACTCCTCACTCCCGGTGCCCCGGCCGGCATCTGGAGGCTGATGCCCGTCACCGCGGCGGGCGGCCAGCTGGCGCTGCCCACCGACGTTATGGCCGTCTACGACCTGAGCCGTGCCCCCTATGCCGAGCAGTTGCGCTGGCGCGCCCAGCACTGCCCGCAGCACGCCGCCACGCCCACGGCCGCCGACCTGGCGGTGTCCGACTGGGAGCCCTTCGATCCGCTGCGCCACCACGAACACGTCCACACCCGCCTGCCCACCAGTGCCCGACGGCCCGGGCCTCACGGCTGTGTGCGGCAGGCGGCCCGGCCCTGATGCCGCACCACGCCGTCGAAATCACTCTGACCAGACCGGCCACTCCGGGCGAACTGCGAGATGCACGCCGCGGTGGGGCCCTGGCGGTGAGCGCGGACCGGATCCGGCTGATGACGGTCCACAGCGCCCGCAGTCCCGGCGGCGCCCTGCACGCGGTGCGGCGCCGACTCGGTGCGCGCTTGCCTGTCGACGTCCTGGCCACGCACTACCCCGACCGGCACGGCCAGGTCCTGGTCAACGTCGACCTGCACTGCTCCGCCGACAAGGCGCTGCGCCAGGCGGCGGCAGTTCTGGGGCAACGGCCCAAGGACGTGCTCCGGCAGCGGGTGACCGTAGCTCTCGCCCGGGACGCCCAGGAACGCGCGCGGCGCCTGGAGATCCGGCTCGAAAGCCTGCTCGCCGACCACACACCCGAAGAAGTCCTGGCCTGCGTGGCCGGGTTCCTTGACAGCCACCGCCGTCCTGACACCCGCACAACGCCGTAACTCCTCCTGCCGCCGCTCCCGACGCGGCAGTTGTAGGCCCCTCCCCCGTGATCCTCTTCATCTCTCGCGGAGCCCTTGTTGCACACGCCTACCGACGAACAGGCCCACGCCGCCGACGCCTTCCGGGCCGGCCGCCATCTCGTCCTGCAAGCCGGCGCCGGGACGGGAAAGACCAGCACCCTCACCCAGCTCGCCGCCGACACCCAGCGCCGCGGCCGCTACCTCGCCTTCAACAAGGACATCGCGCGTGATGCCGCCACCCGCTTCCCCCGCACCGTGATCTGCAAGACCGTCCACGCCACGGCCTACGCCGCGCTCGGCCACCGCTACACGAGCCGGCTCAACAGTCCCCGCCAGCCGGCCTGGAAGACCGGCCAGGCACTCGGCATCACCCGCCCGCTCCGCATCGGCACGCACGAGATCGGCCCCCGGCTGCTGTCCCACACCGTGCTGCGCACCGTGACCCGCTACTGCCATTCCGCCGACCGCGCCCTGGCCCACCACCACGTACCCCACCTGCGCGGCCTGAGCAGCCCCGGCGAACAGAAGCAACTCGCCCAGGAGGTCCTGCCGTTCGCGTCCAAAGCCTGGGAAGACCTGCACCACCCCGACCGCGGTGTCGTCCGCTTCGAACACGACCACTACCTGAAGATGTGGGCCCTGACCGAGCCCAGGATCGAAGCGGATTTCCTCTTCCTCGACGAGGCCCAGGACACCAACCCCGTTCTCGAGGAGGTCTTCACCGCCCAGCGCAGCCACACCCAGCTCGTCATGGTCGGCGACTCCGCCCAGGCCATCTACGGCTGGCGCGGCGCCCGCGACGTGATGACCGGCTTCGACGCCACCCCCCTCACCCTCACCCGCTCCTTCCGCTTCGGCCCCCTCATCGCCGAGGAGGCCAACCGGTGGCTCACCCTCGCCGACGCCCCCATCCGCCTCACCGGCACCCACGACCTCGCCACCGAGGTCGGCAGTCTCACCCGCCCCGACGCGGTCCTGTGCCGGACCAACATCGGCGCCATGGCCGAGGTCATGCGTCTGCTCTCCGCCGGCCACCGCGTCGCCCTCACCCGCGGCGGGCACCAGTTGACCCAACTCGCCCTCGCAGCCCGCGATCTCCAGAGCGGCCGCCGCACCACACACCCCGAACTCGTCCTGTTCCCCTCCTGGGGCGAACTGCAGGACTACGCCGCACACGACCCCGCCGGACGCGACCTCCAGCCCTTCGTCGACCTCGTCGACACCCACGGAACCGACGCCATCCTCACCGCCGTCCACCAACTCACCGACGAAGCCAACGCCGACGTCACCGTCTCCACCGCACACAGCGCCAAAGGCCGCGAATGGCCCACCGTCCGGATCGGCGACGACTTCCCACCACCGAAAGACACCGACCAGAACGACACACAAGGACGCCCCGTCCCAGAACCCGTCAGTGACACCGACGCCCGCCTCGCCTACGTCGCCGTCACCCGCGCCCGCCACCACCTCGACCTCGGCGGCCTCGCCTGGATCAACAACCACCCCACCACATAGGTGGTGAGCACGAGACGACAGTGAGGCGGCTAAGGGCGTGCAGATCTTTAACTCGTAGCTTTCCGCTCGGTGGTTCGTTGGTCTGGCGTGAGCGGGCTGGAAGAGCAACGGGACGTATTGGCAGCGAAGTTCGAGGCGATTCTGCCGCATCTCGACGAGCGGCAGCGTCGCCTGTTGATAGGGGCGGAGGCCCAGTCTCTCGGTCACGGCGGGATCAAAGCGGTCGCTCGTGCCGTCGGTGTTCGTGAGGCCACGGTCTCGGCCGGAGTGCGAGAACTCGGCTCCCAAGATGTGCCGTTGGGACGAGTGCGCCGGCCCGGTGGCGGCCGCAAACGGGTCGCCGACTTGAACCCAGCCGTCCGCAAAGCGCTTCTCGCATTGGTCGAGCCCGATGTCCGCGGAGACCCCATGTCGCCGCTGCGCTGGACCACCAAATCCACCCGCAAACTCGCCGAACAGCTGACCCGGCAGGGCCACAGGATCTGTGCGGACACGGTGGGCGACCTCCTGCGCGAGGAGGGCTTCAGCCTGCAGAGCAACGCCAAGACCCTCGAAGGCAAGCAGCACACCGACCGGTTGAATCCGGTCAGTTCCACTACCTCAACGAACAGGCCCGCAACCATCAGAACGGCGGGGCTCCGGTGATCAGCGTGGACACGAAGAAGAAGGAACTGGTCGGCCCCTTCAAGAACAACGGCCGTGAATGGGAGCCAAGAGGCGAGCCGGTGCAAGTCGACACCCACGACTTCCCCGACCGCGAGCTGGGCAGAGCAGTGCCCTACGGCATCTACGACGTCACCGCGAACACCGGCTGGGTCAACGTGGGCACCGACCACGACACCGCCGCGTTCGCCGTCGAATCCATCCGCCGCTGGTGGAACGGCGCCGGACGAACCGCCTATCCAACAGCTGACCGGCTACTGATCACCGCCGATGCCGGCGGCTCCAACGGCTATCGCACCCGCACCTGGAAGACCGAACTCGCCCGGTTCGCCGCCGAGACCAAACTGACGGTCACCGTCTGCCACCTGCCTCCCGGCACATCTAAGTGGAACCGGATCGAGCACCGGCTGTTCTCCCACATCACCATGAACTGGCGAGGCAGGCCCCTGACCAGCCACGAAGTCATCGTCGAGTGCATCGCCGCGACCACCACCAAGACCGGCCTGACCGTGCACGCCGAACTCGACACCAACCCCTACCCCACCGGCATCCAGGTCACCGACGACGAGATCGCCGCCCTCCCCATCACCCGGCACCGCTTCCACGGCGACTGGAACTACACCCTCCACCCCCAGCACCCGTCAGACACCACGGCTGCCAACAGCACGTCAGACCGGACCATGGTGAAGAATCCACATGGCCTGTCCCGGCACTCGCTGCAGGACCCCGAACTGACCGGCATGCCCCGCCAACGGCTCGACAAGCTCATCGAAGTGCTGACACCTGCGCTGGAGGTTCAACGCGAGCAGGTACTCCGCACACGCCGCGGCCACGAACGCCTGGTCGCCCCCGGCACCGGCGCCAAAGCCAAGCTCACCCCGGCCGACCGGATCCTGGCCACCGTGCTCCACCTGCGCAAACTCGCCACCATGAACCTCCTCGGCCAACTCTTCGGTGTCACTGCCGTGACCATCTGCCGAGCAAGTCAGGAAGTCCGCCCACTGCTCGAAGCACACGGCCACCACATCAGTGCCTCAACCGCCCGCTTCCGCACACCAGCCGATGTCGCGATGTTCCTCGCTCCCGACCCCACCCAGACCAAGGTCAAAAAGACGAGTTAAAGATCTGCACGCCCTAAGCCGAGCGCATGAAGGTTCGACTGCTCAAGTGCGGCTACGCAGGGTTGCTACCGCTGTCCGCCTCCGCCCCGTCTTCTGCCTCAGTATCATTCGCATCTGCGCGAATGGGGCGGCTGTCTCAGCGCGGGCGCCAGGTGCGTACTTCCAAGTGGAGGATGTGGGCGTCGGGGTTGATGCGTCCGGTCTCGACGAGCCATTGGTGGACGGCGGCGGTGACGTCTCCGCCAGCTGCGTCGACACGGCGGGCGAATTCGGCTGCGTCGTGGCCGCCGGTCTGCGAGGAGCCGTAGGCGCGTTCTTCGGTGTGGTCGGCGCGTTGGGTGACGTCGCGGCGGATGCCGGGTGAGTCGGTGCGGCTGCCGGAGGGGTGCAGGTAGCCGGTTTTGGCGAGGCGGACAGTGAAGGCCAGGCGCAGGCCTTGGCGGGCGGCTTCGGCGATCAGGGGACGCAGACGGGAGGAGCCGGAGGCGATGGCCTGGGCGCCGACGCGGCCGGTGCCGGATCCGGTGGGGGTGATCAAGACGGCCTTGCTGCGGACTCGGGCGCGTGTGCCGCTGGCAGTGGTGCGGCGGTGGGTGTGGCGGGCGGCGATGGTGGTGAGTTCGGGCAGGTCGGTGATGCCGCCGGTCTGGACGGCGGTCAGGACCTGTTGGAGGGCGGGGACGAAGGCGGCGCCCTTGTTCTTTGTGTAGAACTGGGAGACCAGGGAGGGGTCGCGGCTGATGATGCGGGCGATGTCGCGTTTGGTGTAGCCGGCGGCTTGGAGCTGGTCGGCTAGTTGGGCGGCCTCGTTCAACTGGGCTTGCGCCGTCGGTTGGTTGTGGCGCGGGCGTGGCGGCATCAGGCCTGTCCCCCGTTCTGGGTCAGGGCGGTGCGTCCGACGTCGCGCAGGGCGAGGAGTTCTTCCTCGGTGGTGGGGGCTGTGACCGGGCCGGTGAGGTGGCCTTTGAGGAGGTAGTCGCCAGGCTGCTGGCGGTGCGGCCAGTGCTGGGGTGCAGTGAGGTAGAGGGCGTCGGTGCGGAAGGCGATCACGGTGCCGGGCTGGGTGTGCAGGGCGCCAGCGTAGGTGTCGTCGTCGCGGTGGCGCTGGGTGAGCAGGGCGGCGCGGGCGCCGGACCAGATCGCGGCGGCCCATTCGGGGTGTGCGTTGGGGTCGCGGCTGAAGCCCGTGGGTTTCTGCCAGGTGATCAGTTCATTGTCGAAGCCGATGATTTCGGCGTCCGGCGGGACATCGCGCTCCATGGTGCGCGGGGTGGTCCCGGTGACCATGCGGGGGCGTTGCGCGAAGGAGCCGATGCCGTACAGGAGGATGGAGCGCACGGCGCGGGAGGCGAGGTGGGCGGCGCGGGCCTGCTGGGGGTCGCCCTGGAAGTGGGCCTGGGCGGTGAGGTTGCTCCAGGTCTCTTTGAGTTTCTTGGCCCAGTCGTCGAGGGGTTTGCCGTCGTCCCAGAGGATGCCGTCGAGGATTTCGATCTTCCACGGCTGGATGGGGTTGGCCAGGGCGGTGTGGATTTCGGGGCCGCCGGCCCAGGTGGTGAACGTGTCGCCGGGGGCGGCCGGGTAGTGCCAGGCGCGGTCGCCGGGGGCAGGGGCGGGCAGGATGCCGACGTGGTCCCAGTTGTCGGGGACGGTCACGCGGACCTGCCAGTGTCCGCAGCCGTACAGGGCGCGCATCTGCTCCTTCTGAGTCCAGGAGGCGAAGGTTTGGGCGGTGATGCGGCGGGGGGTGCCGACCGGGGATTTCCAGGTGTGCTTGGCGTAGGCGAAGGTGCGGTCGTACTCGACGAGTTGGGGCAGCTGGTCGGGGACGCGGGGCGGGGTGAGCAGTTCGTTGCGGCCCTGGCCCGCGGTGGCGTGGAGCAGGCCGCGCAGCTCCTCCGAGAGCACGGGGAAGCCTTCGGCGTACTGGCCGCGGGTGGGGATGGTGCGGGTCCACAGGTCACGGCCGGTCTGCGAGGGGGAGCCCATGAGGACAGCGTCGTTCCAGTGGCGGCGCAGGGCCTGCCACAGCAGCACGAAGGCGTCGCGGACGGTGTGCGGGTCGTCGCCGTCGAGGTCGAACCACTCCCCCACCGAGCGGATCTCCACGTGCTGGTCGGCGTTCTCGCGCTGGTAGCGGCCGACAGGGTTGCGGGCGTGGACGAAGTGTCCGGCCATCCGGTCGCGGCCGCGGCCGGTGTCAGTGCGCCAGCCGGGGGTGGGGGCGTTGAGCCAGGCGGCGACGGCGTCGCGGAGGTAGGGGTGGCGGTCGGCGTCGCGGTGCCAGGGGTCACCGGCGGTGATGTAGATGCGTTCCACGCCTTCGGGGACGGTGTGGAAGACCGCGGTGAGGATGTCGGCGGCCGAGCGGCTGCCGAGATCGAGGCGGTGGGTCTGCTGGCGGTGGACCAGCACGCCGGTGCCGGTGTCGAGGAAGACGGTGGAGCGGGCTTGCTGGGTGAAGTTCGGGCGGGTGGAAGCCAGGCCCGTGGTGTGGGCGAACCAGGCGTCGCCCGTGCTGCCTTCGGGGATGGAGGGCAGGGCCGGCGGTGCGTCCAGTGCCACAGGCGTGGCCGGAGCATCGGCCTCGGGGGCGGGCTGCGTGTGGGCTGTGTGCATCGCGGGCGCCACGGCTCCGGACTGCGGAGTGGGCTCGGGCTCGGGGGTGTGCGGGGGCTCGGTCGCCTCGGGGGCTGGGGTCTGCGCCGGAGCGTTGCCGTTTCCGGCGAGGTTGTCGGGGGCCAGGGTGGGGGCGAGGGCGACGACGTCGGCCACGCTGAGTCCGGCTGCCGGGGCGATCCGCTCAGCCTTCGCTTTGCCGTAGGCAGCCAGGAGGGCGATCTGCTGGTCGCGCTGTGCTTCCAGGCGTGCAAGGGCGGCCTTGGCCTTCTTGATGTCGTCCCGCACCGCGCGCAGTTCGGCGAGAGCAGCGGTATAGCTCTGTGCGTCCATCAGGTTCCTTGTCCGGACGGCGATTCAGTCGGCGGTGTCGTGGAGACGTAGGCGATCGCTCCGCCTGAGTGTGAGGCGAGTGTGCTGCCGAGCAGCAGATCAGCGAGCTTACGGTCCGTGTTGGTGCTGGCGGTGACGTTCGTGGTGGGGGTGGCCAGGTCGGTGACGTATCCGGCCAGCCGGGCGTGTGGAAAGGCGTGACGGCCCTGGGCGTTCTTCTCCCAGGTTTCCAGGCCTGTCAGGACGGCCACCACATAGCCGGACAGGGTCACCGGCAGGACTCCGGCGGCCGCGACGCTTGCCGCATCGCAACGCCACCAGCCTCGTAGGGCTTTGAGGAGGTCGTCGGGGGTGAGGGACGCAGCGAAGCCGATCCAGTTCCGGTCCGGTTCCTGTACTTGCTTGGCCGTGTCGACCCGCAGGACGGCGAGTTCCGGAGCGCTCAGCTGGTCCAGTGGGGCGTGCTGGCGCTGGCTGAGGGCCTGGACCACGTCGAGCGGGACCATGACGCGCACCCCGCGGCGGCTCAGGCCTGGCAGCAGTCCGGCGCGCACGAGTCGGCGGAAGGTGGTGACGGCGCAGCCGAGTTCCTCGGCGGCCTGTCCGGTCGTCAGTAGCATCTCCACCACCTCGGTGCGAGATCTGATATCTGATTTGGCATGTACGTTAGCGGGTCTGGTGAAGGTCCGTCAAAGCACCTGCACAGAACCGAAGGCCGCCTCCGGCCAGCTGTGATCCGCGCGATGAGACGGACATCTGTCGGGGGCCGGCCCGCTGCGGGCGCGGGCGTAAGCGTTCGTTGCTGAGACGCCCAACACCTTCACTCCGATCACCCCGGCGGAGCCGTAAGCGCTCGTTTCCCAGACCCGGGCGGAGCGGGACACTGAAGTTGTGTCACGAGGACTCGGGCGAGTGCAGCGGGCCGTGCTGGCGTACGTGCGCAGCGAGCCCGGCGGCCTCAGCGACATCGACGGCACCCCGCTGGCCGCCTCGGTCACCGGCCTCGCCCGCGTCGTCTACGGAGTCGAGCAACCGAGCGACGCCCAACGTGCCGCCGTACGGCGGGCGGTGCGCAGCCTTGAGGTTGGCGGCCACGTCGAGGTCCACCGCCTGCGCGTCGGCCGCACCTACACCCAGCAGCGTGCCCATCCCCGCTTCTGGCCACCTCGCTACGACCGACGCCTGGCGGTGTGCACGGGCAAGGACGGCTGCCCGGGGTGCGCGACGGGCGACCGGCCGTCGATGTACTTCGACGCGGACGTCGTGGCGATGTTCATCGAGCACTACGGCACCCTCACCGAGGCTGACGGCCAGCTGTGGCGGTCGACCAAGCACGGCTGGCACCTGTACCCCGTCCCGCTGCCGCTGCCCCGGCCCCGGCCCTCGGACGACTACCGCACGTACGAAGTCGAGATCACCGAACTGTGCGTACGGCGGGCCCTGACCAACGAAGAGCACGCCCAAGCCGAACAGCGGGCGCAGGCCTTCATCCGGCCCCACGTCGCCGCCATCCGCACCGCGTTCCGGGACCGCTGAGCAGCACGGACGCGGGTTATCCACAGGTCAGTACGGACGTTGATGACGTCCAGGTTGACCGACGCCCCCAGAACTGCACGTTCTGGGGGCGCCTCCGGTTGACTTACCGGGTTGTCTTATTTCTTGGCGAGGCGGAGCTGGTTGACGCACCGCAGATCCTGCCGGTACTTCACCGCGCCCTGCTGGTACCAGAACCGGCATTGCGACGTGTCATCCGTCACCGGTCCGGTCACCTTGAACCGGACCATGGGATACCAGTGGGCCGGCTTGTGGGACTTCACGGGGAAGCTGTGCGTCCGGTCTGGCAAGCCGGTGACGTCGTCATCCACTGAGTTCACCTCGAGCACGCCAATACCGTATCCGTCGGTGTCCGTGGTGCTCACCACCTTGTAGCCGATCAGCTTCAGCCCATGAGGCAGGCCGCCTTTGATCCGCGCCTTGAGCACCGTCACCGATTCACCGCTGAGGTTGGTCACTTGGGGCAGGTTCAGCCAGTACTCCTTGCCGATCCGCAAACCGTTGGACCCCACGTCGGCCTGGGAGTCCATGCCGCCGTCGAGCGCATGACCGTCGTGTGCAGCCGTGGCATCTCGTCCCTGCGGGACGAGCCAGGCCGCCAGGGCTGCCACAACGACCAGCACCGCGGTTACGGCGATCAGCAGGCCGCGCCTACTTCGAGTAGAAGACGCCGGCGTGGCCACTGCTGATCTTTCCGCTCTTGCCCCAGAGCCAGTGCTTGCCGTGCTGGTCGCCGGCCTGGAGCTTCTGCTTGTGGTTGGTGTCATAGCCGGTCTTCGAGCCGAGTGAGATGCCGAATGCACTCACCGCGCCGCCGAACTTGGTGGACTTACCGCTGGAGAGACCGATTTGGTTACTGCCACCTCCCTCAAGGTAGGTCCGGTAGTCGGGATTGGACTTGCTGAACGCCGAAGCACCGTCCTTCGACGACACGTCCTTACCGACCTTGCCCGCCGCCCAGCTGGCGGGCACGTAGTACTTGCTGGCCTCAAGCGTGTACCAGGTGGCGTGCGCCACACCGCCACACACGGCCTGCTGCTTGTACTTCTTGTACAGGATCGGCACCGTGTACTGGTGCGAATACTTGGCCCTGAAGCCCCAGCCCAAGGAAGCGCCAACGCTCGTTGACAGGTCCTTGGACGTCCCGATGGTCCAAACGGAGCCGGTCTTGACCCCCATGTCAATGGAGCTGTTCATCGAGGATTCGTACTCGAACGACGACTTCGAGTCCCAACCGGAGTGCGCCTCGCCGACGACCGTGTACTTCGTCGTGCTGTCGTACTGAGTTTTGGTGTTCCAGCAGTTGCCGGAGTTCAGCGGCGTCTTCGGCGGGTTTACCGCTTCGGCGCTGACGTCGTGGCCGTTGATCAGGTAGGGGTTGTAGTCGGCGGCGAGGGTGCTGTTGTCGCTCTGCCACAGCGGCACCGTGTCCGGAGCCGGGGCCGGGTCGGCTTCGATCTTTGCGGCGAGCGTCTTGCTGTCCGTGGACGCCGCGTAGGTGTCCTGTGTCGTGCCGGACGCGGTGTTCGGGGCAAGGAAGGTGGTGTGCCCGTCGCCGGTCTGTGCGGACACCGTCGCGCTCTGCTGGGCCGTGGTGGTGGAGAGGACGTCCACGCCGAGCATCGGGGTGGCCGTGGTGGCGGTGACGCCTTCGGCAGTGGCTTCCAGGTTGAGGATGCCGCCGTTGGCGTCCTTGGTCTGCTGCACGTCGGCCGGGAGCGGGTCCGGAAGGGTGACGGACCAGGTGCCGTCGGCCGCGGTTGTCGCCATGCCGAGCCACGGCACCTGGGTCTGGCCGGTGACGTCGGTGAGGTCGTTCGCGGTCAGGGCGACCTGAAGGCCCGGTGCGGGCTGCCCGTTGCCGAGGGTGAACTTGCCGGTGACCGTGTTCGACGGGGTCTGGGGGGTGTCCGCCGGCGCTTCGACGGCTACCTCGCCCCCGGTCTCGTCCGGCGGGGTGGCGAAGTAGGGCGGTTCAGAGGGATCCGGGTCAGCGAGGCACGGTCCGGCGTCCGCCATGATCTCGCCGACAATTCCGGTGCGGACCTCTGGATCGAGCTGAGTCCACGGTCCCGTGGCGTACTTGGAGATCTGCCCGGTGGTGTCGGGATCGCTGGTGGTGGTCTGCGTGTTGACGGCGCCGGCCCCGGGACTCCAGGCCTGGCTGGCGGTCACACCGCTCGCGACGTCCGCCGCTGCGACGACTTTCAGCGTCGTGCCCGAGGGCAGCAGGGACGCCTTCTTGATCGTGCCGCCCGTCAGCCACGACAGGCCGGAGTTGACCATCCACACATCCGTGGCGTTGGCCATCCCCGTGGTCAGACTGGATCTGGTCGAGCCGATCTTCGTGATCGTGCCGTCACCCGTGGACGGGTTGGACTGCTGGTAAAAGTCCAGCGTGCCATCGCTCGCCAGGACCAGGATGTACGTGCCGTTCGTGATAATCCGTGTCGCGGTCGACCAGTCCATGGTGTACGTCTTGACCGCGGTCAGCAGCGATCCGCCAGTGGCGGTGTTGTCCTTGTAGGACTTGACCTGCCCGGAGATGTTGGCCTCGTAGATGATGCCGTTGCCGCCGCCGGTGAACACCTTGCTGGTGCTCTTCAGGTTCGCCGTGAGCTGGGTGTCGATCAGGGTGTCCGTGGTGCCGCTCTTGGGTCCCCAGTCCATGTACTTGTGCAGTACGCGCGGCGCCGCGATGTTGCCGGTGGTATTCGGCTCCCACACGTACGTCGGTACCGAGGTGAGACAGTCGGCGGCCGCAACCGGCTGTGCGCCGGCCAGCGGAACCACGACACTCCCCGCAAGGGCGGCGGCGATCATGACCGCATGCGTGCGGCGGGATATCCGGACTCTCATGGAGTCCCTTTCTGTGGTGCAAGTGATGGATGCTCAGCAGGGATCTGACCTGCTGGAACACCGGAAGTTGATCACATGTGAAGACGCTGTGTCACTAGAGTCTGTGTGGAACTTGTGAGTGATCTGTCGATCCGGCCCTCCCGAAATGGTCTATCTGGTAAGGCGACACTCGGATAACTTACTGAACGGTAAGGCGAGTTGATCCATCACGCGGGTGCCGTCATCAGGGAGACGGTGAAGATCGGCAAATTCTTCGCGCGGGACCGCTCCCGACCCGTGACGACCGCACAGCGCGTGGATTGCACCACCAAGACGCATCGCTCGCGCTGGCAGTACCCAACCAGCGGGCGCCTGCGTGTGATTTGACGTTCGCTGTACGGCTGTTGTCGTCTCTCGAGGCCGGAATCTTGCCGTTCACGCCTGCCTTCACAGGGTGTAGCCGTGGCTGACCAGGCATTTTTCAACCTCCGCCGTGGCGGTCACAGGCCTCTTGCCGGGCATCACGTCAGAGGGCTGTACTGGTAGTTGGTGGCGTGCAGGCCAGGACGGGGACGCGTGATCACCAGTCTTTCCGGCGTAGTCGCTTATCTGTGGACGTAACACCGTCCGCTATCGCCGCATCCGAAACGCTGTCGCGGAACGGCGATTCCTGTCTCCCGAGCAACACAGCGGCCCTGAACTGCGCCTTCGAGGTTGAAAAACACGTAATCAGAGGGCGTTTGGTGCCTATTTAGGACGCCCTGAGGCGTTCTAGTACTGCAACGGTGTTTGTTCTGAGTGCTGGGCAGTTTTCAGGGGCTGTGTCCGCGTCGTTTGTAGTGACTGGCGCGGGCTTGATGCTGGCG
>NZ_JBVJCT010000048.1:0-57073 GCF_055588305.1 Streptomyces sp. NPDC042002 | reverse complement strand
AGAGCACGAGTCCCCTGATTGATCGAACGGTCCCGGATCTTGAAATCCATCGCATCCCCTGAGCTGGGGTGTTGCGACGACCACTAGAACTCAAGTCGGGGCGGGGCCGTCCGCTTCCGCGCACTCGACCGAAGCGACTCTCCTGGGGGGTCGATCGGGCGATCAGGTCGTCAGGTCATCAGGTGATTCCGGGGTTGGCCGAAGGGCCGGTAGCCCTGTTCCGCGCGTCAGCGGGGGGCGGTTTCGAGGGAGACGGTCGCAAGCCGGTCGGCTTCGAGCGGGTCCGCGCCGAAGGATTCGGTTTCGAGCGAGCCCGCTGCCGACGAGCCGGCTTCGAGGGCGTGCGCCGGGGCGTTTGCCGTCTCGGTGCGCGCCGCACGCCGGGCCGTCGGGATGACCAGGGCCGCGACACCCGCGAGGGCGACGACCGAGGCGCCGACCACGAGCGCGGGCCGCAGTCCGTCGATGAAGGTCTGGGCGGTCGCGTAGCCGCCCTGCGCCGAGAAGATCGAGGACATCACCGCGATGCCGAGCGCGCCGCCCACCTCGCGGAGCGCGTTGTTGGCGCCTGAGGCGATGCCCTGCTCCTGCGGCCGGACGCTGGACATGACCAGGTTGGAGGCCGGGGCGAAGTACAGGGACATCCCGATACCACTGATGATCAGTGCGGGAAGCTGGGAGGCGTACGAGGCGTCGGCGGCGACCACGGAGGCGTAGTAGGCGAGCCCGGCGGCCTGCAGGAAGAGCCCGGTGGCGACGACGGGGCGCCCGCCGACGCGGTCGGACAGATAGCCGGCGATCGGCGCGACGAGCATCGGCATACCGGTCCAGGGGAGCATCCGCAGCCCCGCCTCGGTCGGCGAGTAGCCGAGCACGCCCTGCATGTACTGGCTGAGCAGGAAGATCGAGCCGAACATCCCGAGGAACATCAGCAGGCTGGCCGCGTTGATCCCGGCGAAGGCGCGGGAGCGGAAGAGCCGCATCGGGAGCATCGAGTGCTTGGCCCGGGTGCCGTGGATGACGAAGCCGGTGAGCAGCGCGACGCCCGCGAACAGGCCGGTCAGGACGAACGGGCTGGTCCAGCCGTCGGCGGGCCCGCGGACCAGGCCGTAGACGATCCCGAAGAGACCGCCGCTGGCGAGCAGGGTCCCCGGGAAGTCGAGCCGGGCACCGGCGCCGAACGACTCGGACAGACGCAGCCGGGCGAGCGGGAGCACGGCGAGACCCAGCGGAACGTTCAGCCAGAAGATCCAGTGCCAGGAGACGTGTTCGGTGAGGCTGCCGCCGATGAGGGGACCGGACGCGACCGCGAGTCCGTTGACGGCGCCCCATATCCCGTACGCCATCCCGCGCTTGGCGGCCGGAACCGCGGCCGTCAGGAGGGTCAGTGTCAGCGGCATCATGATCGCCGCGCCGACACCCTGGACCGCGCGGGCGGCGATCAGCGAGTCGATACCGGGCGCCATGGCCGCGGCGGCGGAGGCGCCGGTGAAGACGCTCAGGCCGATCAGGAAGAGCCTGCGGCGGCCGAACCGGTCGCCGAGCGCCGCGCCGAACATCAGCAGGACGGCGAAGGTGAGCGTGTAGGCGCTCACGGTCCACTCCAGGTCGCCCAGCGCTCCCCCGAGGTCCTTGCGGATGGAGGGCAGGGCGGTGGTGACGACGAGATTGTCGAGGGCCGCCATGAATCCGGCGACGCTGGTGATGACGAGGGCCCACCCGGCTCCACCGCGACGCGCGGACGGTTCCGTGGCCACGGGCGGTTCCGTGGCCGGTGCCATGGCCGACTCTGTCGGCGGTGCCGCGGCCGGTGCCGCGGCCGATCCCGTGGCCGACGCCGTGGTCGGTGCCGCCGATCCGTTCGGTGTTGCCTTTGCCGTCCGCTGAGACATCGCTCCCCCAGGATGATGTGATCGCCATTGATGGTTAGTTATTGATGACTAACTTTCGCGCCCATGAAAAGGCGCCGAACTCCGCCTTGGCCATCGCGCTACTTCTCCAGCCGGCCCGTGACCCGCGCCGACGGATAGAGCCCTTCCCAGACCCGGTGCCGGGGCGGGAACCCCATCGCGACCAGGCAGTTGATGAGCATTCCGTACGCCATGAAGGTCGCGGTCTCGTCCACGTCCGCGCCGAGCGGCACGTGAACCGTGTCCCAGAGCCGCATCCAGCCGGCCCGGACCGCCTCGCCGAGCTCGTGATCGCCGGCCTCCTCGGCGGCGGCCACCGCCACGTACATCTGCATCTGCATGAGGAGCCGCTCCGGGTGCTCCGCGATGACCTTGACGTAGGCGTTCGCCATGGCGTGCAGGGCCTCTTCACCCTCCAGCCCTTCGGAGGCCTCCTCCAGGGTGTGCCGGGCGAGCTCCATGCAGTGCTCGGCGGCCGCCAGGAAGATCGCCTTCTTGCCCGGGAAGAGCCGGAAGAGATACGGCTGCGAGACGCCCACGCGCTTGGCGATCGCGTCGGTGGACGTGCCGTGGTAGCCGCCACGGGCGAACTCGCTCATCGCCGCGCGGATGACGCTCTCGCGCCTCTCCTCTGCGCTCATCCTGACCATGCGGCTAAGTTAGTACTCAATCACTAACTAAGTCAAGGAGTGCGGATACGTAAGGGGCGCCCGCAATGGCGGACGCCCCTTACTTGACCTCAGGGATCAGAACTTGACCTCGGGATCAAGCCAGCCGTACGACCGCTCGCGACATCCCGAGCACCTTCTGTCCGGCGCTGGTCGCCGTGAGGTCGACGCGGACGGTGTTGTCGTCGAGCTTGGCCGCGACCTTGCCGCTGACCTCGATGGTGGCGCCCTCGTCGTCGTTCGGGACGACGACGGGCTTGGTGAAGCGGACGCCGTACTCGACGACGGAGCCCGGGTCGCCCGCCCAGTCGGTCACCACACGGATCGCCTCGGCCATGGTGAACATGCCGTGCGCGATGACGTCGGGAAGGCCCACCTCGACCGCGAACTTCTCGTTCCAGTGGATCGGGTTGAAGTCCCCGGAGGCCCCCGCGTACTGCACGAGCGTGGCACGCGTCACGGAAAACGTCCGGGCCGGCAGCTCGGTGCCGACCTCGACGTCCGCGTAAGAGATCTTCGCCGTCATGTCAGCCCACCTCAGCCGCGCGGGACACGAGCTTCGTGACGGCCGTCACGACGTGCTCGCCCGCCTCGTCGTGGACCTCGCCACGGATGTCCAGGATGTCGTTGCCCGCGAGGGACTTGATCGACTCGATGGTCGAGGTGACCGTGAGCCGGTCACCCGCGCGCACCGGACGGGTGTACGCGAACTTCTGGTCGCCGTGCACCACCCGGCTGTAGTCGAGGCCCAGTTGCGGGTCCTGGACGACCTGACCCGCGGCCTTGAACGTGATGGCGAACACAAAGGTCGGCGGCGCGATCACATCCGGATGCCCGAGCGCGCGTGCGGCCTCGGGGTCCGTGTACGCAGGGTTGCTGTCCCCCACGGCCTCCGCGAACTCGCGGATCTTCTCCCGGCCGACCTCATAGGGGTCGGTGGGCGGGTAGGACCGCCCTACGAAGGACTGGTCGAGCGCCATGGGCTCGGCACCTCCTGGTTGTCTTCGCTGCGCTGGTTGTCGCAGCTGGACCGACCGCTTAGCCGGACGGCCCATCTTCGCTCTAAATCGCTGGACCACCTATGACGCCGGGTACGCGCCGGACATCGGTTGCACAACGACGCGAGGCCGCCCCCCGTGAAGGGGACGGCCTCGTGTACGAGCCTGAAATTATCGCGTTTCGCGGTGCGCGGTGTGCGCGTTGCAACGCGGGCAGTGCTTCTTCATCTCCAGTCGGTCCGGGTCGTTACGCCGGTTCTTCTTGGTGATGTAGTTCCGCTCCTTGCACTCCACGCAGGCCAGCGTGATCTTGGGGCGGACGTCGGTGGCAGCCACAGGAGTGCTCCTTGACGAACGGATGGGACATTAACGCATAGAAGAGTAGCCGATCGAAGGACCGACCCCACAATCGGCTACTGTCAGTAGCGGTGACCGGACTTGAACCGGTGACACAGCGATTATGAGCCGCTTGCTCTACCGACTGAGCTACACCGCTGAGATGCGATCGGCCCCCGTCTTGCGACGGGAACCTCTCACACCAGAGCCCCAATACGGAATCGAACCGTAGACCTTCTCCTTACCATGGAGACGCTCTACCGACTGAGCTATTGGGGCGAGCGATGAAGACATTACACGGTCCGCCGCCGATCGCCCAAATCCGTTTCGCGGTACCCACCCCGGCCCGACCCCAGGCATTTCCCCGGGGGTTCCCAGAACCCTTCACGGGCCCCTCAGGCCTCCTGAATCACACGGGGTGACGGGCCTCCGGGCCTCCGTGGGCGCAGGGGTGGAGGGGCCGGCGTCGACAGCCCGTCGAGGGACCACACCGGTACGACTATTGCGCTCCTCCCCGACGCTGACGGGTCACCGCCCTAGGCTCGACTCACGCTGCGTGATCTTGTGTCCCCACGCTCCGCAGTCGTCCCTCCCGCAGCCGCCCCCGAGCCCCAGGAGCGCGATGCCCGACAGCCAGCAGCAGCCGCCCCACTCCTCGTCGGGACACACCGACACGGCCGCTCTCCTGCTGTGCGGGGCGCGGCTCACCGACGGCCGGACCGTGGACGTACGGCTGGGCGATGGCCGTATCGAGGCGGTCGGCACCGCGGGGAGCCTGGCGGCGGGGGCCTCGGGGGCTCTCGTCGCGAAGGTGGACCTCGACGGCTACCTCCTCCTGCCGGCTCCCGCCGAGGCCCACGCGCACAGCGACACGGCCCTGACGGCCGACGGTGACGGCCCCCTCGCCTACGACGACCAGGACATCCGGCGCCGGGCCACCGAGGCGGCGCTGCTGCAACTGGGGCACGGCGCCACGGCGTTGCGGTCCCATGTGCACGTCGGCGACGTACAGGGGCTGGACGCGCTGACGGCGGTGCTCGAGGTGCGGCGGTCGTTGCGGGGGCTCGCCGAACTGGCGACGGTGGCGATGCCGCGGGTACTGACCGGAGCGGCCGGCGCCGACGGGCTCGCGATGCTGCGGGACGCCCTGAAGATGGGCGCGTCCGTGGTGGGCGGCTGCCCGGACGCGGACCCCGATCCGACGGGTTACGTCCAGGCGGTCCTGGAACTCGCCTCCGAACACGGCTGTCCGGTCGATCTGCACACGGACGCGGCCGATCCCGCCCGGCTCGCCCGGCTCGCGGCGATGGCGGGCGGGCTGCGGCCCGGGGTGACGCTCGGCCCGTGCGGCGGCCTCGGCCGGCTGCCGTCCGAGGTGGCCGCCCGCGCCGCGGACCAACTCGCCGCGGCCGGAGTGACGGTGGTGTGTCTGCCGCAGGGCGGCTGCGGCTCGGCCGACCGGCACGGCACCGCTCCCGTACGACTGCTCCGGGCGGCCGGCGTGCGGGTCGCGGCGGGCGGTGGCGCCCTGCGCGACGTGTCCAACCCGGTGGGACGCGGGGATCCGCTGGAGGCCGCCTACCTGCTGGCCTCCCGGTGCGGGCTGCGCCCCGAGGACGCGTACGACACGGTGAGTCGCGCCGCCCGAGCGGCTCTCGGGCTGCCCGAGGTCCGCGTGGAGGCGGGATTCCCGGCCGAGTTGCTCGCCGTACGCGGGGACCGGCTCGCGGGGGCGCTGTCCCTTGCGTACAGCCGGATCGTGATCCACCGCGGACGCGTGGTGGCACGGACCAGCGCGGTGCGGGAGTACTGCGGCTCGGCGGCCGAGTCGGGGCTGGAACTGCCCCGGCAGGGACGGGGAGAGCCGTCGTAGCCGGGCCGGGCACGACGGCCTTCACGCGCGCGTGAAGCTGCTAAACGACGGTCCACGCGTGCGTGAAGCGCCGCTCTACGGGCTCCACGCGCCCCGGGAGTCCTGCCTGCCTGGACAGGCCGGGCTCCCGGGGGCCGGGGAAGGCTTTGGCCGACGGGCGTCCGCGCGCTAGAGCTCGTCGCCGCCCGGGAACACGCCGCCCAGCGGGCTGCCCCCGGGAAGCTTGCCCACGGGGATCTCGGTGGCTCCCGACGGCGCGCTGATGTCGCCCGCCCGGGAGAACTTCAGGACGAGGGGCAGCTTGGCGTTCTTCGGGCTGTCGGCGAGGACGGCCAGGTCGACCTTGATCTGCCGGAGGTCACCACTCTTCAGGGTGAAGTCGACGGCGACCTTCTTGTTCGGGGCGTCCTTGAGGTCCTTGGCAGAGGGGAGTTCCGCGCCCGCCGGAAGGTCTCCCCGCAGCGGACGGAGTCTGTCGAAGACTCCGGTGAGCAGGTCACGGACATTGCCCGTGGCGACGACGTGCTCGACGCCGTCCGCGCCACTCCTGGTCCGGAAGGTGACCTCGCGACCGATGACACCTCGTACGGCTTCGAGAACCTTCTTCTGGGTCTTGGCGTCGATGTCACCGGCACCGGCGGATCCCTTCGCGGCACCCCCGGCGGACTTCCGCGAACTCTCCAGCTCCTTGGTGTCGACCTTCACCCAGTCGCCTTCGAGGACCTTCTTCATCTCCTTCTCGCCCGGAGGGAGATCGCCGACCGACGGCATGGGAACGCCCATCGCCTCACCGACGGCCTTCATGTCGGCGCGGTAGTACGTGAAGTCGCCGATGATCCGGTATTCGACCAGGACGCCGCCGGTCCCGGTGATCCTCACGCTCGCACCGACGAGATCCTTCTGACCCGAATCCGCCAGCGCCTTCCGGGACTTGACGGAGACGTCGACGCGCAGCCCACTGACGAACCTCGCGAACTCCGGCGGAAGGGGCTCGTCGGAACTGGCCTCGCCCGCCAGCGTGTTGATCGTGTCGGCGTCGGCGTCGAGGTCCAACTGGAAGGCCAGGGACTTCTGTTCGCCGAGCCGTTCGACGGCCTGGTCCACTTTCTGCCCGGCCGTGAGGTTCTGGACCGTACCGCAGGCGGCCGCCGTGGCGAGGAGGACGGCGGCGCAGCCGACCGCGGTGACGGTCTTGCGTACGGCGGTGATGATGGTCTCCTCTATGACGCCGTACGAACTCGCACGGCGTTCCCTCGTTCGCGTGTTCACTCGTCTTCACTCGTTCTCGCGGCGATCACCCGAGCATCCACAGTGATCACCCATGTGACTCACGAGTTGTCCACAGGGTTGTGCGGCGAACGCCGTCATCCGGGCGTACGGTCGGAAACATGCGCATTGTCATCGCTGGTGGTCATGGTCAGATCGCGCTGCGGCTGGAGCGGCTGCTCTCCGCGCGCGGGGACGAGGTCGCGGGGATCATCCGTCGCGCCGAACAGGGCGACGATCTGCGGGCGGCCGGCGCCGAGCCGGTCCTGTGCGATCTGGAGTCGGCGTCGGTGGAGGAGGTCGCCGCGCACCTGCAGGGCGCGGACGCGGCCGTCTTCGCGGCGGGCGCGGGACCGGGCAGCGGGACGGACCGCAAGCAGACGGTGGACAAGGGCGCCGCGATCCTGTTCGCGGACGCCGCCGAGCGCGCGGGCGTACGCCGGCACGTGGTCGTCTCCTCGATGGGCGCGGACCCGGCCCACCCGGGCGACGACATCTTCGACGCGTATCTGCGCGCGAAGGGCGAGGCCGACGAGTACGTACGCGGTCGTACGGGCCTGGACTGGACGATCCTGCGTCCCGGCGGCCTGATCGACGACGCCGGGACCGGTCTCGTACGCCTGGAGGCCTCCACCGGCCGCGGCATGATCCCCCGCGACGACGTCGCCGCGGTCCTCGCCGAACTGGTCGACACCCCGGCCACCGCCGGTCTGACCCTGGAAGCGGTCAGCGGCTCGACACCTGTCTCGGTGGCGGTGAAGTCGGTGGCGGGCAATTAGCTAGGGACTGCTCCTTCGGGAGCTGGTTCAGAACAACGGGAGCTGGTTCAGAACAGCGGGAGCTGGCCGGGGAATTCCGGGACGGTGTACCCGTCCAGCCCGGGCTGGGCGGCTCCGAGTTGTGCCTGGCGGCGCGAACCGGGGCACGAGACCAGGTCCCCGCTCCCCCGCACGCCGGGCGGATCGTGCCGAGCGAACCGGCCCGCGACGACGGCGATCTCCCGACGGCACTCCGGGCAGTGTCTGCGACGCGATGACATGGGATCAGTGTGCCCCGTAGGTACCGGACCCCATCAGCGCGCCCGTTGTCGGCCGTTCTCCGTCGCTCCACTGGTTCCCAGACCCGCGGCACGTGGCATGGGGGGCGCCGCCCGGCTTCGAGGCGGCTGGAAACCGCCCGTTTTCTCCACTCTTGCCCAGCCCGCGGAACCGAGGAGGTGGCGGCATAGGTGACGTTTACATGTACCCCATATGTACTCCTGGCATACAGAAGGTAAGGTCCGACCACCTTCCTGAAGAGAACATCCGTACGCACCGGATTCCGGACCTCAGATCTCGCCGGGCGGCGAGTCCGTGCCCGAGGATGTTCGAGTTGCCTGAAGCCCACGAAGCATCAGCATCGCCTCTGCCCGCTCGGTTGCGCACCGCAGCGGTACGTCTCCTCCTTCCCACGGTGCTCGCGCTGTCGTTCGCCGTTCAGGCAGTAGGTGCGCTCCTCCCCAGCGTCTCCCTGCTCGTGGCCTCCACCGCTGTCGGGCTGACGGCGGACATCGCCCTGCACCGGTGGCAGCGGAACACGGCCACCGCTCTCGGGAAGCTGCACGCGACCGTGTTCGTGCGCCAAGTCGTCCGGGGCTTCCTGCTGGTGGCCGGCCTGATCCGCATCGAGGACCAGGACTACGAGACGAGGTACCTGGCTCTCGTCTGCAGTCTGCTGTTCTGCTGCTCCCTGCATTTCGCGTGCCAGGCGCTGGCGATCACCGTACGTCGCACCCGCACCCTGCCCGTGGTGACCCGGAACATCGACGCCTCGCCCCTGCGGCTGAGCCCCGCCCTCCCAGGGCTGCTGATGCAGCGCGCCGGACAGCGGCTCCTCATGTTCGGTCTGCCCTCGACGGCCGGTCTGCTGATCACCGCGGCGACCGGCTCGGCGCGGTGGGCCGCGGCGGGAATCGGCCTGTCCGCCGCCTTCGGGGCGGTGGCGCTCGGCATGCTGCTGCTGCGCCTGCTGCCGAAGCGCAGGCCGGTGGCCAGCGAGCAGGCTCTGGAGTGGTTCGAGGCGTGGCTCGCGGAGTACCAGCCGACGGTGGGCATGTACTTCTCCGGCGGCACGAGCTCGGCGTATCAGGCGAACATGTGGCTGGAGCCGCTGGCCCGGCTCGAGGGCCGTCCGCTGATCGTGCTGCGTGAGCGCTTCATGGTGAAGCACATCGCGTCCACCGACATCCCGATCGTGTGTCTGCCGAGGGTCGCCGACCTGATGAGGCTGGAGCACTCCACGCTGAAGACGCTGATCCACCCGTCGCACTCGGGGAAGACCTCGCAGGTGCTGCGGATCCCCAGCATCAAGCACGCGTTCGTCAACCACGGCGAGAGCGACAAACTGTCCAGCTGCAACCCGTACGCGAAGGCCTACGACGAGGTGTGGGTGGCCGGTCCCGCGGCGCGCGAGCGGTACGCCCTGGCGGACGTCGGGATCGACGACAGGGACGTCGTGGAGATCGGACGCCCGCAACTGGAGACGATCGAGCCGTACGCCGGTGCGCCCTCGGGCCCGTACACCACGGTTCTCTACGCCCCCACATGGGAGGGCTGGGACGGCAACCCCGGCAACACCTCGATCATCGAGGCCGGCGAGAACATGGTCCGCACCCTCCTGGCCGATCCCGGGGTCCGGCTCCTGTACAAGCCGCACCCGTTGACCGGCTCGGTCGAACCCCGCGCGGGAGCGGCGAACGCCCGGATCCAGGAGATGATCCGCGCCGCGAACCCTCGCCGTGCCGCGGAACACCCCGCTGAAGGACCCGCGCCCTCCGCGGCGGCGGAACTGGCCCACCGCACCGCCGAACTCGACCGGCTGACCACGTCCTCGTTCCGGGCGGGCGCGGACGACGTGGAGCGGATGCAGCTGCAGACGGTCCCCGAACCCGACCGGGCCGCGGCGGTGGCCGCCACGACCGCAGCCTGGCAGGCCGCGTACTGGGCCTCGTTCCCCGCGTGGGAGCACCAGATCGTCGTCGGGGCCCGGCCGAACGTCTACGCCTGCTTCAACGAGGCCGATCTGCTGGTCAGCGATGTCTCCAGCGTCATCTCCGACTACCTGGCGAGCGAGAAGCCCTACGCCGTCGCCAACACCAGCGGTCTTTCCGAGCAGGACTTCCGCGACGCCTTCCCCACCGTCCGGGCAGGCGCCGTCCTCGCGTCGGACGGCTCCGGCATACCGGCCCTTCTGGAGTCCGTGCGCCACCCCGAGAAGGACACCTACGCCGAGGCCCGCAGCGAGCTCGAACTGCATCTGCTGGGCCCCTCGGACCCGCCGTCCGTCGTCCGCTTCAACGAGGCCGCCCGTGCGCTGTGCGCGGCGGCCGACCAACACCGGGCGGGTATGGCGGTACGAGCGCTCCCGGCCATCCCGGCACAGCGAAACGCCGGCGCGGCACTGGACAACGAACACGTCAAGGGCTGAGCCCTCGGGGCATGTTCGCCGGCATCCCCGGAGCAGGCGGCCACCGCACAGCGTGTGCGGCGGCCGCCTGCTCCATGGAACGGCCCTCGCCTCGCCCTGAAGTCCCGCTCGACCCCTCGATCCGGATGTCACAGAGTGACTCAAGTCACCTCTTTTCGACTCCGCCCGAAAGGCCGCCCCAACGCAAGAAAAGACCCCCTCCGATCCACGTTTCCGCAGTTCGGAGGGGGTCTATCTTCATGTGGCGGCGCCAGGGTTCGAACCTGGGTAGGCTAAGCCGGCAGATTTACAGTCTGCTCCCTTTGGCCACTCGGGCACACCGCCGGGGTCGCTGCCCCTGAACCCCGCTCTTCGGCGGTGCTCCTTGGCAACGACGTAAACGATACCTGATGCCCAGGGATGCTTCGCCACCCAATTGATCGACGCTTGGGGGGAGGGGGGTGACTAGGCTTATGCGGATGCGGCCGGAGGCCTACGCCGGGCTCGACCGCCGCCCCTACGCACCCGATACAAGGAGCCACAGGACATGGCCGACTCCAGTTTCGACATCGTCTCGAAGGTCGAGCGGCAGGAGGTCGACAACGCCCTCAACCAGACCGCCAAGGAGATCTCGCAGCGCTACGACTTCAAGAACGTCGGCGCCTCCATCTCCTGGTCCGGCGAGAAGATCGTCATGGAAGCGAACTCCGAGGAGCGGGTGAAGGCCATCCTCGACGTGTTCGAGACCAAGCTGATCAAGCGGGGCATCTCGCTGAAGTCACTGGACGCCGGTGAGCCCCAACTCTCCGGCAAGGAGTACAAGATCTTCGCGACGATCGAGGAGGGCATCTCCCAGGACAACGCGAAGAAGGTGGCGAAGATCATTCGCGACGAGGGCCCCAAGGGCGTGAAGGCCCAGGTGCAGGGCGACGAGCTGCGCGTCAGCTCGAAGAGCCGTGACGACCTCCAGGCCGTTCAGGCTCTCCTCAAGGGCAAGGACTTCGACTTCGCTCTGCAGTACGTGAACTACCGGTGATGCAAGCCCCTGAGCTGCGCTAACGGGAAATCGTCGCGGCCGGAGGGCACAACGCGGGCACATCGCCGAGGATCGCCTCGACGGCGGCCCGTGTTGTGTCCTCGTCGTCTGGCCAAAGGTGGGTGTAGATGTCGAGCGTGATCGACGGCTTCGAGTGCCCGAGTCGCCGCTGCACCGTCTTCACGCTCTCGCGGTTCCGGATCAACGCCGAGGCGTAGAAGTGCCGCAGGTCGTGCATGCTCGCCCCGTCCGGCACGCGTACCGGTGCGGGCTCCTGCCCGTCCGGCCGGCCCCGCTGGACCCAGGCCGCGTACGACTCCGCGTACGCCTTGCCGAGGGCGTCGTTCGCCCGCTCCTCCATCCGGGCCCAGACGTGCGACCAACTGGCCCGCTTCAGCACGTCGTTCCGCCCGTTGGTGAACAGCATCCGCGCCGTCCGCGTCCTCGGCTTCCGCGGGTCCGTGCGGTCCTCGATCTCGACCTCGACAGCGGGGTACTGCTGGAGGTGCGCGGCCAGCGCCTCGACCGCCACGGCCGCGAGCGGCACGGTGCGGTAGCTCTCGTGTGTCTTCGGCTCGCCGAGGTACGGCTCGGGCGTCTCGTCCTCGGCCGCGTCGGTGTCCCTGTCCGGGGTGATGAGCTGCTGTCGCACCGTCACCTCGCGGCGCAGGAAGTCGATGCAGTCGAGTTCGAGACCGAACACCTCGCCCTGGCGGAGCCCGGATGCCGCGGCGAGCAGGATCATCGCCCGGTGCCGGGGCGGGGCGGCCTCGATCAGCGCCCGCACCGCGTCCGTGTGCAGAGGGACGATCTCAGCTCGGCGAACCTCAGGCAACTTGATGCCGGCGCACGGGTTCAGCGCGATCGTCCGGTCCCTCACGGCCGTGTGCATCACGGTGACGAGGTAGGCGAACGTCACCCGGAGCGTGGACGGGGCGAGAACCTGTGACCGGTGCTTGACCCAAGCCTGCACCTCCGAGGGGCGGATGGTCACGACCGGGCGGTCGCCGAACGTCGGGTAGATGTGCAGCCGTAGTGCCCGCTCGACGCGCGACGAGGTGCCGCCTCGGTGTACGGCCGAGGTGCGCCAGCGCTCGGCGACCGAGCGGAAGCTCTCCTTGCCCGCAGCCGGATCGACGTACAGGCCGCGGGCGAGGTCCGCCTCGATCGTCGCTGCTCGGGTGTCCGCCTGGCTGCGCTTGGTGAAGTTCTCCTTCTGCTGCTCCCCCGCCGCGTCGCGCCAACGGACCTGCCAGCGCTTCCCCTTGCCATGGTCCTTGCTCGGCGCCAGGGTGCGCGTCCTGCTGGAGTGCTCGGTACAGGGCTCGGCGCCCTTTGGCGGGCGGGCGAGGTGCCAACGGTCGTAGACGCTAGCCACGGCGCTCCTCCTGGTCCGCCGCGTCGGCCGACGAGTCTCCAGACTCCGGCTCAACCCGGCTGTAGCTGACCAGAGGGACGGACCGGTCTGGATCATCAGGATTGTCGGGGTCAGGCACGAGAGTGGTTCGCAGCTCAGCGAACTCGGGCTTCCGGCCTTCGAGGTCAGCAAGGGGGCGCTCAGACAGATAAGTGCGCGTCCGTTCCCCGTGCATGCTGAAAAGCGGGACGTTGCCCCGGAACCACTCACGAGCATCAAGGGTCGGCAGGGTGTAGTTCGGGACGATCTTGTAGAGGCGATCGTCCAGCGGGATGATCAGGTGGGTAGGCGCGACGTCGAGAGCCAGGGCGAGAGCCATGAGTTCGGACACCGTGACGTTCTTGCGCTTCCCGGTCTCCAAGCTGGCCACGGCGAAGCGGTCCCAGGAAGGGCCGTACTTCCCCATCTCCTTCCCCAGCTGGGCCGCGGTCCAGCCGCGTCGCGCGCGGAGCTCCTTCACTCGCCGGGCAATGGTCTCTACTGGACCTACCGCTTCAGGTGACATGAGTTCACCTTAGCGAGAACTTGCATCACCTGCCACCGTGAGGCATCATCCCTCCTCAAGGAGTCTTTGCAGCCACTCTAGGTGAATCTATTTCACATACAGGAGAAGTGATGCCTCGAATCCAACTGTCTCAGGTCACTGAGGCGCAGAGGCGGAAGCTCGCCACCGCCGACGAGGTCGCCGAATACCTCGGCGTTCCGCTCGGCACCGTCTACCAGTGGTCGAGCCGCGGCGGCGGCCCGAAGCTCATCAAGGTCGGTCGCCACCTCCGCGCACGCTGGTCGGACGTGGAGGAGTGGCTGGACGCCCAGACCGTGAAGACCGGGGGCGCCGCGGCATGAGCCAGAACACAGAAACGCCCCGGGTCGTAGCCGGGGCGTTTCAGGAAGTCCTCTTCGCTGCGGGCGGCGGGACCGCGTCCAATGTAGCGCGCCCGATCGTCCTGATCACAAGGGGACGTATCGAATTCCTCGCACGCTGCCCCCGCTGCCAGGCGATGCACCGACACGTCCACCTCGGCCAGGTCACCGCGCCGTGCGGAGCAACGTACGAACTGCGTCCGCGCCGCGCCAAGAGGCCAACGTGAGGCCCCTGGAACTCGCCCTGAGAGTGGCCGAAGGGCGAGGCTACGCACCGTTCCCCACCACCCGAATGAAGCTGCCCGCGATCCGGTCGCCCCACCGCGACGACCCGGTAGGAGCGCCACGGTGCCGGGGTGAGTGCGGACGTATGGGCCACGGTGTCCACGACGCAACGACCGACCCTGACCGGCTCGGTGAACTGTTCGAGGCTGCACCGCACGCGGCCGGCTACGGCATCGCCTGCGGTCGCGGAGACTTCCCGCTCCTCGGTGTCGACCTCGACCGGAAGAACGGCGTCGACGGAGTGGCCGCCCTGGAGGCGCTCGCCGAACGGCACGGCTTCACAGTGCCGGACACCACGACCATCACGACCCCGTCTGGCGGGCTGCACCTGTGGTTCACCGGCCCGGCTGGCGCCCCTGTACGCAACAGCGCCAGCAAGCTCGGTCCCGGGATCGACATCCGCGGCTACGGCGGCTACCTGATCGGTCCCGGGTCCGTCACCGGGAAGGGCATCTACCGGGTGGCGGACGGACGGGACGCCGCGGAACTCCCCGACGAACTGTTCCGCCTGATGCTTCCCCCGGAACCCGTCCGCCGTACAACCGCACTGATCGTGCCGGGCCCGAGGCGGGGCGCCGCCCTGCTCGGCCTGGTCAAGTTCGTCCTCGGCGCGCCCGAGGGCGAGTTGAACAACCGTCTGTACTGGGCCGCCTGCCGCGCGTACGAAACCGGCACCGAGGCGAACGCCATCAGCGAAGCCCTGATCAGTGCCGCAACGTCCCTGGGCCACCCGGAGCGCGCCGCCGAGCGCACCGTGAGCAGCGCCCGCAACGCACCTGTGAGGAACCACCGATGACCGACGACCACCAGGGCGACCAGGACGACCAGGACGACATCAACGTGAGGGCCCGCGAGATCCTCGAACAGGCCGGCGTCACCGACCAGCCGCCGGCCGAAGGGGAGTCGAAGGGGCGCGGCCCCTCGCAGGCGTCCCAGCTCGCAGCGCTGGCCCGTGAACGGTACGACCTCTTTATGTCGGACGACGGCCGTCCGTACGCCGTGAAGAAGGGCGGGGCTCCCACCGTCTACGCGCTGCGGGGCCGTGCCGGGCTGCGGTCCAACTTGGCTCGGATGTACACCGACGCCAACGGCGGCTCCGTTCCGTCTCAGTCGGCGCTCGCCGACGCCATGACCGTCCTCGAAGGGGTGGCTTCGGACGCCGAGCCCCGAACGCTGCACATCCGTGTCGCGCGCCACGAGGAGCGCATCGTCGTGGACCTGGCCACACCCGAAGGGCGATGCGTGACGATCGGCCCCGACGGGTGGCGGCGTGAGGCAACGTCGCCGGTGCTGTTCCGCCGGTCCGGTGCCATGAAACCGCTACCCGAACCGATCAGCGACGGCGACGGCCTGGCCAAGCTGCAAGACCTGCTCAACACCGACGAGGAAGGCTTTCGCCTCCTGGTCGCCTGGCTCGTCGCGTGCTTCATCCCGGACCTGCCCCACCCGATCTTGACCTTCCGGGGAGAGCAGGGCACCGGAAAGTCGTACGCGGCGAAAATGGTCATCGGGATCATCGACCCGTCCGGGGCGCCGAAGCGGACCGCGCCCAGGGACATCAAGTCCTGGGCAACTCAGGCGTTCAACAGCTGGGCCCTATGCCTGGACAACGTAAGCATCATCCCGGACTGGCTGTCCGATGCTCTCTGCCGCGCCGTCACCGGAGACGGGATCGTCGACCGAGCCCTGTACACCGACGACGACGTCGTGGTCCTGGAGTTCCGACGCGTCCTGGCCATGACCACCATCGACGCCGGCGCTCTCGCGGGCGACCTTGCCGAACGCCTGGTGACCATCGAACTCCACACGATCCCCGACTCGAAGCGCCGCGAAGAGAACGAGATGGATCAGGCGTACGCGGACGCCCACCCTGGCGTCCTCGCCTCACTGTTCGATCTCCTCGCCGAGGTGCTGAAGGTGCTCCCGGACGTCCAGTTGACCGAGCGCCCGCGCATGGCCGACTTCGCCCGCGTCCTCGCGGCCGTCGACCAGGTGAAGGGCTGGAAGACGCTGGAGTCGTACAAGGCCACGGCCCGCGACGCCGTGGCCGACGTCCTCGACGGCGAGCCGTTCGCCCAGGCCGTGTGTGCCCTCGTCGACCGATCCGGGCCGCTGGGCGTGACACTCACCGCCTCGGAGTTGCTGGAGCGCGTACCCACCCCCGACAAGCTGCCGAAGAAGTGGCCGAAGGACCCGACCCGGGCCGGCGGCCAGTTGAAGCGGCTCGCCCCGGCCCTGCGCACGATCGGGATCGAGGTGGACGACAGCAAGCGCGGCCCGCGCCCGAAGAAGCAGCGGCTGTACACCCTGACCGCGACAGCAGAGAGAAGGTACGAAACAGCGTACCCAGCGTCCCCCAACGGCCCCGATAGCGCCGTGACCAGCGGAAACAGGGGGGACGCTGAAGGGGGGACGCTAGCGTCCCCCACCTCGACCGGGGGGACGCTGGGGAACGCTGAGGGGGACGCTGTCCTCTTCACAGCGTCCCCCCACGACACCACCTCTGACCTGCGCGAACACAGCAGGGGGGACGCTGGGGACGCTGGGGACGCTGAAATGCAGCACCTCTCTAATCCCGCCCTCTGCTCGGTCTGCCTCGAACCCATGGACGCATCCCTCGGTGGCGCCACCCACCCCACCTGCTGACGGCAGCAAGCGGCCGGCCCATGCCCGGGGCCGGCCCTGAACCACACGAAGGAGATGACCGCGGATGTCCGTGAGTGACCTGGACGCAAGATCCCGCGTCGCCCTGCTGCTCGCCCAGGGCACCACCTCCGACAAGGCCGGCGAGGCCGTCGGGGTATCGGGGCGAACCGTTCGGAGATGGCGCGAAGACCCCGAGTTCGAGGCCGAGGTGAAGGAAGCCCGACGCGCGATCCTCTCCGAAGCCGTCGCCGCCCTCGGCGCAGCAGCACGCGAAGCCGTGGACACACTCCGCGCCGCCCTCGACGAGGAGTCCCCCAGCATCCGCGTCCGCGCGGCCGTCGCCATCATCGGCGCCCTGCCCAGCCTCTCCGAACATGCCGACCTCAACGACCGCCTGGCCCGCCTGGAGGCCGCTCTCAACCCCAACCCCGACGAGAGGACCGTCGCATGAACCGCAGGATCGGCGCCCGCCTGGAGCGCCTCGAACAACACATCGGCAGCGCACCCGACCTGGAGGCCGAGGCCGACCAGTACGGCACCCGGCTCTGGTCTGCACCCGGCTACCGCGCGTATGCCCAGGACACCCCGGACGGGGCCCGCCTGGCGGTCGTCGGCGCGGCCGGTCCCCTCGTGTACGAGGTGGTCGGCGTGGCCCTCGGAGACCTGTCGTGAGCCGGGCACGGCTGGCCGGGCGGATGGACCGCCTGGAGAAGCGCAGCGCGGAGGTGCAGGCCCTCGGTGCGGAGGTATTGGGCCTGGTCGACCTCCTCGCCGACGGCGGGTGCGTGGCCGAACTGGCGGAACTGTTCGGTCTCGACGACGGCGACACCGGGAGGACGTCGTGAACCGGCGTCTCGATGCCCGTCTGGGGCGCCTCGAACTGGCCATGGCCCCGCCGGCGGACGGCCCGATCTGCCGCTATCACGGCCCGTACTGCGCAATGGGCCGTAACTGGCCGCTCGACAGGGCCACCGCCGACCCGACCAGCGTGCAGATGGACGACCTCATCGACCTGCTCCACGAGGGGCGCCGTAAGGCCGGCCTCCCCGTCGAACCGCACCCGCGGGAGACGTGGGCGACCGACCGGCACGAGCGGGTCCCGGAGGCCGAACTGCGGCAGCGGGAGCAGGAGGCGCGGGAGCTCCTCGCGGAGGCGCGTGCCCGCAACGACCGGATGGAGGCGGCGATCATCGCTGGCCTCGACGTAGATCTCAACCACCAGGAGACATCATGACCAGGAACGTCAACCCGTCTGTCACGCCGAGCGCTGCCGCGCATGCCGAGCGGATCTGGGCGGGGGAGGAGTCGGCGGAGCGGGAGAGGCCGACGGCCGGGCAGTCGACGGCGGAGATGATCGCGGCGCGGATCCTGCCCGGGTACCGGGCGGACGCGGAGCTGCGGGAGCGGGCCCGTATGAGCGAGTTGAGGGCCCGCGGCATCATCGCGGCCGAGACCGACGAGCCCGACGACGAGGTCGAGGAGGACCTGGTCGAGGTCGAGGACGTCGAGGAGGAGGACGTCCCGCTGACCACGGCCGAGAAGTACGCGGCCGTCGAGCGGAAGCGCCAGCAGGCCGAGCACGCGGCGACCCTGGCAGCTCATAGGGGTGCGGTGAAAACGCTGAGGTAGCGGCCGGCGCCGTAATTCACCGCCCGCTGACTTGCCCGGTCACCGCGATGGAGGCCGAGCCCGCCCGCCCTCGTGTATCGCCTGGGGTGCCACGAGAGCGGGCGGGCAGCCGTCACCGGTCGCCCTGCTGCCCGCAAGGGACTGACCGGCCCCTACTCGCCGCCGACCACGGGGGCCGGCCGCGAGAGTTCAGATGCGGGTGCCCACCGCGAGGGTGTCGTTGCCCGCGAGACGGGCGACCGCCCGCAGCATCACCGCCAGGCGGCGCTCGCCGAGATCCGTCACCGCGGCCAGGGTGACGTGCCCGATGCCCGTCATCGACAAGACGAGGCCGAGGAACGCGCGCTGCTCCTCGTCCAGGCCCAGGCGGTACACGTAGCCCATCAGCCCCTCCCACCGGACCTCTGATGTGCTGGGCGTGTCCAGAAGGCCGAGCGCGCGCTGCACGCTGCGGTGGGCGAGGATCGTCTCTTCCTCGACGAGGGCGTGCGCGGCAGCCCGCTCCCCGTTGGACGTCGCCGACTGGATCAGCCTCACCCCACGGCTCTCCAGCATGAAGCCGTCCGTGGTCGTAGCTGAGGTGATGGTCATCGGATTGCCTCCGCGGGGAGTCGAGAGCCACCCGGGCCGAGCGCGGCGCCGAGTAGGACGGGATCGGTCAGGCGCCCGGAGCCATCAGGCCGTTCGATCCATACGCGGCCGCGCACCGGATACAGGACCGGCGGGCAGCGCAGTACCCAGCCCCGGGGCCGGACAGTGAGCGTGGGGACGTCGTCGAGGTCGTCGCCGAGCGTCGGTGGCAGCAGCCACCAGGCCATGCCCTGGGTCACGTCGGACAGGACCGGGCCACGGCGCGTCGGGTGGATGCGCTTGAGGGCGTCCATGGTCCGCGCGAGGGTGGTCTCGGCGACCATCCAATGGCCCCCGATGGGGAAAGGGCCGAGTTCGTCCACGTCCCACAGGGACCGGATCTCGGCAGGGGTATCGGCGCAGGAGACGAGCCAGTCCTGTCCTGCCTGCCGCGCGTACGGGGCGAGGGGTAAGGCCATGACCAGCAAGGTAGGGACTCTGGCGAATCAAGGCCGGTCTGATTCGCGAATATTCGCCCGCGCCGCTCAGCGATTCGCCGTGATGCTATGGGCGGTCGGTGAACTGGCTCCGGGCCCGTGCGATCAGGCGCCGCGCGTGGGTCCCGTACACCGCGGCCTGGTCGAGGGTGTCCCACACCCGGCGGTACAGGGCGATGCTGTCCGCGTCGTTGAGCCACAGCTCGGCGTGCCACTCCTCGACGATCGCCGTGCGGTCGTCGTACAGCCAGAAACCATTGGCTGGCGGCACGCCCACCTGTGCGCCGAAGGGGACGATTCCGAGGCGGACGGTGTCGAGGCCGATCACGCTGCCGAGGCGGTCCAGCTGCGCCGCGAGGACGTCGGGCGGGGCGACACCAGCATGTAGGGCTGCCTCCCAGAGCAGAACGTGGAAGGTGCGGCCCGGCTGGTAGAGGAGATCCTGCCGATGTACCCGGGCCCGTACCGCGTCCTCAACGTCGCGGGGCGACTGGTGCAGCTCCGCGTACCGGGTGAACACGGCGCGCGCATAGTCGGGGGTCTGGAGCATGCCGACGACCAAGGCGCCCTGCCACGCCCGGAGTTCCGTGGACCGCTCGTACTCGATGGTGAGGACGTCCTGCACGGGCCGGTGTCCGGCCCGCAGTTGACGTCTCCAGGACCGCGTCTGTGTCTCCAAGCCCTGGAGTCTCGCGCCGAGTTCTGAGGCTGTCTCCGGGGCGCCTACGGCCGCAGCCCACGCGGTGACGTCGTCGGCGGTGGCGGTCTGCCGTCCGGTCTCCAGCTTCGAGACCTTGGCCTGCGGCCAGTCCAGCAAGCCCGCAAGATCCCGCTGGGTCCGGTCGCCCCGGAGTTCGCGGAGCCGGCGGCCGAGCGCCTCGCGGGCCTGCTGGAAGTCCGTGCTCACATCGGCAAGTTACCCGGAGCCTGGTCGTACGGCACGGCGTGATGCCATGCGGCTTCCCGGGCTTGGGCGTAGCGGAGCACCTGGACAGGGTCGGTGATCAGCTCGACGGCGGTCATGTTGTCGGCGTCGTCGTGGTGGAGCAGGGCGACCACCCGCGCGTCGAAGACCCAGAAGTCCTCACGCGGGAGGCCCAGTTCGTCGGCCCGGGTGCGGGCCAGGACGCGAATGGTCTCGCCCACCGCAGTGTTCCGGCGCGCGTTGTCGAGGAGGTACCGCTGCCCCACGGTGGGCGGCTCGTCGAGGATCCGCACCCGCTCGAACCGCTTCCCGAGGGCGGACTGTTCGCGGCGGCCGGCGCACCACGGGTCGTCGAGGTCCCAGTCGACGCAGCCCTCGGCGAGGAACTGCGCGTAGGTGTCGGTGGCCTCGTCGGAGGCGTAGCGGCGGCGGGTCTCCAGGCGCCAGGCGGAGTGCTTCAGCTTGGCGAACATGCCGCTGAAGTCCTCGAAGCTGATGAGCTGGGGCACGTGCACGGGCTCCTTCGGGCCGAAGTTGGCGAGCAGCTCGCGGGGCACGGTGACCGCGGCCTCGCCGTCCGCGAGGTCGAGCTGCGCGAGGTCTGCGGGATCGGTGATCGGGTTGCCCTGTACGACGTACGTGTCGGTGCCGGGCTCGGTGTACAGGGTGGGGCATCCGTCGTTGCCGGAGTTCGTGCCGACCTTCCACAGCCTGCGGGTCATCGCCGGTCCCTTCGTTGGTCGGGTGATCTGCCGCGCACCGTAGTGCTCCCTAACCCGGCCGCAACAGGGCGCCAGAGCGCAGCACGGCCGGGCGCGGCGTGGGGCCGGGTTGCGACCACATAGCCGATGGACGGCAGTGGGACGTATCGTGCGGCCGTGCTGCTGTATCACTTCACCAACGCCGAACACTGGGGCGAGATTCTTGAGTCCGGCGAGATCCGGGCCCGCTGGCCCCGCGACCCTGACGATCTGCCGAAGCTCCAACGCACCGTGCACCTGAGCGGCAGCCCCGATCCGGCATCGCTCCCAGGGACCCTGAACGCGCGCCCGATACGGATCGCTGTCGAGGTGCCCGACGCCGAGGCTTACCAATGGGAGCCATGGGCCCGGGTCCATCTGCCAGCGGGCGCCTACTCGACGCTTACGTCGACTCGGTTCGGCGGGGAACCTTCCGCCTGGTACGTCGTCGAGCGGGCAGTGCCCATGTCCGAATGGGTCGAGGCAGTCGACCTTGAGGCCCGAACGCCACTGTGGCCCCCCGCCGCGGTCAAAGTAGTAACCGCATAAGGGATGCAGTTACGCGGGCTCTGACCTTGCGGGTACCCGGGTGGTGGCACACGCGGGAAGCCTGGGCGTGGCGGTGCGCCAGCCAGACCCGATCGGCTGAACACCCTTACGCCGGCTTGCCTCGGTCAGGCGTCGCCGCGCTCAACGTCGATCTTGGCGTTCCATGCGCGTACGACGCGGTTGCAGCCCTTGGCGAAGACCGAAGCATCCCAGGCAAGGAACGCCACGGTCGGAAGGGCAGAGACGATGTCGGACCAGCCGAAGTACGGCACCACTGTGCTTTGAAGGATCGCCCCAAAGAAGATGCCTGCGCCGATCCCAAACGCGGCGGCGCGCTCGTCGACCTCTGGGATCTTCGTTCTGGGGTTGATCTCCGGTTCTGCCTTGAATGCCACTGGTCCCCCCTAGGACTGGCGAATAATGAGTGGCGGAAGTGTGCCACACGCTGGGGCGTCTAACGCGCTCAGTGTCGTGGGTCTGGTGCCAGGCGTTGTGAGCTCGCTGGTCGAGGCGCAGCCGGAGCCAGCTGCACAGTCGATCGCAGGATGTCTGTCCTGCCAGGTGTGGTTAGTAGTTCTGCTTTTGGCACCACTGCTGGGCGGTGTCCCAGGCTGCAAAGCCAATAACGCCGTTGTCCGTCAGGTATTCGACGGGTAGCGCCTTCCCTTTGCCGTGGGCCTTGAGACGGTCAACGGCACCTTGCATGTCCCGCTGATATGTCTTGGCATCATTGTCGGTGAGGGTGCCCGCGGCGGCTTCGTTCTGGAACTCGGTCAGGTCGAGGCAATACGTGCCGATGTCGTCCTTCTCGTCGGCGGCCGAGTACGGGGCGGGTCTGCTGCCGCTGGGCGCGCTGCTGCCGGAGGCGCTGCCGAGGATCGCCTGGCCAGCGAACAGGATTCCGACGGTTATGGCGGCGGCGGCTGCGGCGGAGACAACCGTGTTGGTGCGCCCGTTCAAGGAGATCTCCGGTGTCAGGGTGCCCCGCCAGCAGTGCCAGCGGGGGCGTGGTGGTGCAGGAATGTTAAGGCTTGGCGGCTGCGGCGTGATCGCGAGCACCGCGGCTATCCACCCAAAGTTGTAGTGCAGGAGCGGTTTTACAGACTGCGGGCGTCCGCCAGGTGTCCGCCTCGGCGAGGAACAGGAAGGCGGTCCGCTCCTCGTGGATGGGCCGGTCGTTCTCGGCGGCGAGTTCGGCCCCGACGGGTACGGCGAGGGCGTTCTTACACCGGTTTTCCTGCTGCAGACTGACGTGCGAAACCCGAAACCTTGCAGCTCAGCTCCGATATCAGGGGTGAAACCGGTTTCGGGGTGGGGCGAAACCTCAACCCCACCCCGAAACCGGCTCAGAGGCGCCCTACGCGTCGTCCTCGACGGCCGGTAGATCGGCGTACCGCAGGCCCTTGGCGCCGCCGCAGCACTCCCGGATCGTGAGCTGCCGGGTGGACACCTTGAACGGCTTCAACGCGGCGGACAAGGCCGTAGAGGCTCCGGCCGCATCCATCTCGGTCCACGGCCGGTACAGGTCCGCCCGGTACGCGGCGAGGGCCTCGACGAGCCGGTGCGAGTGGACCGTCTCGACCCCGTCCGGCCAGATCGCCCGCAGGTGATCGACGATCGTCTCGACGTCCTGCTCCTCGACCTGCGCGCCGACGGCCTGACCGGTGAGGGTGCCGGCGGCGGTACGGAGCGCGAGGGCGCGCTTGCCGATGTCCTCGGCCTCGGTCTGCTTGATGAACGCGGCCCGCACCGTGATGCCTTCACGGCCGCGGGCGAGGATGCCGGTGCCCTGCTCGTCGATGCTGATGTCGGTGGCCCGCAGACCGCGGTCGTAGGCGCCGGTGCCCAGCACGTTGTTGTTGGCGCGCCAGTCCATGACGGCGAGGCACAGCCGGGTGCCGACGCTGCTGGACACGGAGGACGGCAGGGACGGCGCGTCGGGGTTCTGGGTGAGCAGGATGAGGATGATCCCGTATGCGCGGCCCTTCTTGATCAGGCGGGTCGACAGGGCTGCGGCTTCCTCCTTGTAGTCGGCGTGGGTGAACAGCTCCTGCACCTCGTCGATGACGATGACGCGCGGGCCGAGCTGCTGCTCGGGGTACTTCTCGGCGAGCGCGCGGGTGACGCGTCGGCCGTCGGGGACCTCGGACGCGGGCAGGCCCTTGATGAACTTGGCGCGCCGCTGGTACTCGGCGATGCCGGAGCGCATCCCGGCGAGGGCGGCCTCCAGGTCCTCGTCCTCGTCTCCACTGACGTACCGGTGGCAGACGGGCTTGACCGAGTCGAGGTCGCCGGAGCCCTTGAGTTCGTAGATCCACAGTTCGGCGGTGACGTCGAGGGCGACGCCGAGGACGATGGCGAGCGCGCACGAGGTCTTGCCGGAGCCGGGGATGCCGCCGACCAGCAGGTTGGAGTACATGAGGGTGATCTCGATGAGGTTGCCGCGCGGGTCGAAGCCGTAGGGCAGCGGCTCGTACACGTCGGCCTGGCCCTCGCGCATGAGCGGCCACAGCTTCCGGCCGGCCTTGGCCGGGTCGCGCTGGGCGACCCAGAGCACGAGGCGCCCGGGGTGGGCCGTGCGGTCGACGGACGGCCACACGGTGCTGATGGGGCGTCGCATGGCCGCGGCGAGCGCTTCCCGCTTCTCCAGGACCTCGGCGGCCTTGATGCCCGGGGGCAGGTCGACCTCGGCACGCCATCCGGGTCCGTCGCGCATCACCTCGGAGGCGAACTCGGTTCCCCGCTTGCCCTTCTTGCCCTCGATGCCGATGGCGGCGAGCGCGTCGAGGACCTCGGTGGAGTCGAGTCGGCGCAGGATGTTGGTGGCGACGTACCGGGTGACGAGCGGTTTCCCGTCGCTCTTCTTGCCGTTGAGGCCGATCAGGGTGGTGGCGGCGAGCGTCGCTGTGAGCGTCCAGCCGGGGGCCAGGAAGCAGCCGACCAGGGTGGTGATGCCGGTGGTCGTGGCAACGGCCACGGAAGCGACTCGGCGCGGCCGGACGCGGCGCGAGTGCTCACGGGACAGGGACAGCCACGCCTCGATGTCCGCGGACGCGGCGGCCTTGGCCTCGACGGGTCGGGCCTCGGTGTCGGCGACCCAGCGGCCCCAGCGGATGACCATGCGGGCGAGGCCGCGGGGCGCGCGGGTGAGCAGGCGCAGGGAGTAGACGGGCAGGCGGATGGTGTGGAAGGCGGTGACGTGGCCGTAGTACGAAGCCGTCCAGCGGGCGGCCGTGGCGAACTCGGCGGCGTTGCGCAGGAAGGTGGGGACGACGGGCGGCGCCTCGGCGAGGTACGCCTGCCGCTCCGCGATCCACGTATCAGGCGACGTCTGTTCGGCCGGCGGATCGACGGGGCGCGGGGCAGCGTCCTGGACGACGTCGATGACCGTCTCGGTGAGGGTGTCCCTGGCGTCCTCGGCGAAGCGGTGGACGTCCTGTTCGTCCTGGTCCGGGGCGGGCTGGGGGATGTCCTTGTGGAGCTGGATCACGTTCTCGGTCATGCTGCTCTGGTCCTGCCTCTCGGTGAGGTGTGGGACGCCCGGGGACGGCGGACTACTTGGCGGTTGGACGCCGTCCCCGGGGTGGCTACTTCTTCTTGCCGCGGCCGTTCTCGCGCTGCTCCGCCTTCTCACGGATCCGCTCCACACGGTTCTCCAATGCCTTCACGGGCTTGCCGCGGGCCCGGCGGTGCTCGATGCGGATGCCGAGGCCGACGACCCGGAGGATCTCGCCGGCGGAGTGCGGGTCCCTGTCGGTGAACGCCATGGGTCAGCCCTCCGAGTCGGTGTCGTCGGCGGTCGTGGCTTCGGCGATGAGCAGGTGGGTGCGGGCGATCGAGTCCCACAGGGTGCCGGCGGCCGCGTAGGCGACGGTCTTGTGCGGGCCGTCGCCGCGGGCCGCGTTCTCGGCCCACCCTGCGAGGCGCTCCGCGTGGGTGACTGCGGCGTCTGCCAACTTCACGTGCTGCTCTCGGTTCACGGGTTCCTCCTGGTCATGGGCTGGGTTGTCCAGCCCCACCGCGCCCTCGCAGTCGTGGGCGTAGGCCCACAACTGACGGAGGACGGAGGGGCCGTCAGCCCTTGCGGGAGCTGCGCCATACGTCGCGCAGGATGAGCAGGCAGATCACGAGGGCGACCATGCCGATCGCCAGCACCATCAGCGCGATGGAGAAGCCGATCAGCAGGGCGACGAGGACCGTGCCGACGACGACCAGGGCGAGGACGGCCAGGCAGCCGAGGCCGATGTACGCGCCCCACGGGTGGGCCTTGATCGGCTGCAGCGGTGCGGTCGGGTGGCTCGCGACTCCGTCCGGCGGAGTCGCGAACGGTGCCGGTCCGTACATCGGATTGCCCGCGAGGTCGTACCCGATCTGCCGCTGAGAGACGGGCTCGTTCACGACGTCCACCTCCGCAGCCGGGGCAGGCCGGAGCGGGCCGCGAGGCCGAGGCCGAACGCCACCACGACGGGCTTGGACAGGACCGCGGCAACGACCGCGACGACGAGGGCGAGGAGCGGCGGGAAGGCGATCAGGAGCCCGACCAGGGCACCGAGGAGAAGCCAGCGCATGACCACTACCGCCCTTCCGTGGTGACCACTTGGCGCCGTAGGTCGGCGGCCTCGCGGCGGCTGAGTCCGAACTCGTCCTGCAACTGGGAGATGGTCACGCGGCGGCCGGTGGCAGATGACCGGTCGCGGTCGAGGCGCTGCGCCCTTTTCAGCAGCTCGCTCGGGGTGATCGTGACCACCTGGGTGACCACCTGGCGGGTGGTCTGCACGGGTACGGCAGCGGTCATCTTCGAGGCGTCGCCAGGCTCCAGGCCGGTGCCGCCGCTGACGTCCTTCCAGTGCCACGGCAACGACTCGGGGATGACCACCTCCGGGTTGGTGACCAGGCGTCCGCGGATGTTGTCCCACCGGTACAGCGTCGGTCCCGAGTTGATAACGGGCCGGGCCGTGAGCGGCAGCAGGCGCACCCCCGCGGGAACAACGGGCGGCCGCGCGGGAGGCAGGGCAAGACGCTCCTCGGCAACCGTGTCGATATCGACACGGTTGGCCCACGGCGAGGCGAGGTCGATCGTCGCGAGGGATGCGGCGTGACGGCGGGCGGCGAGTAGGTCGAGGAGCTTCGCCCGCTGCTCTACGCTCGCGCTGGCCTGCGCCTTGCCCACCGCGACGGACAGGCGCCGGGACAGCCGGGCACGGCCGCGACCCTTGGGCGGGGTGTCGGCGAGCTTGGCGGCCAGGCCGACCGCCTTCACGGTCCAACGGTCGCGGGAGATCTGCTCGGCGGTGCGGTCGCGGACGGCGAGGCCGAGGCGGGACAGCAGCCGCTCACGGGCCTCTCGGGCGAGCAGGGCGGGCAGGCTGCCGGAGTCGGTGCCGGGCTTGGCGTGCCGCAGCTCGATCCCCATCGCGAGGTGCCACAGCAGTGCGGCCATGATCGGGCCGACGACCGCGCGGACGGTGCCGCCCACGATGCCGGACTCCGAGTAGGCCGGGATCACCTGCACGGTCGTGATGAACCAGACCAGCATGCCCGGCGTGCCAGGGGCGCCGGCGGTGCGCAGGTTCTGCCGGGCCATCAGGGCGCAGGAGAACAAGGCCAGCTCGGCGGCGAGGAACATCACGGAGCGTTCCTCGACGGCGGTCATGCCGAGGCGGTCGCGGGCGAATCCCCACGAGGTGTCGCCGCTGTACGCGGTGCAGACGAGGGCGCCGATCGCGGCGACGAGGACGGCGGCCGGGGGCCGGGTGGTGGTCTTGCGGACGGCGCGGGCGGCGAGTGTGACGGCGACGAGGAGCGTCACCGTGGCGCCGACGACGGCCGTCGGGTGGGCGTGTGCCCAGCCGGGTACGGGGTTCATTCGCCCACCTCCGGGGCGGCGGCGCGCACGATGCGGTGCGCGGCCAGGGTGGTGCCCTCGCGGTCGCTGCGCGCGTTGGCGTCGAGCAGCGCAGCCATGAGGGCGGGGACAGACGGGAGGGGCCGGGCCGACCGGGCGGCCGCACGGATGGCGGCCACCTCGGTCGGACGGCGGACAGGGCCGCGCCTCATGCGGTGCCCTCGCGGGTGAGCGCGTCGAGCCGGTCGGCGAGGTCGCGGAGCCGGTCGGCGTGCCCGTCGAGCGCGGCGGCCAGGCCGTACAGCTGGACCGCGTCGAGGGCGCCGGTGTAGCCGCACGCCTCGACGTAGCCGCACACGGCCCGGTCCTCGGGGCGGGTGGCGTACGGGGACTCGGAGACCATGACCCGGAAGACTTCGGTGCCTTCGAAGGCGAGGACGGTCTCGGTGCCGTAGTGGGTGAGGTCGCAGCGGTAGGCGTCGGGCCGGTGGTCGTCGTGACCTCGGCACCACGTGGGCTCTGGCAGGGTGACGTCGCCGTGGTCGGCGGTGGTCAGGGTGATGGTGCGCGGGGTGCTCACTGGTCGGTCACCGCCTCGTCGGCCATCTCGACGAGCTGCTGGAGGGCGACCTCCAGGCGGCCGAGGGTGCGGGCCATCGCCCGGTCGTCGCCCATGTCGAGGTCGTTCAGCGCGGTCAGTTCCTTGCGGGCCTGCTCGATCCGGTACCGGTCGTGGCCGGTCATCTCGAAGCGGCTCACAGGGCCCCCTCCTTGCGGATGCTGCTCCCGGTGACGCCGGCGGCGGTGACGCGGATCGTGGTCGTGCGGGTGGTGGTGCGGCGGATGATCCCGGCGGCGACGAGACGCTGGCCGGGGACGGCCCGCGCGGGGCGGGCCGTCTCGGTCGAGTTCGTCACCGGGCACCCCCGACAGGGCGGCCGGAGTGGACGTGGGCGGTGAGGAGGTCGGCGACCTCGCCGTCGAGGGCGTTCGGGTCCGTGGCCTCGGTGACCAGCTCGACGAGGAAGCTGTGGAAGGCGTCCATCGCGGGGCCGCCGAGCCCGGCCGCGGTGTTCGCGGCGTGGTTGGCGTCGAGCTGCCCGAGGATCCGGGCAGCGTCGGCGGTGACGGCGGTCATCATCGGCCACCACCGTCGACCTCGGCGCGGAGCCGCGAGGGCGCGTCCTGGGCGGCCTTCCTGACGGCCCGCGGGTCGGCACCGGCCCGCAGGTTCTTGACGAGGTAGTCGAACAGGTAGCTGTAATCGGGGTCGACCTCGGCGCGGGCGTGCTCGATGGCAGCGAACGCGAGGAGCGGGGAGACGGTGGCAGCACGCAGGGCTTCGGCGAACTCAGCGCCACCCTTGGCCGCCACCACCCGGGCAACCTCCGGCATGATCTCGGCGACCGTCTCGACCATGCGGTCGAGGGTGGCCACGAGGTTCGGCGTGCGAAGCGCCTCGTCGTACGCGGCGGTCGCGACGTACAGGCCGGCGGCGAGGATGGTGAGGTGCTGCTCCTCGTCCTCGCGAGGGCCGTCGGCGGAGACGGTGACGGGCTTCTTGGCGACGGTCGTCATCAGGCAGCCACCCCCGCCAGGGTCTCGTCGTCGGCCGGGGTGACGATCCGCTCGACGCGGAGGGACGGGGCGTTGTCGCGCATCGGGACGTCGCCGAGGCCGTGCTGCTCGAAGATGGCGCGGACCTTGTCGAGGTCGACGGTCTGCCGGTTGGAGGTGACGCGACGGACGAGCCAGGCGCCGTAGGTCCCGGCGGGCAGGCGGTCCAGGAGCTTGCGGTGCTTGCGCTTCGCGCGGTCGGCGGAGCGGGCGGAGTCGGCGGCGAGGTCGTAGCCGAGTGCGGCGCGCTCGATGTCCTCGACGGCGGGCAGCTCGTCGGTGGTGAAGAGGTCGGTCGGGTCGGGGGCCTCGACGGGCGCGGGCGCCTCGGTCTCGGCGGCCGGCTGCTCGACGAGCGAGGCGGGGGCGATGACGGAGCGGATGGCGTCGGCGGCTACTCCGGCGAGGGCGCCGATCAGGCCGCGCACCGTACGAACAGTGCTGGGGGACATAAGGTTGAACACAGCGGTTCTCCTGTTTGCGCAGGTGGTCCGTAGGCCCTCGTTCGGTGTGCAACCACCGACGAGGGCCGCTTGCGTGTCCGGCCCCGGAGACTTGCGTCAACTCAGTTCCGAACAATGTTGACACTACTCCCACGCCATGGGACTGTCAACTATGTTCCGCACAGGGTTCGCAAGAGAGGTCGTGACAACATGACAGCCATGGCACGAGACGAGATCCCCGAACTCCGGGCACTCCGCGACGAGTACGACCGAGCCCGCGACGCCCTCATGGCAGCCATCGGAAAGCACCTCGACCAGGGGGAGCCGAACGCCCGCATCGCCCGCTCGGTGGATTGGTCACGCGAGTACATCGCCCGCATCCGAAAAGAGCGCGAGGCCGAAGGCGAAGGCGAGCCGACGGAGCACTGACCGCAGGAACGCCAACGGCCGGACCAATTGGTCCGGCCGCAGCCATGAGGGCACAGCCAGGGCACAAGACCCTGAATAACGCTGCGCAACGTTGGCAAATACTGACAGTAGTTTCCGCAGGTCAAGTGCCCTTTTGTCGCTCCGATGCAGGTCAGAGGATCAAGCGAGCGGTACGTGAACTACCGGTAGAACGCCGGGCACGCCCTGTTGCGCCGGGCACGACGAGCGCCGACCAGCACCGGGCAACAGCGGTCGCGCTTCACCAACCCCGCCTCAGGGGCGGATCGTTGCGGCCGTTCCCTTGCGGGGCGGGTGCTTGCCCTGGCCGCTTCGTGCGCGTACCCGAGACGTGGCCGAAGCAGTGGCCTGAGCAGTGACCGAAGGTACGAGGAAGGGTGGGCACTCAGGCGTGCCCACCCTTCTCGGTCGTGAACCGCCGTCTCGGGGCTGGGCGCTCAGCGGCGCGAGTCGCCGAACAGGATGCGGTAGAGGATCAGCAGCACGAGCGAGCCGCCGATGGCCGCGGCCCAGGTGGCGCCGTCGTAGAAGTGCTTGGTGATGGGGTGGTCCAGCCAGCGGGCCGATATCCAGCCGCCGATGAACGCGCCCACGACACCGATGACGGTCGTTCCGATGAACCCTCCCGGGTCGCGCCCCGGGAGCAGGAACTTGGCGATGGCGCCTGCCAGCAGCCCCAGAATGATCCAGCTGATGATGCCCATGTCCTGAGCCTGCCCCTCCGTGTTGTCTCCACGCTGTCCCGGGCCTGTGAGTTCGGTCCCGGCGGCCCGTGTCCGCGCTGTCCGTGTCCAGTGCGGTCACGTGTGTATCGATGCCGTGTTGATGCCCTGCTGATGAACAGGACGTCGCTACGGCTCCCGCCGGTTGCGGTGATCAGTAGGGTGCGGCCCATGACTCAGTCCAGTCCCGAGTTGCGCCGCACTCTGGGTGTCGGGGACGCCGTGCTCATCGGGCTCGGCTCGATGATCGGTGCCGGGATCTTCGCCGCGCTCGGTCCCGCGGCGCGTGCGGCCGGATCCGGACTCCTGCTCGGACTCGCGGTCGCCGCCGTCGTCGCCTACTGCAACGCGATGTCCTCGGCACGGCTCGCCGCCCTATACCCCGCATCCGGCGGTACCTACGTCTACGGACGTGAGCGGCTCGGTGCCTTCTGGGGATATCTGGCGGGCTGGTCGTTCGTCGTCGGCAAGACAGCCTCCTGCGCGGCGATGGCGCTCACCGTGGGCGCGTACGTCTGGCCGGCGCACGCCCACGCGGTGGCGGTCACGGCCGTGGTCGCGCTGACCGCCGTGAACTACGGCGGCATGCGGAAGTCGGCCTGGCTGACGCGGGCGATCGTGGCAGTGGTCCTGGCAGTCCTCGCTTCCGTGGTCGTCGGGTGTCTCGGCTCGGACGTCTCCGATGCCGGGCGGCTTGGCATCGGACTGTCGTCCGGCGTGGGCGGAGTGCTTCAGGCGGCGGGTCTGTTGTTCTTCGCGTTCGCCGGGTACGCGAGGATCGCGACGCTCGGTGAGGAGGTACGGGATCCGGCACGCACCGTCCCACGCGCGATCCCGTTGGCTCTGGGCATCGCGCTCGTGGTGTACACGGCTGTCGCCGTCGCCGTCCTTTCGGTGCTCGGATCGGCCGGGCTGGGGCTCGCCCCGGCGCCGCTGGCGGACGCCGTACGGGCGGCCGGGCTGCCAACGCTCGTGCCGGTGGTACGGGTGGGGGCCGCCGTGGCCGCGCTCGGTTCTCTGCTCGCCCTGATCCTGGGTGTCTCGCGGACCACCCTGGCCATGGCCCGCGACCGTCATCTGCCGGGCGCCCTGGCCGCCGTGCATCCGCGCTTCCGAGTCCCCCACCGGGCGGAACTGGCCGTGGGCGCGGTGGTGGCCGTGCTGGCCGCGACCGTGGACGTGCGCGGCGCGATCGGCTTCTCCTCCTTCGGTGTGCTGGCCTACTACGCGGTCGCCAACGCGTCCGCCTGGACATTGAGTTCGGCTCCGGCATCACGGGTCGTCCCGGCGCTGGGACTGCTCGGATGCGTGACGCTGGCGTTCGCCCTGCCGGGGGTTTCGGTGGTCGTGGGCGCGGCCGTCCTCGCGGTGGGGGCGACCGCATACGGCGTACGGCTGTGGGCGGCTCCGCGCTAGCGGGTCAGGAGGCCTGCGTCACCGTCGTACGTATGTGGAGGTCGGGCCAAAGGGGGAGGTCGGCTCCGTCGTTGGACTCCTCGTACCAGCCCGTTCCCTCGAGCCAGGCGAGCAGCCAGGTCGCGAGGCTCGGTGCGTCCACGTACCAGGCGTGGTCGGCCTCGTCGGCGTTCGGCTCGTAGAGCAGCACTGTGCCGTCGGGACTTCGGCAGTCCACGCACGCGTACATTCCGCAGCCCCAGTGGGATATCGGCAGAACACCCTCGGGCCACGGCCACTCGGGGTCCTTGCGGCCGCTCTCACGGCTGGCCAGATACTGCGGAACGACCGCGGGCTCTCCCGAGGGCTGGCCGTCGAGCAGGGGCAACAGACCGTACTCCGGACCGAATCCGCCGTCCCCTATCCGCAGGTAGAGCGCGGCGAGCAGAGCGGGCAGCGGGAAGCCCAGGACGGCCTCGGCGCGGGCGACCTCAGCCGGGCCCACGGGCGCGGGGAGCGAAGGCCAGCCCCACGGGCGGGTGTTACGGGCCTCCGTAGCTACCCGTTCCAGCAACTGCTCGATTTCGGTCATGGGTTCATCATGCAGCGCGCCACTGACAATCGGGGAGCCTGTGGACAACCCTCACGCGAGACGGACGTCCACGCCGTTTTCGGCACCGGGAGCGAGCAGGCCGGGGAGGCTGGGAAGTCCGGAGGGGGAGGCCCTCGAAGGTCGGCTCGGCTGCGGTCAGCGAGTACGCGTAGGCCCGCCAGGGACACGGCCGCGCCCTGCGGGCCCGTGCGGCTAGCGCGACGCGAACGGCTCGTCCGTGCGCACGATTTCGCGCCCCAGCGGGAACAGCGAGACCGGGATGAACTTGAAGCTGGCGATACCGAACGGGATGCCGATGATCGTCAGGCACATGGCGATGCCCGTGCCGATGTGGGCCAGGGCGAGCCACCAGCCCGCGAGGACCAGCCACAGGACGTTGCCGACGCAGGACGGCGCACCCGCGTCGTGGCGCTCCACCGTCGTGTGGCCGAACGGCCACAGCGCGTAGACGCCGATACGGAACGCGGCGATGCCGAACGGGATTGTCCCGCAACCTTCCCGATCACGCCACAAGAGCGCCGCGGTTCCGCCTGAAGGCATGACCAGCCGATACTGGTGGGAGAGGCATGCCGCCGGACCCACCTGGAGGTACCGATCATGAAGCTCTTCCACCTGCTGCTGAACATCATCTGGCTCGTCTTCTGCGGCATCTGGATGGCGATCGGCTACCTCATCGCAGCCCTCATCTGCTTCATCTTGATCATCACCATCCCGTTCGGCATCGCGTCGCTGCGTATCGCCGGCTTCGTCCTCTGGCCGTTCGGCCGCACCACAGTGGACAAGCCGGACGCCGGCGCAGGCTCGTTCATCGGGAACGTGATCTGGGTGATCTTCGCGGGCTGGTGGCTGGCCCTGGCGCACCTCGTCACGAGCATCCCGCTGTTCCTGTCGATCATCGGGATCCCGTTCGGGTGGGCCAACCTGAAGCTCATCCCCATCTCACTGATGCCGTTGGGCCGCGAGGTGGTTTCGACGGACCAGGGGTTCGGCGGGCGCTAGATGGCCGAAGCCTGCCCCTCCTGGGCTGTCGACCACTTGAGCTCGATCTCCAGTTCCATCTTCCCGTCCCCCACCTCGACTTCGATTTCGCTCTGCAATTCGTGGGGGATCCGCAGGCTCAACTTGCCGGGGCCTAGCTGGAGTTCAGCACGACCACCAGTCCTGAGCGCGGCTGCGAGTGCCGCGAGCTGGTCAGCAGCCTCAAGGCGTGACAAGGGATGGCAGACCACCACTCGGGACACTGTCCTCCAAGCTCGGGAACGAGGCGCGGTGGCCATGTTGCGCCGCATCCTCGGAGATCAGTCCGACGGTGTCGGACGTGCCACCGAGTTGCTGCGCCGCGCGGCCGCCGCAGTCCCGTGGGCGGGGCGCCCGATCTTCGGGGGTCTGCGTTCTCTCAGCTTCCCCGAGAACGAGCTGGGGCACTGTGGCGTGCCGCAGACCTCGTGCGCGAGCACCGCGGCGACAGCCACGTGATCTGCTGGGCGGTCGGCGGCGCCGACGCTGTGGAGATCCTGCTGCTCACCGAGCAGTGGTGGGGATTGCCAGCACGCTCCTACGCGCCGAGCCGTGGCTGGCCGACGCCGGCATGGACGCTGGTTTCGACCGCCTCATCCGTCGCGGCATGACGACCCGAGATGAGCAGCTCACCGATGCCGGGCGGGCGTTCCGGGAAGAAGTCGAGGTGCGCACCGACGAACTCGAACGCCCACTCCTGGACGCCTTGGGCGACGACGCGGACGAGCTCATCGCCCACCTCGACGCCTGGTCCGAAGCGATCATCGCCTTCGGCTCGTATCCGCAAGGAATCTCCGACGTCTACAACACCGGCGCGGGCCCGCACTTCGGCTCCGGGCTCACCCTCGACACCGCGGCTGAACTGTACGGTCGCGACGCCTGACGCCTCTCGACTGGCGCCACTTGCCAGACGCGCACGTCTGGTTCTGCTTGTCACGGTGGCTGTGGGGCCGTTGTTTCGGTCAGGGCGGATGGTGCCAGTACCCACAGCAGGGCCCGACCGGTCAGGGGTGTTGTGGCGATCAGGGTCAGGCAGATCTCGACGAGCGATCCGTCGCCGGTGAGGACGTCGAGGTCGGCGGTCAGGCGGCCCAGCAGGTAGATGACGGCGTCGACGACGATCCAGGAGGCCAGGTTGGCTCCGATCCACCAGGCCCAGCGGCTGGTGACCTTGCGGAGCACCATGGATTGCGACAGGCCGAGCAGGGGGCCGAGCGCCAGGCTCTGGCTGGCGGCCAGCAGGTAGGTCGTCGACACGTCACCGTCGGTGTCCTGGGCGCTGATCACGGCGGGCATGATCACGAGGAGCCAGGCCAGCAGCGCCGGGCCGATGTTGGCGGTGATCCACACCTTTCGTGGCAGAGGTACCCGTTGCCGGACGACCAGCCATTGCAGGGCTCCCAGAACGCCCCCGAACAGGATGGCCCCGAGGGTGGCGACCAGGAGTGCCACCAGGACGTGGCCGCTGGCGAGATCGAGGTGGAGGGCGTCGCTGCCGAGCAGCGCCAGGACGAAACCGGCGGTCAGGACGGTGACGAAGGCGATCGTGTTGTAGCCGATCCACTGCCAGTACAGGCGGGTGTTCCACCCGCTCGCGGAGGTCGTCGCCTGGCCGGTACCGGAAGCGGGCATCGTTCATTCCTCCGGTGTCTGTGATCCCTCCGCAGCGGATGCCTTTCAGTCTGTTCCGGGGCGTGCAAGGTGTCCACACGAGCCATTTCGGCGAGTTTGTGGTGCGTCGCCCCTACTGCACCGCGGTTGCTCGGGGAGAGTGGCTGTTCGCGAGCGGGCGAGGCGACGGGTTCGTCACGGCATCGGGTGCGTCCGAGAGGGGGATGGTGGACGGAAAGTCGCGCGGTGGACGTCGGACGGTCGTGCTCACGACGGTGCGTTGCGTGCTGGTCGCGGCTGCCCTGGTCGCCGCCTATTACCTGTTGCCACTGGACTCGGCCTTCACGGCAACGTCGATCATCGTGCTGGTGGCAGGGTTGGTGGCGGTGGCGCTGCTTCTCGGGTGGCAAGTGCGCGGCATCGTGAGTTCCGAGCGCCCACGGCTGCGCGCGATGGCGGCTCTGGCGACGGCACTTCCGTTGTTCCTGCTGCTCTTTGCCACGACCGACTACCTGCTGGATCGCAGCGCGCCGGGCAGTTTCAGCGAAGGGCTGTCGAGGACCGACGCGCTGTACTTCACGATGACCGTGTTCAGCACGGTCGGATTCGGCGACATCAGCCCGCGCAGCCAGGCGGCCCGGATCCTTGTCACGGGGCAGATCACGGCCAACCTTCTGCTGCTCGGCGTGGCCGCCCGAGTCGTGGTGAACGCGGTTGAAGAGGGCCGACGGGCACAGGACGGGATGCGATAACGCGTCGGACTGTCACGCCGGGCTCCCGAGGGCCGGTCACCCGGCCGGGACGTCCTCCGCGGGCAGCCGTCCAGCCTTCACCGCGTCGACGAGTGCCTGATGATCGCGCTCGTTCTGGTCGGCGTACGCCTCCGCGAAGGTCACGAGGGCCCGGTCGAAGGAGTCCTTCCCGCCCAGGTAGGAGGCGATCGCGATCCGGTCGCCGGACCGTGCGTGCGCGCGGGCGAGGGTGAGGCCGCAGACGCCGCCGAAGGTCTCCAGTTGCGTGGGCGACATCGTCTCCGGCATCGCGATGCCCTTCCAGTCACGCAGTTGCCGTACGTAGAAGTCGCGGCGCTTGCCGTCGATGCCGCCCACCCGTTCCCAGCCGAGGAACATGTCGCTCGCCGCCTGCATCAACCGCTGGCCGGCGACCACGCGTTCGCCCTGGTTGCGGTACTGGCTGGCCCCGACGTGGTCGGCGAGGACGGAGGTGTCGGCCTCCTTGGCCTGTAGGAACAGCGGGTCGCGGCCGTCCCGCCCGAGGAGCAGGAAGATCCAGCACCGGGTACCGACGCTCCCGACTCCGACCACCTTGCGCGCGACGTCCGCGAGTTGGTAGTCGTCCAGGAGGAAGCGCCGGTCGGACGGCAGCGTGACCCCGTACCGCTCGATGAGTCCCCGGAACTGGCGCTCCAACGCGGTGCGTTCGGTGTCGGGAAGCAGATCGGCAACGGGGACCAGCAGTGGGGGATCCGGCGCGATCATCGGTCGGCCGTCGACCTGGCGCGTGAGTTTTTCGAAGACCTGCACGGTGTCGCGCGAGCGGGCCTTCGCCAGGGCGCGGTCCAGCTTCTTCTGCCCACTCTTGCGTAGCTGGTCCGTCGTGAGGTCCTTGAGGAGCTCGGCGTCGATTCTCGCGTACCAGACATCGAGGTTGCTCATCCCGGCGAAGCGGATCATCGCTTCGCGGTACGAGCGCACGGTGCCGCTCACGATCCGGGCACGCTCGGCGTCGTCGAAGCCGTTCGCCCGGCCGGCGATGACGAAGCTCGCCGACAGCCGCTTGACGTCCCACTCCCACGGACCCGGCAGCGTCTCGTCGAAGTCGTTGATGTCGAACATCAACTTCCGCTCCGGCGAGGCCAACAGCCGGAAATTGAGCAGATGGGCGTCTCCGCACAACTGCGCGTCGATGTCCGAGACGGGACTGCCGGCCAGGTCGGACGCCATGATCGCCGCGGCGCCCCGGTAGAACCGGAACGGGGACTCGGTCATCCGGCTGTACCGGATCGGTACCAACTCCTGCACCCGGGCGGCGGACTGCTCCTCCAGGATCGCCAGCGGGTCCGGTCTCTTCGGACCGGGTCTGTACACCGCGTGTTCCGACCGTGGAGAGCGGCGCCGCGCCTCCTTGCCGAGTGCCACGCGCTCCGCGGGTGTCGCGTGGGGCGACATACGCATCGCCGTGGTGGCGTTCTTTGACATTGGAGGCTCTCCTGCCTGGCCCTGCGGCCCCCGGGTCGCCTGGGGACACGGCGCTCGGAGTGCTGCCGTGTCCCCCTCGCCTTGGCCTGGTGATCGTTTGTTCTCAGCCCTGCTCTTCGAGTTCGGCGTCGGCGACAGCGATGGCGATGCCGAGTGCTGCCGTGATGTTGCCCGCTGCCGTCATGACGCGGGCTGTACCCACGATGGGAGCGATGGCGACCAGGACGTCCTGCAACTGGGCCGCTGTGACGCCTGTTTCCATGGCGGGGCCGATATGGGCCATGTAGGAGATCGGCGGAGCGTCCGAGGCGGCCAGGGCCGCGATGCGCGTGAGCAGCAGCATGTCCGGGGCCAGCCCGCATCGTTCGATCGAGTCGACCGTCATCGCGGCGAGCGTGTCCAGGACAGGGGTTTCCGACGCAGTGGCCATGTCTGGGTGCCTTCCCGTGGGCTTCCGGCGCCGGGTGAGCAACGGTGGCGGAGCATCGAGCATCCGCGAGCGCCGGGCTTCCCTCAACGTTAGATCCGTCCAGGGCACCCCGCATGGCAGCGCAGGTGGTCCCTGTTCACATCGAGGCGGCTACAGCGGTCCTCAACGAAGAACTCCAACAGCTTCAGAGCCTGCGTGACGAGGCAACCGACTGGCTGACGAAGATGCAGGAGACCGACCGGCACACGCGTGATCTCATCGCGCTGGCGGGCATAGCGAAGAAGTCGTTCCCGGGCATGGCCCCGGAGCAGCAAGCCGCGATCTTGTCCATGCTGGAACTGAAGGTCACGATCACGGGCCCGGTGCCCGACGATCGGCGCGGTGGTGTCCCCCGCACGGTGCGGGCCTGGTACGCCGCCGCCGGCCTCGGCATCCCTGCCGCCGAGCTCTCCGACGAGGAATGGGCAAGGAACGCTCCCCTGCTCCCCAAGGGGCGCCGGGGCACCGTTCGCCGGTCCGTGGACGCCATCTTCTACAAGGCGCGCACCGGCAAGTCCTGGCCGGTCGTGATCAAGGAAACGGGCGCCACCATCCAGGCTTCGAAGCACTTCAACGCCTGGGCCTCCAACGCCACCTGGAGCCGTGTGTGCGCTGCCCTGGCGGAAGTGGGGCAGGTCCCTCTCCCGGAGCTTCGGCTCCTGCCCCCGATGGTCATCGAAGGACGGGTCGACCCGAGCGTGATGCTTCACGCAGAAGAACGATCCCGAACGGGATTCCGATGATGGTGATGCAGAGGATGACGCCTGCGGCCAGGTATCCGAGGAACAGCCAGAAGCCGCTCAGGATGAGCTAAATGACGTTCAGAATTGTCTTCACGGCTGACGACCTGCCATCTGCTCGAGCCGGGAGATGCGCTCCGCCATCGGCGGATGCGTAGAGAACATCTTCGACATTCCCTGTCCCGGGCGAAAGGGGTTCGCGATCATCATGTGGCTCGCGGTCTCGATGCGCGGCTCGGGAGGCAGCGGCAGCTGCTTCGTGCCGGCGTCGAGCTTGCGCAGCGCGCTCGCGAGGGCGAGGGGGTCACCGGTGAGCTGGGCACCGGACGCGTCCGCCTCGTACTCCCTGGAGCGGCTGATGGCGAGCTGGATGAGGGAAGCGGCGAGCGGGCCCAGAATCATGACCAGGAGCATCCCGAGAATGCCGGGACCGTCGTCGTCGTTGGACCGGCCGACCGGGATCAGCCAGGCGAAGTTGACCAGGAACATGATCACGGAGGCGAGGGCGCCGGCCACGGACGAGATCAGGATGTCGCGGTTGTAGACGTGACTGAGCTCGTGGCCGATGACACCGCGCAACTCGCGCTCGTCCAGGATGCGCAGGATCCCCTCGGTGCAGCACACGGCCGCGTTGCGCGGGTTGCGGCCCGTCGCGAACGCGTTGGGTGCCTCCGTCGGTGAGATGTACAGGCGCGGCATGGGCTGGCGGGCCTGGGTCGAGAGATCGCGGACCATGCGGTACAGGGCCGGGGCCTCGAACTCACTCACCGGGCGGGCGCGCATCGCGCGTAGAGCCAGTTTGTCGCTGTTCCAGTACGCGTACGCGTTCGTCCCGATCGCGATGAACAGCGCGACGATCAGGCCTGTACGCCCGAAGAAGCTGCCGATGACGATGATGAGTGCGGACAGTCCCCCGAGGAGTACGGCTGTCCTGAGCCCATTGTGCCGGCGGTGCACGGTACGCCCTCCAAGTCGTGCGGCAGGGGAACCCATTGCCTGCTGATGCTCTGCTTCCACTCTTCAGTGGACCCTCCCGTACTGGTCAACGCCAGACGGAGAGCACTAGTTCCCTTGTGCGCACTGCCTGGCGCGTGGGCCGTCCGGGTGATTCGAACGGCGGTCTGGCACGCGCGCGTGCCACTTGAACGGGGCGGGGAAACCGGTTGGATCGGGTGGCGGGACCCCGTTGGGATCGGGACGGGAAACCGGTCACCGCTTCAGAAGAGACGCATCAGAAGAGACGCTTCAGAAGAGAACGGTCTCCGAGAAGCGCAGGATCAACTGGGGCGCCCCGGACAGGACGACACCCAGGACGGCCGTCACGGCGATGGCCGCGGTCAGCGGAACCGGTGCGCGGCGCGTGCCCGGCTCGCCCTCGGGAGCGCGGAAGAGCAGCGTCGTCCACTGGAGGTAGTAGAAGAGCGCGATCACCACGTTGACGGCCATGACGACGGCCAGCCAGCCGAGCCCCGCGTCGACGGCCGCCGAGAAGACGGTCACCTTGGCGAACAGGCCGATGATGCCCGGCGGCAGACCGGCGAGGCAGAGCAGGAAGAAGCCGAGGACCAGCGCGGAGAGGGGGCTCTCGGCGTACAGGCCCCGGTAGTCGCTGATGCGGTTCAGGGGGCTTTGGCGGGCCACCAGGGCGGCCACGGCGAAGGCGCCGAGGTTGACGGCCGCGTACATGAGGGCGTACGCGACCGTGGAGCCGATGGCTTTCTCGGCGTCCTTGGAGTAGGCGGCGGCCGCGATCGGGACCAGGAGGTAGCCGGCCTGTCCGACGGAGGACCAGGCGAGCAGCCGTACCGCGCTGTACGCGCGCGTGGACCGCTGTCGCAGGGCGCCGACGTTCCCGACCGTCATGGTGAGGGCCGCCAGCGCCGCCAGCGCAGGGCCCCAGACGTCCGCGTACGACGGGAAGGCGATGACGGTGACGAGGATCAGCCCGGAGAAGCCGACCGCCTTGCCGACGACCGACAGGTAGGCGGCGATCGGCAGGGGCGCCCCTACGTAGGTGTCGGGCACCCAGAAGTGGAAGGGCACGGCGGCCGTCTTGAAGGCGAAGCCGACGAGAGTGAGGACGACGCCCGTCTGGGCGAGGGTGTGGAACTGTCCGTCGACGTGCTGGATCCGGTCCGCGATCCGCGTGAGGTAGAGGGTGCCGGTCGTCGCGTAGACGAAGCTGACGCCCATCAGGCTCACCGCGGTCGCGGTGACGGAGGACAGGAAGAACTTCAGGGCCGCTTCCGATGACTTCTTGTCGCCGCGCTTGATGCCGACGAGCGCGAAGGCGGGCAGCGAGGCGACTTCCAGGGCGACGATGAGGGTCGCGAGGTCGCGGGAGGCGGGCAGCAGGGCGGCGCCGGCGGCCGAGGAGAGCAGCAGGAACCAGTACTCCCCTTCAGGGAGTTCCCTGTCGGCGTCCTTCAGAGCGGTGACCGACAGCAGGGCGACGAGGAGCGCGCCGCCGAGAACCAGGAGCTGGATGGCCAGGGTGAAGTGGTCCGCCACGTAGCTGCAGGTGTCCGCGTCGCCCGTCAGGCAGAACGTGGCCCGCTCGCCGTCCCGGAGGGGCAGCAGCGACAGCGCGGACGCGGCGAGGCCCGCCACGGACATCCAGCCGAGCACGGCTTTCCTCGCGTCGCCGATGAAGAGATCGGTGACGAGCACGACGAGTCCGACGACCGCCGCGAGGGTGGGCGGCGCGATGGCGAGCCAGTCGACGGACTGGACCAGGGAACTCATCGGGTGCCTCCTGCGAGGAGCTGCTGTACGGCCGGGTCGGTCAGGCCGAGCAGGGCCCGGGGCCACAGACCGGCGACGACGGTGAGGGCGACGAGCGGCGTCCAGGCCGCGAACTCGTAGTTCTGGACGTCGGCGAGTTTCGGCGACCCCTGCGGCGTCTCGCCCATGCAGACCCGGCGTACCACGATGAGCATGTACGCGGCGGTGAGCAGTGTGCCGAACGCGGCGATCGTCATGAACGTCAGATAAGCAGGACGGCTGAGGCCGGCGGCGGGCTCGAACGCGCCGAACATCGCCAGCATCTCGCCCCAGAACCCGGCGAGGCCCGGCAGTCCGAGCGAGGCGACCGCGGCGAAGGCCAGCAGGCCGCCGAGGCGCGGGGCCTTGCCGTACAGCGCGGCGCCCGTCTCCTCGGCGAGGGTGTCGAGGCCGGTGGTGCCCGTGCGGTCCTTCAGCGCTCCGACGAGGAAGAAGAGGAGGCCGGTGATGAGGCCGTGGGCGATGTTGGCGAACAGCGCGCCGTTCACGCCGGTCGGGGTCATCGTCGAGATCCCGAGCAGGACGAAGCCCATGTGGCCGACGGAGGAGTAGGCGATGAGCCGCTTGAGGTCGCCCTTCGCTCCCTGTCTGACGAGGGCAAGGCAGGCCAGGGAGCCGTAGATGATCCCGACCACGGCGAAGGCGGCGAGGTAGGGGGCGAACGTCCGGAAGCCGTCCGGCGCGATGGGCAGCAGGATCCGGACGAACCCGTACGTGCCCATCTTCAGCATGACGCCGGCCAGCAGGACCGAGCCGACGGTCGGGGCGGCGGTGTGGGCGTCGGGCAGCCAGCTGTGCAGCGGCCACATCGGCGTCTTGACCGCGAGCCCGATCCCGATCGCCAGAACGGCGGTGACCTGCACGGATGTACTCAGCGACCGGCCGTTGTCAGTGGCGAGTGCCACCATGTCGAATGTGCCCGCTTTGATTCCGATCAGGAGCAGGCCGAGCAGCATGACGACCGAACCGAGCAGGGTGTAGAGGATGAACTTCCAGGCCGCGGCCTGGCGCTGGGCACCGCCCCAGCGGGCGATGAGGAAGTACATCGGGATGAGGACCGTCTCGAACGCGAGGAAGAACAGCAGCAGATCGAGGACGGCGAAGGTCGCGAGCGTGCCGGACTCGAGGACGAGCAGCAGTACGACGAATGCCTTCGGGGTCGGGCCCGCGGGCATCTTGAAGTAGGAGTACAGCGCGCAGAGGAAGGTCAGCAGCGCGGTCAGGACCAGAAGGGGGAGGGAAATGCCGTCGACGCCGAGGTGGATCCGCACGTGGAGTGCGGGGATCCAGCTGATGTCCGTCGTGGCCTGCATCTTCGACGGATGGTCGCGGTCGAAGCCGAGCGCGAGGACGATCGCGGCGATGAGGACCACGCCCGTGACGGTGACGCCGTGCCGCAGCACCGCCTGCTCGGGCGACTTCCCCTTCAGCCCCGGCGGGGTCGGCAGAAGGGTGGCGGCGGCCCCGATGAGCGGGCCGACGACGATCAACGCGAGAAGAATCTGCATCACGGATTCACTGATATCGATCACGCCTGCTCACGCTCCCGTGGCGACGAGGAGGGCGGCGACCACCAGGACGACGGTGCCGGCGAGCAGCGCGCTCACATAGGTCTGCACATTGCCGGTCTGCGCACGCCGTACGGCCGTGCCGAGCCAGCGGGGTAGTGCGCCCGCACCGCGTACATAGGTGTCGACGACCTCTCGGTCGAGGAACCGGACGAGCGAGGCTCCGGCCTGGACCGGGCGGACGAACAGCACGGTGTACACGGCGTCGAGGTGGAAGCCGACGGCCGCGTGGCGGTGCAGCGGGCCGAGCAGCAGCCGTCCCGGGTCCGCGGGGTCGGGGGCGTAGGCCACGTCTCCGAAGGCGGGTGCGTGGCCGGCGATGGCCTCGGCCTCGACCTGTCCGGCGTCGGCGCCGGGGTGGGCCGCGACCGCGCCCATCGGAACGTGGACCGCCAGGGCGGTGGTGTGCCGCCAGGCTCCGTAGGTGACGATCCCGCCGACCAGGGCGAGTCCTGTGCCGAGCACCGAGGTGGTGAGGACCGGCGTCAGATCGCGGCCGTCGAACCAGTCGGGCAGCGGCCCGAAGGCCAGACCGAACGCGAGCGAGGGGATGGCGAGCACCCACAGCACGGCCGTCATGGTGATCGGTTGCCTGCCGTGGTCCGGGGCCTCGGTTCCGTGGCCCCGGAAGGCCAGCAGCCACAGCCGGGTCGCGTACGCGGCGGTGAGGACGGCGGTGACCAGGCCCGTGACCAGGACGATCCAGCCGGAAGCTCCGGGGGCCTGCTCGGTGTGACCGGTGGCGACGCGCTCGGCGGCGCCGAGGACGGCCTCCTTGGAGAAGAAGCCGCTGAAGGGAGGGATCGCGGCGAGCGCGAGCAGTGCGACGGTCATCGTCCAGTAGGCGTCGGGGACGCGGGTGCGCAGGTCCTTCATCCGGGACATGACGGCCAGCGAGTTGGTGCCGGAGGCGTGGATGATCACGCCGGCGGCGAGGAACAGCAGCGCCTTGAAGGCGCCGTGCGCGAGGAGGTGGAAGACGGCGGCACCGCGGTCGCCGACGGCGAGGGCACCGGCCATGTAGCCGAGCTGACCGATCGTCGAGTAGGCGAGGACCCGCTTGATGTCGTCCTGGGCGAGCGCCGCGAGTCCCGAACCGACCATCGTGACACCGGCCATGACGGCGAGCACGACCATCGCGGCCGCGGAGGCCTGGAAGACGGGGAGGAGCCGGGCGACGAAGTAGATACCGGCGGCGACCATCGTCGCGGCGTGGATCAGCGCGGAGACGGGTGTGGGGCCCGCCATCGCGTCGGGCAGCCAGGTGTGCAGCGGGAACAGCGCCGACTTGCCCGCCACGCCCGCGAGGAGCAGCAGGGCGACCACGGTCGCGTGGTGCAGTCCGCCGCTCACGACGGTCCCGAGGACCGTGGTGATCCGGAAGGAGCCGGCGTCGGTGGCCAGCGCGAACAGGCCGATGAGGAAGGGGACGTCGCCGAGTTTGGTGACCAGGAAGGCCTTGAGGGAGGCGGCGCGGGCTTCGGGTGTCTCCCAGTAGTGGCCGACCAGGAAGTACGAGCAGATGCCCATGACCTCCCAGCCGACGAGGAGAACCATCAGGTCGCCGGAGTAGACGACGAGCAGCATCGCGGAGGTGAACAGGGAGACGAGAGCGGCGTACGAGGGGTAGCGCGGGTCGTCGCGCAGGTAGCCCGTCGAGTAGATCTGCACGCAGCTGGCGACGACGCCGACGAGTACGGCGACGAGGGCGGCGAAGCCGTCGATGTGCAGGCCCAGTTCGATGGGGACCGAGCCGGTCGGGATGTATTCGGTGTGCGTGTCGATGGACTGACCGCCGCCCTGGTGCACCGCGACCAGCACGGCGAGGACGAGCGAGACGAGGGTCGGCAGGACGGCGAGCGGGCGGACGAAGCCCGGGGCCGTGCGGCCGAGGAGAAGTCCGGCGGCGGCGGCCAGGAACGGAAGGAGGGGGACGAGGACGGCGAGGGTGGTCGTGGTCACGCGGTGGCCTCAGCCTTCTCGGCCGCGGGGGCGTCGCTGTCGGGGTCGTCGGGGCCGTGGCCCTCGGCGGTGTCACGGAGCTTGTCGATGTCCGAGGTGCCGCCGTTGCGGTACACGGCGAGGACGATCGCCAGGCCGATGCCGATCTCGGCGGCGGCGATGGCGATGGTGAACAGGGTCAGCGCCTGGCCGGAGTGCAGCGTGTCGCGGGCGGCCTTGGAGAGCCAGACGTCGAACGCGACGAGGTTCAGGTTGACGGCGTTGAGCATCAGCTCGACGGACATCAGGACCAGGATCGCGTTGCGCCGCGCGAGGACTCCGTACAGGCCCGTGCAGAACAGGAGGGCGGCGAGCACGGCGGGATAGGCGAGGTGCATCAGCGGACACCTTCCTTGTCTTGCTTGCCGTCGCGGCTTCCGGGGACGCGCGGGGTGGTGGTCGTCGCGGCTGCGTCCGCCTTCGCCTTGCGGGAGAGGACGATCGCGCCGACCAGGGCGGCGAGGAGGAGGACGGAGAGCGCTTCGAAGGGGAGGACCCAGTTCTGGAAGAGGCTCGCTCCGGTCACCTCGGTGGAACCGGCGGCGGCGCCGTTGAGATCGACCCAGGTCGTGCGGAAGGCGTCGACGACGACCCAGACGAGGGCGCCGGCCGAGGCGCCGGCGACGGTCAGGGCTGCCCAGCGGTTGCCGGAGTCGGCGTCCGGGGAGCGCCCGATCGGAGCCCTGGTGAGCATCAGACCGAACAGGAGGAGGACGACGACGGAACCGACGTAGATGAGGACCTGCACCCAGGCGATGAACTCGGCCGTCAGCAGGAGGTATTCGACGGCGAGGCCGCCGAGGGCGACCACCAGCCACAGCGCGGCGTGCACCAGCTGCTTGGTGGTGACGGTGACGATCGCGGCGCCGAAGGTGAGCAGGCCGACGAGGAGGAAGGAGATCTCGATGCCGGTCGGGGAGAGGAAGCCGTGGTGTCCGGCGGTGGTGGTCGCGTGGGCCGCCGTGGCCGTGACTGCTGCGAGGGTCACGACTGTCCCTCCTGCGGACCGGAGGGGGGTGTGGCCGGGGGCTCGGCCGGAGCGGAGGCCGAGGGGTCGGTCTGGGCTGCCTGCTCGGCCTGCGCTGCCCGAGCTGCCTGCTCGGTTTGCTCGGCCTGCGCTGCTTGCTCGGTGGCGAGTTTGTCGGCGGTTTTGCGGGCGGCGGCGATTTCCTTGGGTTCTTCGGCGCCGGGGTCGAGGGCGGGCGGGGCCGGGACGGTCCACATCCACTCGCGGAGCTTGTCGCGTTCGTGGGTGAGTTCGTGGATGTCGGTCTCCGCGTACTCGAACTCCGGGGTCCAGAACAGCGCGTCGAAAGGACAGACCTCGATGCAGATACCGCAGTACATGCACAGGGCGAAGTCGATGGCGAAGCGGTCGAGGACGTTGCGGCTGCGCTCGCGGCCACCCGGGGCGGCGGGCGGGACCGTCTCCTTGTGGGAGTCGATGTAGATGCACCAGTCCGGGCACTCGCGGGCGCACAGCATGCAGACCGTGCAGTTCTCCTCGAAGAGGGCGATGACGCCGCGGGTGCGGGGCGGGAGTTGGGGCTGGGCGTCCGGGTACTGCGCGGTGACGGTCTTCTTCGTCATCGTGCGGAGGGTGACGGCCAGGCCCTTGGCGAGGCCGGAGCCAGGAATGGGGGCCATGGTTACGCGATCACCACCTTGACGATGCCGGTGAGGGCGATCTGGGCGAGGGACAGAGGGACGAGGAGGGTCCAGGAGAGTCTCTGGAGCTGGTCCTCGCGCAGGCGGGGGTAGGTGACGCGGAGCCAGATGACGACGAAGGCGAGGACCGCGCTCTTCAGGAGGGTCCAGACCCAGCCGAGACCGTCGGCGCCCCAGGGGCCGTGCCAGCCGCCCAGGAAGAGGACGGTGGTCAGGCCGCAAAGGACGACGATTCCGGCGTATTCGGCGAGCAGGAACAAGGCGAAACGCAGGCCCGTGTACTCGGTGTACGCGCCGAAGATGATCTCGGAGTCGGCGACGGGCATGTCGAAGGGGGGCCGTTGGAGTTCGGCGAGGCCGGCGACGAAGAACACGATCGCGCCGACGATCTGCCAGGGCAGCCACCACCACTGGAAGGCGTCCACGATGCCGGGGAGCGAGACCGTGCCGGCCGCCATCGCGACCGAGGCCGCGGTCAGGAGCATCGGGAGCTCGTACGCGAGGAGCTGGGCGGCTGTGCGCAGGCCGCCGAGGAGGGAGAACTTGTTGGCCGACGCCCAGCCCGCCATGAGCGAGCCGAGGACGCCCACGCCCATCACGGCGAGGACGAAGAAGATGCCCGCGTCGACGACCTCGCCGACCGCGCCCTCGCCCGGGCCGATCGGGATGACGAGGAGGACCAGGAGGTACGGAAGGAGGGCCACGGCGGGGGCGAGCTGGAAGATGCGCCGGTCCGCGCCCGCGGGGACGATGTCTTCCTTCTGCGCGAACTTCACGCCGTCCGCGACGAGTTGGGCCCAGCCGTGGAAGCCGCCCGCGTACATCGGGCCGAGGCGGCCCTGCATGTGGGCCATCACCTTGTGCTCGGTCTGGCCGACGATCAGGGGGAAGGTCAGGAACACGACGAAGACGACGAGGAGGCGTAGGGCGACGTCGAGAGCGTCGTTCACTGCGTACCTCCGGAGGGGTCGTCGGGGGCGGGGGCGGGGTTCGAGTCGGTAGTGGGGGGCGACTCCGGGTCTGCGGAGTTCGAGTCGGCGGATTTCGGATCGGCGGATTTCGGATCGGCGGATTTCGGATCGGGGCCGGGCTTCGCCTTCGGCTCCTGTCCTGGCTCCGGCTCGGACTCCGACCCGGGCATCGGCTCCGGCCGGGGCTCAGACTCACGCCCGGAATCCGGCTCGGGCCCAGGCTTCGCCTCAGGGGTCGCCGCGGGCCCGATATCCGGCCCGGGCTCGGGTCCAGAATCCTGCTCGGCGTTCGTCTCAGGGGTCGGGGCGGGCCCGGCCTCGGGCTTCGGTTCCGGCGTCACCTCGGGCTTCGGCTCCGGCGTCACCCCGGGCGGCTTCGGTCCCCGATCCGTCTTGGGTTCCGAGTCGTCGAACGCGGGCTTCGCCTGGTGCCAGGGAGCATCGGAGCTGCGCGGCGCGGCGGCCCTTCTGACGGGCGTCGTCGCGGAGTCAGGCTCGGCTGCCGGGGAGGCACTCGCCGGAGCGGTCGGTTCGGAGGGAACCGTCGGTTCGGTGGAGCCCGTCGGTGCGGAGGCATCCGTCGGTTCCGTCGCAGGCGTCGGTTGCGAGGTCGGCGTCGGGTCCGAAAGGGGCGGCTGTTGCGAGGCAGGCGTCGGGTTCGAAGGGGGCGGCTGTTGGGCTCGTTGGGTGGCGGAGCCCTGGCTTGCGCTGCGGGCTCGGCGGGCGGGCCGCGCGACCTCCGCGCCGGAGACGGCACTCGCTCCGGCGGAAGCCGCACCCGCGTCCGTGGCACCCGTGGTCGCGCCGGCGTCGGCAGGGGCGGCGGGCGTCTGGCTGGCCGAGCCGTCCCCCGCCGTGCGGGCCCTGCGCACCGGGCGGTCGCCTGCGGGGCGGGCCGCGCCACGGGCCGGGCGGGACGGAGCCGGGGGGAGCTGGCCCTTGAGGGGGCCCCACTCGTTGGGGTCGGGGACGCCGGGCGGCAGCATCTGGCGGCGCTTCGGGCCGCCGTGCTCGGACTCGCCGGGTTCCTTCGCGCCGGGCCAGGCCTTGGCGACGCGGGCGGCCAGGACGAAGTCCTTGCGGAGGGGGTGGCCTTCAAAACCCTCCGGCAGGAGCAGGGGGTCGAGGCCGGGGTGGCCCTCGAACGTCACCCCGAACATCTCGTGGGTCTCGCGCTCGTGCCAGGCGGCTCCCGCGTACACGGAGACCGCCGACGGGAGGACCGGGGCCGTGTGCGGGACGGTCGTACGGACGAGGAGGCGGCGTACCGGGGACAGGGCCACGACGTGGGCCGAGACGCGAAAGCCCGTACCGGGTTCGTCGACGGCGCTCAGCCAGTCGAAGTAGGTGCAGCCGAGCGCGTCGCGGGCCGTTTCCAGGGCCGCGATCCAGGAGGCCGGCGGTACGTCGACCGTCAGGACCTCGTACGACTCCTCGGCCGTGGAGTCGGGGCCGAAGAGTTCCTCGGCGGGGCCGGGGAGCCAGCCGACGGTCATCGGTCCTCCTCGCCCGGGGCGGCCGGATCCACCCCGGGAGCGGTCGAGGTCGCCCCGGGAGCACTCGGATCTGCCTGAGGAGGGGTCGGATCCGTCGGAGCGGTGGTCGATTTGCTCCCGGAGGCGACCGCCCTCTCCTGGGATGCGGCTGGCTTGTCCGTGGGCGAGGCCGGACCCTCCGTGGCGGCGGCGGCCGGACTCTCCTGGGATGCGGCCCGATCCTCCTGGGACGTGGCCGGACCTTGCTCGGATGCGGGCGGTGTCTCCGTGGGCGAGGCCGGTGGCTTCATCAGGCCGCTCTGGAGTGCGGCGGCCGACGGGCGCGGCGCGTCGGACCCGTAGCGCTCCCCCAGCGATTCCCGGGCGATCTTCTCCTGGAGCTTGAGGATGCCCTGGAGCAGAGCCTCGGGGCGGGGCGGGCACCCGGGGACGTAGACGTCGACGGGGATGATCTGGTCGACGCCCTTGGTGACGGAGTAGGAGTCCCAGTACGGGCCGCCGCAGTTGGAGCAGGCGCCGAAGGAGATGACGTACTTCGGCTCGGGCATCTGCTCGTACAGGCGCTTGACGGCGGGCGCCATCTTGTCCGTGACCGTGCCCGACACGACCATCAGGTCGGCCTGGCGGGGGCCCGGCGCGAACGGGATCACGCCGAGGCGGATGAAGTCGTGGCGGGCCATCGACGCGGCGATGAACTCGATCGCGCAGCAGGCGAGGCCGAAGTTGAAGACCCAGAGCGAGTAGCGGCGGCCCCAGTTCAGGACCACCTTCATGGGCTCGGGGGCGAGGCGGGCGAGCGCGCCGAGCCGCTTCGGCTCGGGCAGCGGCACCGGCTGTTCCGGGGCGGAGGGGGTCACGTCCATGTCAGGACGCCCTTCTTGTATGCGTACAGCAGGCCCACGGCCAGGAAGCCGAGGAAGATGAACATCTCTACGAGCGTCGCGGCGCCGTAGCCGGGAGCGGCGAAGACCGTGGCCCAGGGGAAGAGGAAGATCGAGTCGACGGCGAAGATGACGTAGAGGAAGGCGTACATGTAGTAGCGGACCTGGGTGTGGGCCCAGCCCTCGCCGACGGGGTCGACGCCGCACTCGTACGTCAGGAGTTTCTCGGGGGTCGGGACCACGGGCCGCAGCAGGCGGCCGGCCCCGAAGGCGACGGCGACGAACAGCACGCCCACGACGGCGAGCAGCCCGACGACCGAGTAGGACCGGAAGTAGTCCGCCGCGACGACGGTTCCGGTCGCCGTGACAACGGTCGGTTCCGGCACGTCAGCCCCTCACTCCCTGACCTCGTTGCGCCCCGTCGTGCGCCGTCGCGCACTCTGTGATGCGCCATGTTCGACGATCTGTACGGACGGGAGTCTAGGGCCTGCTAAAGAGAGCGTAAGCAGCCCGTCACGCCTCGACCATCCCTCGGCCACCGGTGACGCGTTCACGTCTCACGGTGTGAACGCGTCCCGGCGGCACCCCGTCGTCACATCCGGTGCCGGCTCGCCTTCGTATCCCGTGCCGGCTTGTCGGCACGTCGGTCCTCACCTCTGGGGGTGGGGTTTTCCCCAGTGCATCGCGGCGGCCCACCTCATGGCGCGGCGGCGCGCCGCCGGGCAGGCTAGCGGATATGACCGAACGCATCACGCCCACCAGTCCGCCGGACGAACCGTCCGACGGTGACCGGCTGCCCGCCGCGAGACCCGCCCTCGGCCGGCAGACCTGGCTGGAGATCGCCCATCTCCTGGCGAACCTGCCGGCCTCGATCATCGGATTCGTGTTCGTGGTGACGATGCTCGCCACGGGCGCGGGGCTCGCGGTGACGGTCGTAGGACTGCCGCTGCTCGCGGCCGGGCTGCGGGGTTCGCGGCAACTGGGCAAGGCGGAGCGGGCGCGGGCGCGGCGGCTGTTGGGGCTGCGGATCGACGAGCCGAGCCCGTTGCCGGTGCGCCGGACCGGCTTCTTCGGCTGGTTGTGGTCGAGCCTGAAGGACCCGGTGGGCTGGCGGGCGGTGCTGTACGACTTCATACGGCTGCCCTGGGGCATCGTCACCTTCGCGGTGACGCTCGTGTCGCTGTTCGTGCTGTGGCCGTTGCTGCCGTTCATCGCGCGGGGGCTGACGAACGTGGACCGGGCGATGGTGCGCGGGTTGCTGTCGCCCTCCGACGAGTTGGAGCGGCGCATCGCCGAACTGGAGTCGGACCGCGGGGTCGTGGTCGACACGGCCGCCGCCGATCTGCGCCGTATCGAGCGCGATCTGCACGACGGGGCGCAGGCCCGGCTCGTCAATCTCGCGATGGGTCTCGGCCTGGCGAAGGAGAAGCTGCTGGAGGACCCGGACGCCGCGGCGTCGATGGTCGACGAGGCGCACGGCGAGGTGAAGCTCGCCCTTCAGGAACTGCGGGATCTGGCCCGCGGTATCCACCCGGCGGTCCTCACCGACCGGGGTCTGGACGCCGCCCTGTCCTCGATCGCCTCGCGGTGCACCGTGCCCGTGAAGGTGACCGCCGAACTGGACACACGGCCGGCCGCCGCGATCGAGGGCATCGCGTACTTCACCGTCTCCGAGCTGCTCCAGAACGTCAGCAAGCACAGCGGGGCGAGGTCCGCGTCCGTCGACGTCTGGCGGACGGACGAGCGCCTGCTCATCCAGGTCCGGGACGACGGCCGCGGCGGGGCCGGCCTCGACGGCGGTACGGGTATGGCGGGGCTCGCGGACCGGCTCGGCGCGGTGGACGGCCTGTTCGTCGTCGACTCGCCGGTGGGCGGCCCGACGGTCATCACGGCCGAACTCCCGTGGCGGGGACGCCAGGACGAGCCCGCGCAGTAAGCGATTTCGTCGTCAGGGGGCAGGAGGCCGCGAAGGAACGAGGGCGGGGCCGCGCGCCCGGTTCACTCGATGGAGACCTCCGACTGGAGACCTCCGGCTGTCGGCTCCGCGCGGAGACTTCCGGGCAGAAGCCCCCGCCCGGGTTCGCGGAGCGAGGTGGGTGCGGAGTGAGGTAGGTAGGGAAAACCCCCCGTTCAAGACGCCGATCCGCTCCATGTCCGGCCGGCGTCCCGAGCGGCAGGCTTGAGGGAGCAGCCGACGCGCGCAACGAGTCGGGGCGCGGGACAAGACGGTCGAGGCGCAGGGCGAGACGAGAGAACGGACGGACCGATGGCCACGGAGTACGGACACGGATACGGGCACCGGAGCGGGCCCGGATTCGACGAGGCGGGTGCCGGTGAGCGGCGGCACCGCCTTCCGGCCCCGCTGCGGGCGCCGATCGAGGCCCGCAGCTGGCGCGAGTTCGGCTATGTGATGCTGGGCCTGCCGCTCGGGATCATCATGTTCACGTTCGCCGTCACGATGGTCTCGCTCGGCGCGGGCCTGCTGATCACCTTCCTGGGCATCCCGGTGCTCGCCGCCGCGCTGGCCGGCTGCCGCGGCTTCGGTTCGCTGGAGCGGGCGCGTGCGCGCGGACTGCTCGGTGTCGAGGTGGCCGAGCCCGAGCCGCTGAGGATGAGGAAGCACGGCGCGATGGCGTGGATGGGCGCCGTGCTCAAGAGCGGCACGTCGTGGCGGCACCTGCTGTACGCGGTGGTCCAGTTCCCGTGGTCGGTGTTCTCCTTCGCCGTGACCCTGAGCTTCTGGACGTACGGGTGGGCACTGCTGACGTATCCGCTGTGGTTCTGGGTCTTCCCGATGTACGGCGGGCAGGGCGGACTCCAGCTGTACGGCGACGGGTCGCACTCGGTGTATCTGGACAACCCGTTCGAGATCACGGTGACCGCGCTGGTGGGGCTGCTCTTCACGATGGCGACCCCGTGGATCGTGCGGGCGCTGACGAGCGTGGACCGGCTGATGGTGCACGGGCTGCTCGGCCCCTCGCGGCTGGCCACGCGCGTGGGGGAGCTGGAGTCCGACCGGGGAGTCGTGGTCGACGCGGCCGCCGCCGATCTGCGCCGTATCGAGCGCGATCTGCACGACGGGGCGCAGGCCCGGCTCGTCGCCCTGGCGATGGACCTGGGGCTCGCCAAGGAGAAGCTGGCCGAGGACCCCGAGGCCGCGGCGCGGATGGTGGACGAGGCGCACGGCGAGGTCAAGACGGCGCTTCAGGAGCTGCGGGACCTCGCGCGCGGTATCCATCCGGCGGTGCTGACCGACCGCGGGCTCGACGCGGCGCTGTCCGCGGTGGCCTCGCGGTGCACGGTGCCGGTGCAGGTGGAGGTTGATCTGCCGGCGCGGCCGGCGCCCGCGATCGAGGGGATCGCCTACTTCACCGTCTCCGAGCTGCTGCAGAACATCAGCAAGCACTCCCGTGCGACCCGGGCGACCGTGGATGTGTGGCGCGTCGAGAACCGGCTGATGATCCAGGTCGGCGACAACGGGGTCGGCGGGGCCGACGCCTCCGACGGATCGGGTCTCGCGGGGCTCGCGGAGCGGCTCGACGCGGTGGACGGAATCCTGGTGGTGGACTCGCCGGTCGCCGGACCCACCCGGATCACGGCGGAGCTGCCCTGGCGGGCCTGAGACACCCGGCACCGCCGGTGCCCCACCGGGGCCACCCCGGTGGGGCACCGGAATGCCCGGGCGACCCCACCGGCGCCCACCTCCCGGTGGGGTAACCGGGCGCCCGTTCCCCCACGGTGTTCATCTCGCGACACTCACCCCGGTGTTCACCTCGCGATTCACGTCACTCGGGCGCGCCCCGGTCCGAATGCTGGAATGCTGGGGTCTGTCGTACGAGCGGGCACGAACCCGGCGGAGCCGGGGGCGGGCCGGGGTGGGCTCTGGGGGGCCGAGCAATCGTGGAGGACAGGGTGCGGGTCGTCATCGCCGAGGATTCAGTGCTGCTCAGGGAGGGCCTGACCCGGTTGTTGACCGACCGCGGGCTCGACGTCGTGGCGGGGGTCGGGGACGGCGAAGCGCTGATCAAGACCATCACCGAGTTCGCGGCGCAGGACGCGCTGCCGGACGTCGTGGTCGCGGACGTACGGATGCCGCCGACGCACACCGACGAGGGCGTGCGGGCGGCCGTGCAGCTGCGCAAGGCCCATCCGGGACTCGGTGTGCTCGTGCTGTCGCAGTACGTGGAGGAGCGCTACGCCACCGAACTGCTGGCCGGTTCGAGTCACGGTGTCGGCTATCTGCTCAAGGACCGGGTCGCCGAGGTGCGTGAGTTCGTGGACGCGGTGGTGCGGGTGGCCCAGGGGGGTACCGCGCTGGACCCGGAGGTCGTGGCTCAGCTCCTCGGCCGCAGCCGCAAGCAGGACGTGCTGGCCGGGCTGACGCCGAGGGAGCGGGAGGTTCTCGGGCTCATGGCCGAGGGCCGGACGAACTCCGCCGTCGCCCGTCAGCTGGTGGTCAGCGACGGTGCCGTCGAGAAGCACGTCAGCAACATCTTCCAGAAACTCGGCCTGTCACAAAGTGACGGGGATCACCGGCGTGTTCTGGCCGTCCTCACGTACCTGAACTCATGACGAACTGACAGTCTGTCAGTTGTCGAGCAGAACCAAAGCGTGAGCGGGGAGCGTCGTTCGAGGAAAGGACCCGGGGGCGGGAAAAAATCATGACAAGTCAGGTTGTCAGGGGTCTCAAAACTGCGTCCATCATGCGAATGGCCCAAGGAAGGCGACCCTTACCGACGTAGGGTTGGAAAAGGAAGGGTCTGCGGGAAGGGCCACTCCCGGACAGCCGCCTCAAAGGAGGTCCAGTTCAGTGACGAGCAAGGTCAGCAGCCCAACGGAACAGGCCGACGAAGCCGTCGTAGGCGAGCAGCGCAAACCGCCGGGGGCGAAGGACGTCCGCCGGCTCGACCGGGTCATCATCCGGTTCGCGGGGGACTCCGGTGACGGTATGCAACTCGCCGGCGACCGCTTCACATCGGAAACCGCCTCCTTCGGCAACGACCTCTCGACCCTGCCGAACTTCCCCGCCGAGATCCGCGCGCCCGCAGGCACCCTGCCGGGCGTTTCGTCGTTCCAACTGCACTTCGCCGACCACGACATCCTCACGCCGGGCGACGCGCCCAACGTCCTCGTGGCCATGAACCCGGCCGCCCTGAAGGCGAACATCGCCGATGTGCCGCGCGGCGCCGAGATCATCGTCAACACGGACGAGTTCACCAAACGGGCGATGCAGAAGGTCGGCTACGCGACCAACCCGCTGGAGGACGGCTCGCTGGACGGCTACAACGTCCATCCCGTCCCGCTCACGACGATGACCGTCGAGGCGCTCAAGGAGTTCGAGCTCTCCCGCAAGGAGGCCGAGCGCTCCAAGAACATGTTCGCGCTGGGCCTGTTGTCGTGGATGTACCACCGGCCGACCGAGGGCACCGAGAAGTTCCTGCGGACCAAGTTCGCCAAGAAGCCCGACATCGCGGCCGCCAACCTCGCCGCGTTCAGGGCGGGTTGGAACTTCGGCGAGACGACCGAGGACTTCGCCGTCTCCTACGAGGTCGCGCCGGCCTCGAAGGCCTTCCCGACCGGCACCTACCGCAACATCTCCGGGAACCTCGCCCTGTCGTACGGCCTGATCGCCGCCTCCCGGCAGGCCGATCTGCCGCTCTACCTGGGCTCGTACCCCATCACCCCGGCCTCCGACATCCTGCACGAGCTGAGCCGGCACAAGAACTTCGGGGTGCGCACCTTCCAGGCCGAGGACGAGATCGCGGGCATCGGTGCCGCACTGGGCGCGGCCTTCGGCGGCTCGCTGGGCGTGACGACCACCTCCGGTCCCGGTGTGGCGCTGAAGTCGGAGACGATCGGGCTCGCCGTCTCCCTCGAACTGCCCCTGCTCGTCATCGACATCCAGCGTGGCGGCCCGTCGACCGGCCTGCCGACCAAGACCGAGCAGGCCGACCTGCTCCAGGCGATGTACGGGCGCAACGGCGAGGCGCCGGTGCCGATCGTCGCCCCTCGCACCCCGGCCGACTGTTTCGACGCGGCGATCGAGGCGGCCCGGATCGCGCTGACGTACCGGACGCCCGTCCTGCTGCTCTCCGACGGCTACCTGGCCAACGGCTCCGAGCCCTGGCGCGTCCCGGAGACCGACGAACTCCCTGATCTGCGCGTGCAGTTCGCCCAGGGCCCCAACCACACCCTGGACGACGGCACCGAGGTCTTCTGGCCCTACAAGCGCGACCCGCAGACGCTCGCCCGCCCCTGGGCCATCCCGGGAACTCCCGGCCTGGAACACCGGATCGGCGGTATCGAGAAGCAGGACGGCAGTGGCAACATCTCCTACGACCCCGCCAACCACGACTTCATGGTCCGCACCCGCCAGGCCAAGATCGACGGTATCGACGTCCCCGACCTCGACGTCGACGACCCCACGGCGGGCACCGAGACGGCGGCCAACACCCTTGTCCTGGGCTGGGGTTCGACCTACGGGCCGATCACCGCGGCGGTCCGCCGGCTGCGCACCGCCGGGGAGCACATCGCGCAGGCCCATCTGCGTCATCTCAACCCCTTCCCGCGGAATCTGGGCGCGGTGCTGAAGCGTTACGACAAGGTGGTGATCCCCGAGATGAACCTCGGTCAGCTCGCCACCCTCGTCCGGGCGAGGTATCTGGTGGACGCTCACTCGTACAACCAGGTCAACGGCATGCCGTTCAAGGCTGAGCAGCTCGCCGCGGCTCTCAAGGAGGCCATCGATGGCTGACACGTCAGCGGAAGGCTCGGGCACGATCGAGGCGCTTTCTCTCGTCCCCAAGGCCGAGGCCAGACAGTCCATGAAGGACTTCAAGTCCGATCAGGAGGTGCGCTGGTGCCCCGGTTGCGGTGACTACGCGATCCTGGCCGCCGTGCAGGGCTTCATGCC